>NZ_JABAED010000015.1:0-135966 GCF_023701875.1 Rahnella sp. CG8
TATTGGCATAAATGGGGGGATGGCGTACACTCCCGCCCCTGCGAAGGGGAGGGTTGGGGTGGGGTATTAAGGTCAAAAACTAAGGTCAGAGTGTATACGAAGATGGGGGTTGTCTGCTAAACCCCCTCCCCGCCTCCCCCTTCGCAGGGGGAGGAGCAGGTCAAATACCAAGTTCTCCTTTCACGTCTGCCCCCTCCCGCACAAACACCGGTATCCCGTCCAGTGGCGCGGAAGCCACTATAACCTCTCCTCCCTGATACCGTTCCCCATTCAGCCCCACCCAAATCTCCCCCGCCGGTAACCACACTTCCCGCTCGCGCTGACCGGCATACAACACCGGCGCGACCAGAATGTCTGCGCCAAGCATGTACTGATCTTCCACCTGCCAGCTTTCAGCCTGACCCGGATACTGATAGAACATAGTGCGCATCGCCGGATCGCCATTTTCATGCGCTTCCTGCATCACGCGGCTGATGTAAGGGCGCAGTTTTTCGCGCAGGAATAACCCGCTTTTCATCAGCTGGTAATTCTCTTCGCCGTAACTCCAGACTTCATTGGGTGCGCCGCTGTTGCATTGCGCAATGCCGTCACGCCACGGTTCTGACGGCTGGATTTGCGGTTCGCGGTAGCCATGTAAACGCATCACCGGACAGAATACGCCCCACTGGAACCAGCGGATCAGCAACTCATGAAACGCCGGATCATTCACATTCCCCCCCTGGAAACCGCCGATATCCGTCGTCCACCAGGGAATGCCCGCCAGCCCCATATTCAGACCGGCGGCAATCTGATTACGCAGCGCGTGGAAGGAAGAATGGATGTCGCCCGACCACGCCAGCACGCCGTAACGCTGGCTGCCTGCCCAGGCGCAACGCACCAGATTCACGATCTCGTGCTCACCTTCCTGCTGTAAACCGTCGTGAAAACCTTGCGCGAATTTTTGCGGATAGATGTTGCCCACTTCCAGCACCGGCCCGAGATGATAGCGATAGTTATCAAAATCATAAGCGCGGTATTCCGGCTCGGCTTCGTCCAGCCAGAAGGTGCGGATGCCCAGATCGTAATAGTTCTGCTTCACCTTATCCCAGACAAACTGACGCGCGCCGGGATGTGTGGCATCAAAGAAGGTACAGTTGCCGAGAAAATCCAGATTCACCGACACACCGCGATCGGTATTGACCAGATAACCTTTGGATTTCATTTCCTTATAATTGTCGGTGCGGCTGTCTACCGTCGGCCAGACCGACACCATAGTTTCGATGCCCAGCGATTTAAGCTCCGCGACCATGGCTTTCGGTTCCGGCCAGTCCACGGGGTCAAAACACCAGGTGCCCTGATTCGGCCAGTGGAAGAAGTCGATGACAATCACCGAAACCGGCAAATTGCGCCGCCTGTATTCACGCGCCACCTCCAGCACTTCCTGCTGCGTACGGTAGCGCAGTTTGCACTGCCAGAAACCGGTCGCGTATTCCGGCATTTGCGGCGCAGTGCCGGTCGCGCGGCCATACTGATGCAGGATGTCAGCGGGCGTGTCTCCGGCGGTGATCCAGTAATCCATCTGCTCCGTGACCTGCGCTTCCCAGCGGGTAATGTTTTTGCCGAATGTCGCTTCGCCAATCGCCGGATTGTTCCACAACATGCCGTAACCCAGGCTTGAAAGCATAAAGGGTACGCTGGCCTGCGAGTTACGCTGCGCCAGTTCCAGCGTGCAGCCTTTCAGATCCAGACAGCTCTGCTGGTACTGCCCCATGCCATAAATTTTCTCGTCCGGACGCGATTCAAAACGCACGGTTAATTGATGCTTGCCACCGGGAATGGCTTTAAATTCGCGGGCATCCATCTTCAGTGCACTGATGTATTTATCCTGACTCTTTTCCGTTGCGCCAATGCCCACAGTCGAACGCTGACGCCAGTACTCTTCGAGGATCAGTTCACCACGCAGGTTATAAAACGCCAGTTGCCCTTTGATATTCACCGTCGCGGTGATGTTACCGTTGCGCAGCGTCAGGGTTTCTGTGCTGTGACTGATTTCTGCTTGTGGCTGAGTGTCCGCGGGCAGCAGCGCCCACAACGAATCATTGAGTTCAGGACGGCAGGTGGCGCGCACGCGCAGGCTGTTCTCGCCCCAGGGTTCAATCACCAGCGTTTGCTGATCAAAATGCCAGAGGATACGGTTCTTTTCGGCGATTAATTCGCTCATGCGGACTCCTGTGTATGCAAGGTGGCCTGAGGTTCAGGCTCATGTTCCCGGGAAATTTTTGACTGATTGATTTGTTTCATGGTGGCGTCATTAAGCTTGTACCAGCGCATCGACAGCGCGCTGAACATTGACAGCACGCCCGGCACCAGCGAGAACAGCGCGATAATCGACAGCATCGCGACAGTATTCTGCTGTGCGGCATGCGGCACGTAACCGCTCATGCCCAGCGTCCAGCCGACCACTGCCCCGCTCACCGCCATCCCCATTTTGAGGATCGCCAGCAAGGTGGAAAACACGGTGCCATCCATGCGTTTGCCCTGTTTGTATTCGCCGTAATCCACCACATCAGACATCATCACCCACATCAGCGTGGTGGTGACCTGATAGAAGGTGGAGACCAGCAAGGTCATGCCCACCAGCAGGGAAATCCACGCCGGAACGAAGAAAATCGCCGCGCTCAGCGCACCGGTCAGAATGGCGCACAGTGTGAAGGCCGCGAGTTTGCTGCGGTTGCGGGTCAGCGGTTTAACCAGCAGACTGCCGAGACTTTTGCCGACAATGTGTGCCGCCAGCAGCCACATAAAGTAGCTGGCATTGCCGAGATAATAAGTGACGTAATACATCATTGCGCCGAGACGCACCACGCCGAAGGAGATGTTGAAGAAGATCAGCGCCGCCACCACCCGCCACTGATCGTTACGCACTAAGTCACGTAAATCGGAGAGAAAATTCTCATGTGTCGGCGGCGCGCTGATACGTTCTTTCGTATTGAGAAAACACAGCAGGAACATCACCACGGCAATCGACGCCATGATCGCCATCGCGCCAAAATAGCCGTCGAGTTTATTGCCACCGCCCATCATTTCCGCCAGCGGCATCATCAGGAATGTGGACATCGCGCCGCCCAGCGTAGCGAGGAAGAACCGATAGGATTGCAGGGAAATACGCTGGGTATTATCCGGCGTAATGATCGCGCCCATCGAGCAATAGGGAATGTTAATGGCGGTGTACATCAGCATCATCACGCAATAGGTGACGCTGGCGTACACCATTTTACCGCCCAGCGTCAGAGATTCCGGCACCGCATACACCAGTAAACAGCTTGCCCCGAAAGGTAACGCCAGCCAGAGAATATAAGGCCGGAATTTACCAAACCGGGTTTGTGTCCGGTCAGCGATCAGCCCCATCGCCGGATCCACAATCGCATCAGCGACGCGTGCAACAAGAAACATTGTCCCGACAAAGACTGCCGGTAATCCCACAACATCGGTGTAATAAAACGTCAAAAATATAATCACATTATCCAGACCAATATGGCTCGCCATATCCCCCAGACCGTAACTCACTTTTTCTTTTACGGATAACTTCGCAGTCATTTTTCGTCCTGCCTTTTGTAGGTTAAACACAAAAAAGTCAGTCCGTCCGTGGCCCGAGGACTTGTTATAGAATGGTTAAAAGCGAGTCACAATTACGAGATGTTATAAATTTCTTATGATTTTTGATTTGTGTGATACCGGTAACATGAGGAGGGGAAAGGATCTTGCAGTCCTTTGACCTGGCCTTTGAGTCAGGACCGTGGGTTGCCACCCACACAGGCTTCAAGGTCAAGGTCGTGGGCTAGCCGCCCACACTGGCCCAAAAGGTTTTAAACGAAACCCTTTGGAATCCTGCGTTTTTTAAACTGCGCGCTACCGCTGGACGCTATGTTTCAGGTACCGCAGTGACAGGCTGGAAATCTTGCCGCTGCGCGGTGCCTTCTCTCGGTCCCGGAGCCTTTGGTCTCCGGGACGCTCCGTTCAGCAAGATTTCTGAATCGCCTTTAGCTTTTTTAAAACCACAAGCAGTAAGGTTGCGCAGTAGAATCCGGAGGCCGGTTCCAAAATCACGCCGGACGAGAGGTGGAAAACCGCGTGTCTTTATACGCGGGTTGTAACCCGATGGGAGGGCACCGCGCAGCGGCGGGATTTTGCGGCTATCACATGGCTTTCTGAAACATAGTGTCCAGCGGTAGCGCGCAGTGAAAGAGCCCGGGATTCTCAAGGGGTGCGGCGATAGGCGCCCCTTGAGGCCAGTGTGGGTGGCAACCCACGGTTTTGACTTTAAAGGGTATTGAGCGCAATGCGCGCATCAGTAAATCCTTCCACATTATCGAAATACAGCGCGGGGCGCCTTCGCCGATACGGCCGGTGGCGTTCGCGCTTCAGAGATTGCTAAGATAGAGGCAGACCAATAAGAAATTCGGGAAGTGATGATGAGCACAGAATTGAGACAGGAAGCCTTTCACTTAATGCGCAAGGTTTTCCAGCAACACACCGCGAGATGGCAGCAGTGCATCCCGGAACTGACCAAACCGCAATATGCGGTGTTGCGCTCTGTCGCTGAAAATCCCGGCATTGAGCAGGTGCTGCTCACGGATGTCGCCGTCAGCAGCAAAGCGACACTGGCGGAAATGCTGGCGCGCCTTGAAACGCGCGGGTTGCTGGTCCGTGAAGCCGATCCGGCAGATAAACGCCGGCGTTTTATTACGCTGACGGCGGAGGGGAAAACGGTTCTCGCGAAAACCCAGCCCGTCGGTCAGCAGGTAGATACTGAATTTCTGGCAAGACTTTCTCCAGACGATCAACAGCATTTAGTCCGCCTGCTGAAGTCTATGACAGAGGATTCAGTATAACTTTGCCGTAAAGCCTTGCGGCTTGATGAGGTGAAGGCCCACTTCGTTCCATAATTCCAGTCATTAATCTGTATTCAGCGCCTTGCCCAGGTGAACGCTCACTGATAATAAACCTCTGAAAATCAACTTATTACGATATTCGCTAATTGTTTTCGGCGATTGATGGGCATAACTTATACCCTCAATCTCAAAAGGGACTTATCAAAATGGCAATACCCGCTTACCTATGGCTTAAAGATGACGGCGGCGCTGACATCAAAGGATCTGTCGATGTGAATGGGCGTGAGGGGAGTATCGAGGTTCAAGGATTTGGGCACGGCTTGTTTTTACCTACTGACAACAACACAGGCAAGATCACCGGTACTCGTGTACATTCCGCGCTGACTTTTGAAAAAGAATTCGATAGCTCATCGCCCTACCTTTACAAGGCCGTCGCAAAAGGCCAAACCTTAAAATCTGCGGAGATAAGGTGGTACAGGATCAACGATGCTGGTCAGGAAGCTGAATATTTCAATATGCTGATGGAAAATGTAAAGGTCGTTTCTGTTTGCCCGCTAATGCATGATTGCAAAAACCCTGCCACTGATAAACATAACCATCTTGAGTCAATTTCACTGCGTTACGAGCGGATCACGTGGAAACATTGCGATGGGAATATCATTTTTTCAGATGCGTGGAATGACAGATGATCAAGTGCATGTTTCGGTTAAACGGAGCGGGTATATCAACGCTAAGTTGCCCGGGAATTGGTTTTTTCCCTGCATACTCAGGCAATCCCGCACAGCGCAACGATCCTGAACAGACAGCGGTCAAAAACATAGGACCACTACCACCAGGCAGGTACTACATCGTATCCCGCCCTGTGGGGGGTTTAATGTACAAGCAGCGTGATTGGCTTAAGTCAATTGTCAGCGGTTCAGATCATGCAGCGTGGTTTGCATTATTTCGCGATGATAGCTTGATTGATGACACGACTTTCATTGAGGATGTCGAACGTGGAAATTTCAGATTACATCCGGCTGGATATCAGGGGACAAGTAACGGCTGCATAACATTTACCAGTAAGTCACACTTCGATATCCTTCGAGAAGCATTACTCAAGACACCAACCACGATGGTTAGCCCAACAATGAAAGCGTTTGGCACAGTGCAGGTGTACTAATGAAACCATACCAATATATTCTGATCTGGATGGCTGGCTCGGCGTCTTTTGTCGTAATACTCGTCACCATTTTCGCCTTAATACCCGAAAATATCGCGTACTCACTTTTGACAGAAAAAACAGGTTTTATAACAGAACAATCATGGGCAAATATCTTTATGACCTTTATCCATCTGACTTCATTCCTGTTGAACATTTCACTGATCTGGCTTGTCGCCTTTTTACTGAGAAAGAAAGAGTAATCAAAGCCCGGCGGCAAGCCGGGCTGGTATTCAATACAGTGATGCATGGAAGGACCGCTTATGGTGAATAACCAGGATGTATAGATTGGTATAACTCAGGATGGAATAAGACGGCTAAATGCCGGGTTTTTTACATGCACGGAAGATCATCAAACTCATCCGTAGTGGCATCGTTGAAGCTATGCGTAACAACACCGAAAATTATTGTCGTCCCTCGAAACCACCGCCATCGATCAGGATGTCTGACTCAGGCCGCATCAGGGGATGGATGTCAACGGAGAGTGAACGGTTGGAAGGAGGTTATACAGGGTCTATGATGGAGGACTAACGGGAGTTTTTATGATTGAAGAAGTCGTATTACTTGATGGTAAAAATCAACCGGCGGGCACCATGGACAAAGCGCTGGTGCATACCGGCCAGACACCCTTACATCTTGCTTTTTCCTGCTATATTCACAACGATCGCGGCGAAATCCTGCTGACACGACGCGCCCTGAGCAAAGTGGCCTGGCCCGGCGTCTGGACCAATTCTGTCTGCGGACACCCGCTGCCGGGTGAATCCCTGCGGGCGGCAGTTTGCCGTCGCTGTCAGTACGAACTGGGTTTATCCGTGGAGCAAATCACGTCGCTGGTTGACGAATTTCAGTATCGTGCCACCGATGCATCCGGGATTGTCGAAAACGAGCTTTGCCCGATATTTGCCGCTTTCACCCGCCAGCTCCCCGTACCGCTTGCTTCTGAAGTCATGGATTATCAGTGGGTTAAGCCGGAAGATTTGCTGAACAGCGTTCGGGCAACACCCTGGGCATTCAGCCCGTGGATGGTGTTACAACTGGGTCAGATCACGCAGGAAAACCTCAGTCTGCTGGGGTGATGTGAGGCGCACAAAGCGGACATGCTGCCAGTCAGGATCGTTAAACAAAGCCTGATACTGGCGACGATTTTTCGCGTAAGTTTTCAGCGTCCACAGAATAATTGAATCCCGGCTGAAGAAGCTTTTACGAAACGATTCGCGATTCCCCGTTCCCGCCCAGATTTCCTTTTGTCCCCATGCCCGCGTGGCGGCGCGTTTCACCGCCTGATATAACGTGCGCCCGAACGAATAATCCACCCACACGATCATATCGATTTCGCGCCATTTTACGGCCTGAGTACGTTTGTAATTTCCGTCAATCACCCAGCCGTCACTGGCCGCCAGTTTTTCTGTCAGACGGGCAAAAAATTCTTCATCCGGTGTGCCCTGCCAGTCCGGCTTCCAGAACAGCGCATCCAGTTCAATATAAGGAATATTCAGTTTCTGAGAAATGTTGCGCGCAAGCGTTGATTTCCCGCTTCCGCTGGTACCAATAACATTGATTTTCACCACATGATCCTTATCCGCTGCCGGATGTTGCATCTGGCCTGAAAAAAGGGCGCATATTATGCCGCAACATATTTCACTTGTACAAGCACATGAATTAAAGCCCGCAACCATTACGCACAGAACTTAGTTGTCGTGTGAATGTATTGCCGCTGCGAATGGATGAACTATTTGTGCTTTTTTTTCGATTGCTAGCAACAAAATCTAAAATATCTTGCAGCCATACCTGTACAGATTGGCAATCTTTGTATAACTTTCTGTTACCCCTGCTTCATCATTAGTCCGTCTTTTACGGGCGTATTCAGCCTGACCTTTGGAAGAAAAATTGGATTTCCCTTCTTCCAAAGGTTTTTTTCATGGCTGGGGTTTTCGTGATGCACAACACAACGATCAGATGAGTCAGGGCCGGAAATTGTGAAGAAAAACTTCACAATACTCTCTTTTCTGACTGGCAATAGGCACTTTTCACGTGAGACGAATCCGCTGAAAAGTTTAAGGAGGTCTACATGCAAATCGAAGCAGAACAAACAGTTACAGAAATCAGTGATTATTTAAATGTGCGGGAAACGCCGACATTAAGCGAAGTTGAGATCCTCGGGACTATTGTTTCAGGACTTCTCTCCAGCCACTATCCGGTGAGTAATAAGGCCATCATTGAAGGTCTGGTGCGCCATCTGGAACAGGAGACCAACATCAGTAATCAGCAAGGTTGCCGTAACTTACTGGAACTGGTGTTACTTTCCACGCAGGACGATGTGATTTAAAAAATATTACCGGCCTGTTAAAGATGATGTTAACAGGCCGGAGCGCAATAACTGTTTTGTTAAAGCGATTTCAGTGTCGCGGCGATCACATCTTTAGCCGGCGTGGTCGGACGACCAATCAGTTTGCTCAATGTATGAGAATCATCAAACAAGCCCCCTTTCTCTGCACCTGCATCAGAATCTGCCAGCATATTCGCCAGACCTTCCGGTAAACCGGCACCAAGCAGCGCTTTGGCAAATTCCGCCTCCGGCAGGTTGATGTAATCAACTTTTTTACCGGACTGACGGGCAATTTCAGCAGTGAATTCCGCCAGCGTGTAGGCTTCATCCCCGGCCAGTTCGTAGATTTTACCGGCCTGATTTTCCTGCGTCAGTACTGCCGCCGCGGCCTCAGCATAATCCTGGCGCGCAGCGGAAGAGATTTTTCCTTCACCGACTGAACCAATAAACGCGTTATGCGCCAGCGCCGGGGCGATACTCGCCGCATAGTTTTCGGTGTACCAGCCGTTACGCAACAGCACGAATGGAATGGCGGATTCGCTTAATGCTTTTTCGGTCGCACGGTGTTCAACACCCAGTCCCAGCGGACTTTTGTCTGCATGAAGCAGACTGGTGTAGGCCAGCAGTTTCACGCCTGCACGTTTTGCTGCGTCGATGACCGCGTTGTGTTGTGCTTCGCGCTGACCGACTTCACTGGAAGAAATCAGCAGCAGTTTTTCGACGCCTTTAAACGCAGAATCCAGTGTGGCGGGCTGGCTGTAATCGGCCTGACGCACGTCAATACCCAGATCTGCCAGATCCTGAGCTTTTTGCGGATTACGCACCGCGGCAATAATCTGATCAGCAGGCACTTTTTTCAGAAGTGCAGCAATAACGAGGCGGCCTAACTGGCCGGTAGCACCGGTAATTGCGATCATAATGGTTTCTCCAAAAAGTATTCGACAGATGATTTATGCTTTCAAGGCGCTAAAAATGTCGCCGTCAACACATCCTATGCGATACACTAACTTTTCGTAAGTACGTACCCTAAGGTTAGTATGAAAATAATTTCCTCTGAGCAACCCGCTGAACGTTTGCCACTGTCAGAACAAATCCGCCGGGGCGAAGTCCTGAATCCCAACTGCCCGTCGCGCGAAATCCTGCGTCACATCACCAGCCGCTGGGGATTACTGATCCTGATCGCGCTCAGCGATAACACATTGCGCTTTAGCGAACTGCGCCGCAAAGTCGGCGGTGTCAGCGAAAAAATGCTGGCGCAGACTTTACAGTCCCTCGAAGAAGACGGTTTCATCGACCGCCGTTCTTATCCGGTGGTGCCGCCGCATGTGGAATATTCTCTGACCCCCCTCGGCATCGAAGTAAAAGATCAGGTTGCCGGACTTGCAGACTGGCTGGAGTCGAATCTGCATCGCGTTATGAAACAGCGTAGCCTGCGTATCGTAGGTGCAGAGTAATTAACAAAAAAACTTAACAAGTCCCCAAAAATTCTCACCTATCATTGACTCTATCCACCGACTAACATCATTTCATTGATTCGATAAAACCTTTTATTTTAATCAGCTGAGGTGATGTATGTCCCCGTCCCAGACCCACAAGCAACATGTCACGCTCGTCATTACCCATAAGATTGCGCCAGCCAGCGAAGCGCAATATGAAGCCTGGCTGAATAAAATTATGCCACAGGCCAGTACCTTCCCGGGGCATCTTGGCGTCAACGTCATCCGCCCGAGCCGCAGCGGCGATGCTTATACCATTCTGGTGCGTTTCGACACGCTGGAAAATCTTAATGCATGGCACAACTCGGATCTGCGTAAACAACTGGTGGCGGAAGTCAGCCCGCTGTTGTTGCAAAACGACAGCACCGAGGTGCGTCCCGGTGCCGAATTCTGGTTCACCCCGCCAAGTGCGAATGTCCGCCCGCCCGCCCGCTGGAAACAGTATCTGCTGACATTGGGGGTAATTTATCCATCGACTCATATTGTGCCCTGGTTTTGGGGGCAGTGTTTGCCACAGCTTAAAGGCACCGAAGGCGGTCATTTACTCAATGACGCCACGGTCGTAGGGCTGGTGGTTTTCCTCTGGATGCCAATCGTTACACGAGTGTTCCATTCATGGCTGACGCGCGCTTCCGCGCAATAACAGGAGATTTTCCAATGAATTCAATAAATAATGTTGCTTCACTGATCCTGCTTAACGGCAAATTCCACACCGTTGACAGAGAAAAACCGCTGGCAAATGCTGTCGCAATCAAAGACGGTAAATTCCTGGCTGTCGGTACCGAAAATGAAGTGATGCAGTTTGCTGATGCGCAGACGCAGGTGGTGGATTTGCACGGACACACCGCCATTCCGGGCCTGAACGACTCGCACCTGCATCTGATCCGTGGCGGTCTGAATTACAACCTGGAATTGCGCTGGGAAGGCGTGCCTTCACTGGCCGATGCCCTGCGGATGCTGAAAGAACAGGCGCTGCGGACACCAAGCCCGCAGTGGGTGCGCGTGGTAGGAGGCTGGACTGAATTTCAGTTTGCCGAACGCCGCATGCCGACGCTGGATGAAATTAATCAGGCCGCGCCCGATACGCCAGTGTTTATCCTGCATTTATATGACCGCGCACTGCTCAACCGCGCCGCGCTCAAAGTGGTCGGCTACACCAAAGACACCCCCAATCCGCCAGGCGGTGAAATTCAGCGTGACAGCAATGGTAATCCGACCGGTATGCTGATCGCCAAGCCAAACGCGATGATCTTATATTCTACGCTGGCGAAAGGACCGAAACTGCCGCTGGAACAGCAGGTGAACTCCACCCGCCAGTTTATGCGTGAACTGAACCGTCTCGGCCTCACCAGCGCGATTGATGCAGGCGGCGGCTTCCAGAATTACCCTGAGGATTATCAGATCATCGATGAGCTTCATCAGAAAAATCAACTGACGGTACGTATTGCTTACAACCTGTTTACCCAGCGTCCGCAACATGAACTGGAAGATTTCGAGCTGTGGACCGACATGCTCAAACCCGGCCAGGGCACTGATTTCTACCGTCATAACGGTGCAGGCGAAATGCTGGTATTTTCAGCCGCAGACTTTGAAGATTTCCTGCAACCGCGTCCGGATTTACCGCCGGGAACGGAGGTCGAACTTGAACGCGTGGTGCGTCATCTGGTGGAGCACCGCTGGCCGTTCCGCCTGCATGCAACCTATGACGAGTCGATCAGCCGGATGCTGGATGTCTTTGAGAAAGTGAACAGCGATATCCCGTTCAACGGGCTGCACTGGTTCTTTGACCATGCGGAAACCATCACCGAACGCAACATCGAGCGCGTCAAAGCGCTGGGCGGCGGCATTGCGGTACAGCACCGTATGGCGTTCCAGGGAGAATACTTCGCTGAACGCTACGGTATCGAGGCCACCAAACATACGCCGCCGGTGGCGAAAATGTTGTCCGCAGGCGTGCCGGTCGGGTTGGGCACCGACGCGACCCGTGTTGCCAGTTATAACCCATGGACGGCACTGTACTGGCTGGTTTCCGGTCGCACCGTCGGCGGCATGGCGATGTATGACGACGCCGCCCGTATTGACCGCGAAACCGCGCTGATGCTGTGGACGCAGGGCAGTTCCTGGTTCTCCAGCGAACAGGGCAAGAAAGGTCAGATCAAAGTCGGGCAACTGGCCGATCTGGCCGTTCTTTCCGAAGATTTCTTCAGCGTGCAGGAAGAACGTATCAAGGGCATCGAATCGGTGATGACCGTGGTCGATGGCAAAGTGGTTTACGCCGCAGGCAGTTTCTCGCCGCTCGCGCCGCCAGCCATCCCGGTGCTGCCGGACTGGTCGCCGGTCACCACAGTGCCTGGGCATTACCGCTCTGCGCCGCCACAAGGTGCAGCGCGCGTCGGGCTGGTTCGTCAGGGGCATCAGTGCGTCGGCCCGTGTGGCGTGCATAAACACAGCCATGATATTGCCCGCGGTTCCGATGTCCCGGTGTCCGATGACAACGCTTTCTGGGGTGCGTTAGGATGTTCGTGCTTCTCGTTCTGACCCGTTGAGAACGACATGAAAATGGCCTGCATTGCAGGCCATTTTTTTCTGTCACCGTATCTTTTGCACACGCTCCGGCATACCCTGTTATGAGCATTAGCTCATTAACAGGAACTGAATGATGCGTGACCTTCCCCCTACAGCCACACTTCGCGCCTTTGAAGTCGCCACCCGCCACACGACGTTTACCTCAGCCGCAGAGGAGCTGTTTATTACACAAAGTGCCGTCAGCCATCAGTTGAAAAAACTGGAAGATAGCTGGGGCCTGCAGCTTTTTCAGCGTGGTAAAACCCTGAGCCTGACGCCTGCCGGTGCAGCGCTTGCCCCTCTGGTACGGGAATTCTTTAGTAAGCTTGAAACGACACTTGCCGATCTGCGTGAACAAAAAGGACGGGTGCGGCTGCGTGTCAGCACCACCTATTCTTTCGCGTTAAAGTGGCTGTTACCGCGCCTGCCGGAATTAGCACGTTTGCATCCGGAAATTCTGGTCTCGCTGGAAAGTACCGATAAAGCCATTAACTTCGCCAGCGCAGATTCCGATGTAGCGATCCGTTTCGGACACGGTAATTATGCGGCGCTGCATACAGAGTTTATGTTTCGCGAACAATTATTTCCCGTTGCCAGCCCCGCATTCTTAGCCGGTTTTGGTATACCCGCTGAACCTGCTGAACTGCTGCGTTTTCCGCTGCTGACGCGTGACGGGGCTGATCTGGTACCGAAATGGGATGCCTGGTTTAAGCAGGTCGGCGTGAATACTGATGTACTGCACGAAAGCGTGCGCTTCGCCGACACAAATATGACAATCGAAGCCGCGTTACTGGGTCAGGGCATTGCGTTAGCGCGCAGCGGCCACGTTGAAAAAGAAATCCATGATGGCAGTCTGGTCAGGCTCTTTGACGTCGTTTTCCCCTCTCCGGCCGCCTATTACTTTGTCTGTCCGGAAGGCATCGAGACGCAGCCGCACATCCTGAAATTCCGTAACTGGCTGCTGGCCGAATCACAGCAGGCGCAGCGCAGTTACCGTTGAAGTATGAGTTATTGCTCATACCACGATGACAACACTTCACTGTTAATCCGGGCACAGGCTGTTTAGCATCAGTACATGCCCGCTCATATTATTTTTCTGACCTTATTCGCCGCCCTGCTGCATGCCAGCTGGAACGCCTTATTACGCAGCGGAACTGACCGGTTGTGGTCGATGACCATCATGTGCGTGACGATTGCCGTTACCTGCGGGGTTATCGCGCTGTTTCTGCCACTTCCTGACTTCGCGAGCGCGAAGTATGCGGTGTTATCGGCCCTGCTGCATGTCGGTTACAACCTGTGTTTAATACGCAGTTATCAAAGCGGTGATCTCGGGCAAACCTACCCGATTGCGCGCGGTTCTTCGCCGCTGATGGTGACCTGTGGCGCAGCTCTGTTCGCCGGGGAAAAGATCGCCTTCAACACCCTTGTCGGCATCGCGCTAATTTCTGGCGGTATTCTGATGCTTGCCATGAGAAGCCGTAAACTGGCGATACCGGGCCTGAAATATCCCCTGGCCACCGGCGCTTTTATCGCGGCATACAGCGTAGTGGATGGTATTGGCGTGCGTGTCTCCGGCAATTCGTTTTCCTATACCGTGTGGATGAGCATGTTATGGGGAGTACTGATGCCAGCGCTTTATATCGCCCTGCGCGACACGAAAAGTTTACTGCGCTGGCGGCCCGGTTTACTCAGTGCGGCGGCAGGGGGTGTGGTGTCGCTGCTGGCTTACGGCATGATCATTTATGCCATGGTGGCCGCACCCATGGGCGCCGTCTCCGCGCTGCGCGAAACCAGTGTGCTGTTTGCCGCCGTTCTGGGTTATCTGTTTCTTGGTGAAACACTGACACTGAGAAAAATGCTGGCGTGTGCGGTAATTGCTACCGGCACACTGTTGATAGGTTAATCAAATCAGGAGAACTCGAGATGTCTGACCGCCCTGCTATTGCTCTGATAGGTCCCGGTGCGATTGGTACGACCATCGCTGCAGCACTGCATGAAGTTAACCGCACGCCGCTGCTTTGCGGGCGCACTGCGCATCCGCAATTAATTCTGCGTCATGATGACGGCGAGGTGGTGGTGCCAGGCCCGGTATTAATCAATCCGTCTAAGGTCCACTCTCCGTGTGATCTGGTTTTTGTTGCGGTGAAAACCACACAGGTGGCTGACAGCGCCGGCTGGCTTACCGCATTGTGCGATAAAAATACCGTTGTCTGTGCACTGCAAAACGGCGTCGAACAGAAAACCTCGCTGGAACCCTACGTCAACGGAGCAACAGTACTGCCTTCCGTTGTTTGGTTTCCAGCACAACGTGAGCCGGATGCCTCTGTCCGGCTGCGCGCAAAACCGCGTCTGACGCTGCCGGATGTGCCGCCGGCAAAACGGATCGCTGATGCGCTCAGCGGCACACGCTGTACGGTTGAATTATCATCCGATTTCCTCACGATCGCATGGCGCAAATTGCTGCAAAATGCGGTCGCGGGTCTGATGGTTCTCTCTAACCGCCGTGCCGGAATGTTCTCACGCGGGGATATCACGCAACTGGCACTGGCTTATCTGCGTGAGTGTCTGACTGTCGCGCGTGCGGAAGGTGCGGTACTCAGCGATAACGTTCCGCAAGAGATCGTTGACGGTTTTCATCGTGCGCCTGCGGACCTGGGCACTTCTATTCTCGCCGACCGCCAGGCTAACCGCCCGCTGGAATGGGATATACGCAACGGTGTCATACAGCGTTACGGTCTCGCGCGGGGTATTCCTACGCCCGTTAGCGACATTCTGGTACCGCTGCTGGCGGCAGGAAGTGAGGGGCCCGGCTGACGCCAATAAAAAGCCCGGCGCAGGCGTCATGCCAGCGGCGGGCTTTACGTATGACAGCTTATAAATCCTTAAACGATCCCAGCCGGAATCCGCGTTCAGTTATCGCAGTTTTGAGCGAGGCCGACGTCAGTACATCCAGCTCCGCCAGGCGCGGATAGCAATATTTGCTCGCCAGAAGGGTGTTATCGATAAACGCCGGATGGGTCATGATTTCCACCGAGCGGTCACCGCGCTGCGTGGCGTTGTCCAGCGTTTGCACAAACAGGGCTTCTGAAACCGTCTCTCCGTAGAAACTGCTGTCGAAACCGTCGGTACTCTTCGCGCCACACAGCGCAATCTTGCCCCGGCGGATCTCGTCACGATCGATGCGTACAGGAATGCCCTGATCTTTCGCGAACGCTTCCACGATCGGGAAAATCTGCGGGAACATATGCACATGATGATGACTGTCGAGATGTGTCGGCAAACGGCCAAACAGAGCCACAAAACGCCCGAACTGGCATTGCAGTTCCTGCGCGATTTCATCAAGCGGTAACGTGCCCTGCTCTGCCATTTCCCAAATCCATTTTCCCAGTTCACCGTCGCGGGCCAGCCCCGGCATGGATGACAAGGGACGTCCGAGCGTCAGCACGAAATGCATGCCGACGGCAAGATCAGGATTTTCTTTGCTGAGCACCGCGGCATGTTCTGCAGCGGCCATATTCACCATCGCCGTCGTCGACCGCACCACACCGTGGTTGAATGCGTCGATGATCCCGTAGTTTTGCGCTTTACAAAGCCCGAAATCATCGGCGTTCACTATCAGTAATTTATCCATAAATGTCCCGGTTGAACGCCTTCCCTTTTCAGGGAAGGCCGTGGGGTTATTTCAGCGCAGCAATGGTGTTAGCAAAATTTGGCAGTAGTTTTTCATGTGCCAGCAACATTTCGCGCGCCAGTATCTCAGCATCTTTATCGGAATGGATCAGCGGGCTGAGGTTCATCGCCAGCAGAACATCATTGAATTCACCGCTCAGTGCGGCATTGCTGGCGGCAATCTCAAAGCCTTTGATGGTGTATATCAGGCCAAGCACTTTTTCGTCGAAATGCGTGATACGCGGGTGTGGTTTTGCGCCGTCACGCCCGATGGTGCACGTCATTTCCACCGCCCAGTCAGACGGGATGTTATCAATATGGCCGTTATGCGGGAAATTGACGTACTGCTCGGTTTGTTTGTCGTTGTAAATTGCGCTGATCACTTCGCAGGCGGCATCGGAATAATAGGCCCCGCCGCGCAATTCCAGTTCTTTCGGTTTGACGTTCAGATCAGGTTTTTTGTACAGATCGAACAGCTGCTTTTCAACCTTCTGTACCACCGTGGCGCGCGCACCGCCTTTGTAGAATTCCCCCATCTCAATCGCCAGCATCTCTTTCTGCTTAAAGTAATACAGCAGATAAGAACACGGCAGCAAATTCAGGGAGCGGATCAGGCCTTCGCTGAACGGTAAATCAAAGATGTTTTTCACCGAACCGGCGGTCAGCGTGCCGGACGCGACGCCGTCGAGCAGTTCGGCGAAACGTGATTCGCCGTTGACCAGAACATCTTTAATGAACACCATGTGGTTCAGGCCAAACAGGTCGATGGATAAATCGTCCTGCGGGGTCAGTTGCAGCACATCCTGAATGAACATTTTCATGCCAACCGGGATGTTACACACGCCGATGAATTTCTTGAATCTGGTGTGCCGGAATACCGCTTCCGTTACCATTCCGGCCGGGTTGGTGAAGTTAATCACCCAGGCGTCCGGGCAGATTTCTTCGACATCTTTAATGATGTCAAAAATCACCGGAATGGTACGCAAGCCTTTGAACAGGCCACCAGCGCCGTTGGTTTCCTGCCCGAGATAACCGTGGCTGAGCGGAATACGTTCGTCCAGTTCGCGTGCTTTGAGCTGGCCAACACGCAGTTGCGTGGTGACAAAATCGGCATCCACCAAGGCTTCGCGGCGATCCAGCGTTTTATGCATTACAATCGGCACACCTGCACGTTCCACCATACGCTGGCAAAGATTGAAAATAATATCCTGTTTCTCTTTTCCGGCTTCCACATCGACCAGCCATAACTCGGTAATAGGCAATTCATCGTAGCGTTTAATAAAGCCTTCCAGTAATTCCGGGGTATAACTACTTCCGCCACCAATTGTGACGACTTTCAGTTTTTTACGCATAGGAACTCCCGTGCAATAATAATGCACTGCAAATTTAAACAGAGAAATAAATGATTCGGTTTAATTAATACTGCATAACTTCTTTCGGTAATGATTGGGGGTAAAAGAAGTTAGCTTTTTAAAGTTTTTAATAAACATACTCGGGCTGCTGTAACCGGATTCAAACGCGATGTCCGTGACCGAATAATTGGTGATCTCCAGCTGTTTTTTGGCAAAATCAATACGAATTTCATTAATAATCTGCATCGGTGTTTTGCCATAATGTCGCTGCGTGGCACGGCTGAGATATTCCTGTGATTTGCCGGAAAGGGCCACCATATTCGTTAATGCTTTGTCACTAAACTGTGCTTTGTCGTGCATCTTTTCGATGGTATTTTTAAGCCAGCCTGGCGCATCTGTCGTGATTTCTGATTCTCTGTGATGGCGTAAACGGTTCACAATATAAAACGTCACCATTTCCAGAAACTCATTAAATTCCCCGTTCCTGAAATTAAGAGAAGCGATCACAGATTCTATATAAGCCAGAAATTCAGTCTTGATCTGATAAACCTGTGACGCCACAAAACGGGATGGCAGTAAAGATAAATAGTGTTGCTCGAAGAACGCTTTGCTGATCCCGACATTTAATATCCGCGTCGCACCGAATTCATAGAAACTTTGGTGATGGGAACCCAGAGGGATAAAGACAAAATCGCCGCGTTCTAACAACACCCGTTTACCATTGACGTTCTGGTAATACCGGCCGGTCAGCACCACTGTAAATTCGTAGTAATCATGTTCATGCAGTCCGGAAATGCTTTCTACTTTGTTGTAGATGAACATGTGGAAATTCTGACCGTCGAAGAGTTGATTTTCGCGCGCTGTCTTGATTTCCATGCTCAGTACCGGTGGCTGCATTATGGCTCCCTACGTTATTTTATTTTTTCATGAAGCTCAATGAGTTCCGCAATCAGTTCGCGGGCCAGCATTGACGTCATCAGGTGATCTTGTGCATGCACCAGCACCAGGCTGACTTTGGTTTTTCCTTCGCCCTGATCGCCTTCAATCAGTTGAGTCTGCACCAGATGCGCTTCATTCAGCGCCATTTTTGACTGCGCCATCACCGAACGCGCCTGCTCAAAATCACCTTCTTTGGCTTTTTTGAGCGCCGCGTAAGCCAGGCTGCGTGCTTGTCCGGAGTTGATGATCAACCCCATCACCACTTCTTCGAGATCCTGCATTTCGCTTTCAGTTTCAACAATGCTGTCTAAATCCATCATCTCTGTCTCTCCATGATTGGCCGGATAACGGCGGGAAGATGGCCTCTGCCCGCCCTCCGTTCAGATTAAAATTTCAGTGAAGCGGCAATGTCTTCTTCGCTTTCTTCTTCTTCAATAATCGCCTGCGCCTTGTTAGACAAGATCACGAATGGCATGTACACCAGCGTGGCAATACCGAGATTGAACAATGCGACGAGCAGTGCCGCGATGCTGCCGTTACTGTTAAAGAAAGCGCCAAGCCCGGTCGGCATGGTCCACGGCGCCAGGTTAGTGACCGGAGGAATGATACCCATGCTGTACGCGGCGATCGTGATGGCGGCCAGAATCGGCTGAACCAGCACGAAGGGGATAAACATCACCGGGTTCATGATAATCGGCAGACCAAACAGGATGGGCTCGTTAATCTGGAAGATGCCTGACGGCAGTGCCAGCTTTGCCACCTGACGATGATCGGCACGGCGTGAGGCGATAAAGATGGCGATGATAAGCCCGAGGGTTGCACCGGAACCGCCCAGCATGATGTAGGAATCCAGCATCGGTTTGGCCCAGAAGTGGAAGGTTTTCCCTGCATCAATCGCGGCACTCACGGAACCGTATTCGGTGTACAGCGCGATATTTTCAAGCGCCCACGGGGTCATGATGCCGTTGTCGAGCGCGGTCAGCGCCAGAGATCCGTGTACACCAAAGAACCACAGCAGTGAGTTGAAAATCACGTACGCCCAGCCAACCACGCTGCCCATTGCCGCCAGAGGTTTGGAAATTGAATCCATAATAATCTGGTGGAAGTTGTGGCCATATAATCCGAGTAACCAGGAAATAACCCCGAAGATAAACAGAATAATAAAGCCCGGAATTAACGCGGAGAAGGATCGGGAAACCGAAGACGGCACACTCGCCGGCAAGGTAATGACCCAGTTGCGGCGAATCACAAAGGTGAACATTTCTGCGACAACCAGACCTATTACCATACCGGAAATAATATTCGCGCCACCTAACCAGTTTGCGCCCACCGCATAAGCTTCACCGACGCTGTATGGCGTCACGGTCATAAAGGCTGCAACGGCTAATAAACCGGCGGAGAGGGAATCAACTTTACGTTCTTCCGCTAATGCCATGCCAATAAAGAATGGCGCCATCAGCGACATAATACCGAGCGTACCGTTATAAACATTAATACCGATGGTTTTCAGACCGGCCAGCGTATCGATAGTTGACGGGTCTAAGCGCACGCCTAAAGAATAAAAGAAAGAACCCGCACCAAAGTTCAGGAATACGTTATTAATTAAAACGAACATGGCACCCGCGAGGGTCAGCGGCATGAGTTTTATGAAGCCATTTTTAATGGCATTAATATGCGGTTGTTTACCTATTTTAACGGCAAAAGGAAGAAGTATCTTTTCAAGTGAATCAATGGCTTTGCTCATTGGTATTTTCCTTTAATGCCGCCATCTGGCGGCCAGGGGAAGAAATTCGCTCTTTGACTGGAGTTCTCTTTGACTTAAAAATTTCAATATAAAGACGTTCAATTTTAAAATAAGGAAAAACGTAAGATCACTGCGCTGCTGCTTTTTTGATCGCAGCAACGGCTGCTTTCAGAACACCTAACCCGTCAATTTTGCCGTACAGGCCAGAATCGATCACTTCAACCGGTTTACCCGGCAAGACCTTTTTAATTTCATCCAGCATATAGGCAATTTGCGGCCCAAGCAGAACGACATCGGCTGCCGCACCTTTCTCTGCAGCCAGTGTTTCAGGAAATGCTTCGATAATGACCGGGACCTCATACTTCTCAGCCTGAACCTTCATTTTAGAAACCAGTAACGAGGTTGACATTCCGGCGGAGCAAAACAAATAAATGACTTTCTTTTCCATGATAAAACCCTCATATCCCGATAAATTGCAGCTCAGGCAACGGTTTTTCCTTCACCTGCGAGAATGTATTCAGAGCAAATAAATTGAAGATAACGAATCGTCTCTGCCTGAAAGCAGTATACGGCATCACTTCAGGGCGCGATAATTCGGAACTTATAGAAATTGTCTCTCCTTGACCATCCCTTATGACTCCCTTCACGTTTTGGGTAAATAACTCGCGAGGATAAATAAGATAAAGACGCACGGCCACGCAACAAGAAGTTAACATTTACACTTACCCAAGCAGGGGACAATATGAGAAACTGGCAATGATTGCGCAAACATTACTATTTTGACGCCATAATTCAGTGGTCAACGCTTTGAATAATAAAATAAATGCTCAGAAAGGCCGTTCCCGTACGGCTACGCTCGAAGATGTTGCTCAGGCCGCCAGCCTTTCACCCATGACGGTCAGCCGCGCCTTAAACAATCCCAAAGTCGTGCGCCCGGCGACCATTGCCCGCGTGATGGAAGCCGTGAGAAGTACCGGTTACATCCCCAATATGCTGGCCGGTGGTCTGGCGACCAGCCGCACGAAACTCATTGCCGTCGTCGTGCCGCAGATTAACAACAATATGTTTGTTGATACCGTGCAGGCCATCAGCGACCAACTGGCGGCACGGGGTTATCACATGCTGTTGTGTATTGTCGGCTATGAGCCGGAAGATGAAACCGATATTGTCGCCACCCTGCTTTCGCGTCGACCGGACGGGATTGTGCTGACCGGCATTCATCACACGTCGGAACTGAAAAGAATCATTCTTAACGCCAATATTCCGGTAGTAGAAATCTGGGATTTAACGCCCACGCCGATTGACATGCTGATTGGCTTCTCGCACGAAAAAGTCGGCAATGCCATCGGTGACTATTTCCTCGGCAAAGGCTTCAGGCGTTTTGGCTTTATCTGTGCTTCCGATCGCCGAGCAATGGTGCGTAAAAATGGGGCAATCAGCGTGTTGCGGGCCATTCCTGAGCACGACATTAAAGAAGTGATTGTTTCCCGTCCGGCGAATATGGAAGTCGGACGCCAGGCATTGCGCCAACTGCTCGCCAGCGATCACCGCTTTGACGCCATCATTTGCAGCTCCGACACCCTGGCGCAGGGCGCAATCATGGAAGCCGAATCGCAGGGTTTACGCGTGCCGGATGATTTCTCGGTGATCGGTTTCGCGGACCTGAATTTTGCTGCCCATAACCGCCCGGCGATAACCACCGTCAGCGTCGAAAAATGGGATTTAGGCATCCGCGCGGCAGATATGCTGGCGGATAAAATTGAAGGCATCGCGGTTGAGGAACCTATTGTTGATATGGGTTACAAACTGGTTATTCGGGAATCAGCTTAGCGCCTTGCACACTTCAGCTTTTGTTTTAACCATAATACTCCACCCCAACCCTCCCCTTCGCAGGGGAGGGAGTTGTCCGCGTAATTAATTCAACTTTATATTTTTCCCGGTTATAAATAACCCTGACAATTGAAACTCATTCTTATTTGTTAAAAATGTTAGCTAACATTCATAACAACAAATAACAGAAACTTTCCGTACGGAATTATATTGATCTAAATTCTACCCACAAAATCATGAAGAATACTTTGATAAACAATGCTATTTCCCCCTTAGCCATTCACAATAAAAACAATCAATATCTCATTGATTTAATGAGACTTTAAATCAAATTAAACCCGTGGAACTCCTTAATGCATTTCCCGCCTTATAGTTCATGGGGAATTTATTCATTTATTTTAGATGTAGCGGTGATATTATCGATTTGTACCCAAAAAATAATAATAATTAACCCAAACTTAACATCAGGCATGTGAGAGTCGTAATTCTATGCTCCTTCAAAAAAAAACAACCCGTCGCAAGTTTTTACTTGGGTCGCTGATGGCTTTGCCTGTCGGGACCATCATGATGAAAGGGCTGTCAGCGGCACAAGCTGCAGAAATGGCTGCCCCGGATTTACTCGAATATAAGCCGATATTTTTCAGCGCCGATGAGTGGCAGTTTATTATGGCCGCCGCTGACCGCCTGATCCCTGCGGGTGGCAAAGGCAAAGCACCGGGCGCACTCGAAACCAATGTGCCGATTTTTATCGATCAGCAAATGCACGGCGATTTCGGCGAAGAAATCTATATGCAGGGCCCGTTCAACGTGCATGCTCCGGCGACGATGGGGTATCAGATCCCGTTCCGTCCGCAGCAAATCTACAAAACCGGCATTCGTATTGCGAACGCCTGGTGTCAGCAAAATCATCAGAAAGCCTTCCATGAACTGGCCGATCAGGACAAAGACAATGTGCTGACGCAGTTGCAGAAAAACGGCATCAAATTTGCCGATGCGGGCGAAGAAAATCTTGTCGCCTCGCAATTCTTCAGCGAACTGCTTTCAGACACCAAACACGGCTATCTGGCAGACCCGATCTACGGCGGGAACAAAGGGATGAAGGCGTGGATTGCCATCGGCTTCCCCGGCGCACGCGCCAGTTTCACTGAGTGGGTTAAGCAGCACAATGTCCCGTATCCGCTGGGGCCTGTGAGCCTGCAGGGCGCGCGTGCCTGAGTGCCTCGCCCTATTACCGTTTTCTGATGACTGACAGGATTAAAGATGGCAAAAGTAACTAAACCAGAAGTCGACGTCGTTGTTGTCGGCCTCGGCTGGGCTGGCTCGCTGATGAGTATCGAGCTGGCGATGGCGGGCCTGACCGTTCGTGCGCTCGAACGTGGCGGCGATCGCGGCTACGAAGAATTTGCTTACCCGAAACCGGCGGACGAATATGCCTACGCGGTACGCAATAAAGTCATGGCGACGCCGGCTGAAGCCGCTGTCACCGTGCGTTACAACATGAGTGAAACCGCCCTGCCAACCCGTAAATGGGGTGCATTCGCGCCGGGTACCGGCGTGGGTGGTTCCGGTCTGCACTGGACGGCGGTATTGATTCGCCCGACGCCGACCGATTTAAAACTCAAAACTTACGCTGACGAAGCCTACAAACCAGGCATCCTGCAGGAAGACATGCGGATCATGGATTTCCCTTTCTCCTGGGATGAAATTGAGCCGTATTACACTAAGTTTGAGCATATCTGCGGTCAGTCCGGCAAAACCGGTAACCTGCGCGGTCAGATTATGGAAGGCGGGGATCCGTTCGAAGGGCCACGTTCCGAGCCGTATCCGCTGCCTGCGCTGGAAGACACGCTCAACAGCAGCATGTTTGCTGAAGTCACCAAAAAAATGGGCTACCACCCGTTCCCGAACCCGTCAGCCTGCGTGTCCCGCGCCTGGACTAACCCGTACGGTAACCAGATCGCGCCGTGTAACTACTGCGGTTATTGCAGTAAATACCCGTGCCTGAACTACTCGAAAGCGTCGCCGCAAACGGCGGTGATGGACGCGCTGAAACGCATGGATAACTTCTCTTATGAAGTGCATGCCAATGTGCTGAAAGTCGAACTGCATGATGATAAGAAAACCGCCAAAGGCGTGATCTACATGGATGCAGACGGCAACGAGTGCTTCCAGCCAGCGAAAATCGTGGTACTGAGCAGCTTCCAGTTCTGCAACGTGCGGCTGATGCTGCTGTCCGGGATCGGCAAGCCTTACAATCCGATCACCGAAGAAGGCGTGATTGGCCGCAACTATGCGTTCCTCAGTAACGGCGGTTCGACGCTGTTCTTCAAAGACAAAAACTTCAATCCGTTTGCCACCGCAGGCGCCACCGGCCAGATGTTCAACGATATCTCTCCGGGCAACTTCGACGGCCCTTCCCTTGGCTTTATCGGCGGTGCGAAAATTCACAGTTCGCAGGCCACCGGCACGCCAATCAGCACCTCGCTGCCAAAAGGCACGCCTGCGTGGGGCACCGGCTGGAAAGAAGGCATGGAAGAATGGTACGGCCATTCGATGAAAATCAGCATCACCACCACCTGCCAGTCTTACCGCGATATTTATCTGGATCTGGATCCGAATTACAAAGATGAATATGGCTATCCGCTGCTGCGTATGACCTTCGACTGGAAACAGAACGAACTCAAATTGCAGCAATATCTGAAAGGCATCGTGGGCAATATCACCAAAGAGCTGAACCCGGACAGTTACAGCGAAAGCTTCCTGCCGATGGACGCGCATTTTGACCTGACCAAATACGTCTCTACCCACAACGTGGGCGGCGCGGTGATGGGCGATAACCCGAAAACCTCGGCGCTGAACAAGTTCCTGCAAAGCTGGGATGTGCATAACGTATTTGTGCCGGGCGGTAACGCTTTCCCGCAAAACTTCCAGGCTAACCCGACGGACACCATCGGCGCGATCACCCTGATGGCGGCGCAGGCGATTAAAGATCAGTACCTGAAAAACCCTGGTCCACTGGTTCAGGCATAAGCGGAGATGAACAGGATGAAACTCAAAAGTTTATTTATCGCTAACGCCTTGCTGCTGGGTGCGGGTTTTATGGCGAATGCGCAGGCGGATACCAATACACAACCCGACAACGCAGCGCTGATCAAACAGGGAGAATATGTGGCGCGTCTGGGCGACTGCGGCGCCTGTCATACGGTGGCGGGGAAACCGGCGTTTTCAGGCGGGCTGGCGATCAACTCCAATCTGGGCACCATTTATTCCACCAACATTACACCGGATAAAGACCACGGTATTGGCGGTTATAGCGAAGCACAATTCTCGGATGCAGTGCGCAAAGGCGTTCTGCCGGACGGCACCCGTTTGTATCCGGCAATGCCTTATCCGGATTACGCTAAAATCAACGATCAGGATATGCACGCGCTCTACGTTTACTTTATGCAGGGCGTAAAACCGAGCGCAGAACAACCGCCTGAGACCGATCTGAGCTTCCCGTTCAGCCAGCGCTGGGGCATGCGTTTCTGGAACTGGGCATTCGCGTCTGACAAACCTTTCCAGCCAATCGGTGGCGCTTCTGAGCAGGTAAACCGGGGTGCGTATCTGGTGGAAAGTCTCGGGCACTGCGGCAGTTGCCATACTCCCCGCGGTTTCGGCATGAACGAAAAAGCGCTGGACAGCAGCGACTCTGATTTCCTGGCAGGCGGCAGTCTGAATAACTGGGATGTGCCTTCCCTGCGCGGCGTGGCGCACTGGAACGAGCAGGAAATTGTCGATTATCTGGGCAAAGGGCGTAATGACAAAGCAGCAGTTGGTGGCGAAATGACGTCTGTGGTGGAAAACAGTACCGCACACATGACCGATGACGACCTCAAAGCCATCGCGGCCTACATCAAGTTCCTGGGCGGTAACCCGCCGGTTCCGGCAGAGGACACGCAAAAAGCCAGCGCGACCGAAGCCAGACTGACGGCGGCGAAAAACCTCAGCGAAGGCGAGCGTTTGTATCTGGATAACTGCGGCGCCTGCCACTTTGTCACCGGCAAAGGTGCACCGGGCGTTTTCCCGCAACTGGATCAGGCAACGATTGTGAACGCGAAAGATCCGACCGGGCTGATCCACACCATTCTGGCGGGCGCGCAGCAACCGTCAACGGCACGGGCACCGTCCACGCTGGTGATGCCGGGCTTTGCCAGCCGTCTGACGGACGAAGAAGCGGCGCAATTGTCGACCTTTATCCGTCAGGGTTGGGGCAACAACGCACCGGCAGTGACGGCGAAAGACGTCAGCGAAGTCAGAAAAACCCTGACGAAGTAATCACTTTTGCAGGCTCAAACGGCTTTCCTCACGGAAGGCCGTTTTTTTATAGGCGATCAGGCAGCGGGCGTTTCATGCAAATGACGCCACAGAATTTTCCCTTCTGCATCCACCACAAATAACACCGTCGAATAACGCAGCGTTTCCGGCTGGCCGGGCAACTGCTGGCGTTCCTGATACGCGACTACCGCGCCTTTTTCACTTTCAGCAATCACCACCGGCTTTTCGACCTCAATCTTCAGCCCGCTTTTCGCGCCCCGCTGCGCCCTGAAAAAAGCACACAATGCCGGATGATCCAGCCGGTGGCCGGTGATCGTTACCATCGAATAGGCCGGACTAAACCGCGCCAGCAGTTCATCACAAACCTGCCCAGGTGCAGCGGAGTCTGAAAACCAGCGCTGAATTAACCCATGCGCATCAAACACTTCTTTCACAAAACGATTCATAACTTTTCCTGTTGGTGTTCCTGTAGAAGCCGTTCCTGAATAATGGCGTGCCCCGGTAACCGCAGACACAACATGATGGGAATAATGACGCTGGACGCCGCAACGGTGAAACTCAGCGGATAGGCGAATGCCGGAACAGAAAGCTGCCAGGCACTCAGCATCACGCTGACCAGCGTCACGCCAAGACAAAAACTCAGCTGGCGGTTGATGTTCCACAGGGCGCTGGCGTCAGCCAGTTGTTCAGTACGGATATGTAAAAACGCAGCGCTTTGCGCCGTACTGCTGCACAGACTGCTGCCCGCCCCCATTAACGTAAACGCCGCGATTGCCAGCCACGGCGCTGCGGGAAACACACTGAGCAGCGCCAGCAAACCAATACCCGCACCCTGAATCAGACAGCCCGGAATAAATAACGCCTGCGGCCCGAGCCGGTTAAACATTTTGCCGGTAAAACTGATGGCAGCAAATGACGCCAGCGACCACGGCAACATCAGCCCGCCCGACTGCGCCGCCGAGAAGTGGTGTTCATTCTGCAGATACAGCATGGCAATCAGGCTGACGCCGGTAAACACGCCGGGAATACACTGATAAATCAGCATGCCGGTGCGCAATAACGGATCTTTTATCAGCGTCAGATCCAGCAGCGGCTCAGGGTGTTTTCGCGATGCCCGTACAAACATCGTCATCAGCCCTGCACCGGCCACGAATAATGCACTGCCGCTCAGCCATTCATTGTTTTCGCCCAGAGATGTCAGCCCCCATAGCACCAGCGCCAGCCCGCCATTCAGCAGCGCAAATCCTTTCAGATCGAACCTCCCTGCCGGTTCACGTGGCGTTTGCGGCAGCCAGCACAGTGCCAGAACCCAGGCCAGCGACGACAGCGGCAGGCTGGCAATAAACACCCAGCGCCAGCTAAAACTGTCCACGATAATGCCGCCGAGAGCCGGAGACAGCGCCGGTGCCAGCAGCCCGACCAGCATGATCACCGCAGACAGCCGGGCGCGTTCATGGCTGCGGTACAGTGCATAAGTCAGCGTCTGCCCGAGCGGGATCAGCAATCCGCCGCCAAGCCCCTGCAAAACCCGCCAGCCAATCAGCGTGGTCAGGCTTGCGGCGCCCGCTGCAGCGAGTGAGGCAAGCATAAAAATCGTCAGCGAGAGGATAAACACCCGCCGCGCACCGAAACGCCCCGCCAGCCAGCGGCTGAGCGGAATAACCAGTGTCAGCCCCAGAATATATCCGGTACTGACCCACGCCAGCGCGCTGACTGGTGCCTGAAATTCCCGTGCAATGCCGGGATACGCCACATTGGCGATAAACATGTTGATCAGATCAACGAAAAAACCGAGCAAATACACTGCGGCAACCCGCGCCCTGTGACTCATTCTTACGCATCCACAATGGGTAAAGGCGGCCAATGTAACGGAGAAGTTCTTACGGATAAACGGACGCGGTGCAGTTACACTGTCAAAATTATTTTGACAGTAAGGACACACAGAATGCTGAATTTACAGCGGCTGGAGATTTTCGTCGCGGTGGTTAACGCAGGCAGTTTTACCGGCGGAGCAGTCTCCCTCGGGCTGACCAAAGCGGTAGTGAGTTTTAATGTGAAGCAACTGGAAAGTGAAACTGGCGTCGCACTGCTGACCCGAAGTACCCGGCGGCTGGCACTGACGGAATCAGGCGAACGCTTTTATCAACGCTGTCAGGATTTATTGCAGGAAGCCGAAGCGGTGCTCGACGACGTGCGTCGTGATCACGGTGGCCTGAGCGGTCAGTTGCGGATCACCAGTACCCCGGAATACGGCGCGCGCGTGGTGGTTCCGGCGCTGGCGGCGTTTTCTGCACTGCATCCGCAACTGCGCATTCAGCACGTCGCCTCTTCACATCACGACGACCTGATCGCCGGACGTTTTGATCTGGCGATCCGTCTCGGCCAGTTGACTGATTCTAGTCATCACGCCGCCGCACTCGGGCGTTTCGGTATACTGCCGGTGGCATCTCCGGCCTTTTTGCGCGAACACGGAAACATCACTACGCCGGACCAGTTGGCCGCAAGCCGGTGGATCGCTCACAGCCGTCTGCCGTTACCTATGAGCTGGCCGGTCACTGATGCTCAGGGAAAGCAAAACCCGTTTCGCGTGACGACGCCGCCCGCCATTGTGGCCGACAGCGCCTCGGCGTTGTTAGCCTTTGCGCTGGCAGGTGCAGGCGTCGTGCTGTTGCCGGACTGGCTGGTGCAGCCGGAAATCGACGCACAGCGTTTATGCCATGTGCTGCCCGGTCACCGTTTTCCCCCACAGGGCATTTTCGCGCTGTATCCTAACACCCGTCACGTGCCTGAAAAGGTGCGAAGCTTTATTGATTTTCTGCAAAGCCGGCTGGCGGAGTTCCCCGCCCAAGCTAAGATTTAACTCAGCTCACGGGAGGAAACATTCATTATGATCATCGAGACATCACGGTTGCTGCTCCGGCCTGTTACGGCTGAGGATATTCCCACGTTTTTTGCTATTTACGGCGATCCGAAAACCAATCTTTTTAACCCGCGCGGGCCATTGCCGGACATCGCGGCAGCACAGGAAAAACTGAACAACTGGCTGAGGGAATGGCCGGATAATGGTTACGGGCACTGGGCCATTGCGCACAATCATCAACCGGATCAGATTATCGGTTTCGGCGGGCTGGGTATCCGTGAAGGCTACGAAAATCACCGTGTGTTTCTTGGCTATCGCTTTGCGACAACAGCGTGGGGAAAAGGACTGGCAACGGAGTTTGCCAGCACAGCGCTCAGCACCGGTTTTGAGAAACTGGGCATACCGCGGATTTCGGCTACCGTACGTGAAAATCATCTGGCTTCACAGCGCGTTCTGGAAAAAATCGGCATGCAGAAAGTGGGTTTTGAGGGCGATCCGCTCCATGGCACGGGCAGTTACCTTTACCGGCAGACCAACCCGCGCACAGTCAGCGGCCCATCGTTCAGCTGACATAAAACCACCTTGGGCGATCGTCCCCCGCCTGAGATCGGAAAATTCTGAGTCTCAGGCATTGCTAGCTTTTTTTTTCTAAAAATACCTGTACAACTTTCTATATCTTGTATAACTTTATAGTCACACAGGCAATCATTACTCACACATCTATTAACATAAGGGTTAATTATGCGTCAGAACAGACACAACGGAATGGCCCCGGACACGTCTCATTCCTTATACAGTCAGGTCTTTTCTGAAGAGGAAACAATGGGGCGCGTTGTTGTTGAAATTCTTGAGGCAGGAAAGAACCTCAATCGCAAAGCTTTATGTTCAAAACTTTTAAATCGTGTTGAAGCGGCTGGAAGTGAAGAAGAGGAAAAGCATTATATGAAGCTTATCCGTCTGGTACTTGAACGAGATTCATGATCCACCCTGATTAAGATCATAGTGCAAAGATTGGCTTCATAGCATTTCAGTTCGACATATTATGCGGGCTTGATTAATTCACAGCCTACCAAATTTTATGCCCTCAGGCGTAAAGTACCAACTCTGAACCTGAAGCTAATCTGCCCAAGAACTTTGGCCGGCATATATTCAGAGGCTGCTAATATGTACAGAAGTAATGAAGAAAGACTGACTGATAAGCTGATAGGTGAGGCCGTAATTTCCTTGCTTAAATCGAAGAACCCGATATCGACTGACAGACTCATCGCACAATTACAGTTTATGGCTGCAAGTGCTGACAACATAAATCGGAAAAGTGCCTGCGAGCGGATTATTAATGAGATCCGCCATGATCTGGCTGATAAACGTGCGCGAATTACCTACGAAGTGCGGGATGTCGATAATGTACGACACTTTTTCAATGCTGAAGGGCCGTCCGATGACAAGAAAAGACATTGATTCATCAAAGAATCATTCGCTAAATCAGGGCGATGCGATGAATTCAAACCCATCCCAGACGATGACAGATTCTGTTTATCACTCAGATGTTTATAACTATTTCAACAATGCGGGCGAACTGTTTTTGAGTGAAACCGAAGTGTTGGGTGCCGCTATTCGCGTCATTCTGGCCGAACAAGGCAAAGTGACAAATAAAGCCATTATATTGCACCTGATTACACAGCTTGAATGCACATCCGATGTGGTGCAGTTGGATATTCTGCGTAGTGCACTGGAAATGGTTGTGGGTATGACACCCGAAAATTCCGGCGTCTGATCCCGGCTGATTAGATTTATTATATTTAATAATTTCACGTTCATTTTTGAAAACCGAACGTGACTTCACTCATAAACAGCAAGTGCGGAGGGTATCAAAATGCAAGATGTGTCTTATACTCATGTCAAATTAGCTGATTATATTCTGACAGAAGACCCGGAACTTCTGGTCGGAAATGAAACTGTCATCCGTATTTATAATAATTTAAAAAATCGGAAAGAACGGGTAACCCATAAAGATATTATTCTTTACCTGATTCAAAAAATTGAGCAGGAAAGTGATTCGGGTAAACAGGATGTATACTTAGAGGCACTTGAATACGTCGTATACCGCACTCCTGATGATGATGTCGTATAATATATCACCTGCGTAGCGTTAAGACTTTGCGAATCAGCCGGATAAATATTTTATATTTGTCCGGCTGATTCATTTAATCTTACTGAAATCTTTTATCGGACTTTTGATATTTAAAGATTTCGGTTTGTTAACAGATATTCCTGCTTAACTTCCGGCCACGCGACAACCGGTGCTCCATTTAGCCTTGGTGAAGCAAACAGCGAGCCCTGGAAATTACACACCCCTGCCGCATCGAGCCACATCCATTCTTCTGCTTTTTCAACACCCGTCGCGATAACCGATATTTCCAAAGAAGAGCAAAACCTGATAATGGCCTGAACAATGGCCTGTTTGGGTCCGCTGGTATGAATGTCACAAATCATATTGCGGTCAATCATAATCTTTTCCGGCTGGCATTGAGTCAGCAACAACAATCCCGCTGATCCTGCGCCGAAATCATCAATCGCCAGTCGCATTCCTGAGGCTTTAAGCTGTTGCAACGCTGTAACGAAATTATCTTCGCGTGTCACGACGCCGTTCTCGGTGATTGCCACGACAATCTGCTCCGGAACCAGACCATGAGCAGTAATCTCATGAACTAAAAATCCGATAGCATCAGGTACCCGGACTAACGTCATAGGCAAAAGTTTGATTGTCAGCGTTTTGTCGCTGATCCCCATCTTCTGTGCCAGTGCAAAAGCCAGCTTTTTGGTTTTCAGGTCAGCTTCATAAATGGTTGTTCTGGAAAGCGCAGAAAAGTACTCCATCGGAGAACCGCCACCTGGACCGCACAGACGGGCTTCGTAAGAGGTAATCTCGCGACTCAGTGGATCAACAATGGGCTGATACGTAAAGCTGTAATCCTTCATCTCGGGAAAGATAAATCCTGCTTCAGGTTTCAGTGACTCATCGGCGATAAAAGACCAGGAATCTGCCGGAAGGATTTCGAGATAATTTTCCTTTTCACGAGCCTGTACAAAGGTGCACAAAAATTGAAGCGCGCGGTCTTCATAGGTCAGCCGGTATTTGGACGTCCCCTTATCCAGCACGGCCTGAAGGACAACATCCTCGTGATGGTGCCTGAGGTCAAAAAGTTCCATCCCCACATTACCGAAGCGGCGCGACGGCGCGTAATCACGCATGAGAACAACGACATTATTGTGCCGCTGATCGCTGCAAATCGTATTATAAATAGCATCGACGGCCTCTTCCGGCCCTTCCAGCAACTGGAAAAAGTGCATTCCGTCAAAAAGCAGAATACCGGTAATACTGTTGCGTTCATTCCCGATGTTGGCTCGCGACACCATCTCTTCCAGAGAAGCAGGCAGGACAGAGTCACTGATGTGGCTGCGGTAGACGAGGGTTAAAAGCATTAAGAAATTCCAGGGCAGGCTTCAGTTATGAACCCCACGATAACAGAAATTTTATTTACGGAAAAATCTCAATTGATTATCTTCGCTAACATATTGTGGTGAAAAAATGCCGTGATGCTCAGGCCTGTGACCATTAAGAGTAATGGCGCGGTTGCCATTTTGGAGGATAATCGCTGACATTCTATTCATTTACAGGAAACAGGGCATGACTCAACAACCCGCACCAGAAGATTTTTACAGCGAAAAATACGGCCTGACCCGTACCCACTCAGAAATCATCAACGCCGCACAGCATGTCCGGCCGGGTAAAGCACTGGATTTAGGCTGTGGCAGCGGGCGTAACTCGCTGTATCTTAACCTGAAAGGGTTTGAGGTGACGGGCTGGGATAACAACGCCATAAGCGTCGCAAAAGTGAATGATATTATCGCGGCGGAATCACTGAATAACATCAATATCAGCGAAGCTGATCTGAACACGCACCGTTTCAGCGGTGAATATGATTTTATCTTTTCCACCGTGGTCATGATGTTTCTGCAACGCGACAGCATCCCGCGCATTATTGAAGACATGCATGCGGCCACCAACACGGGCGGTTATAACCTGATTGTAGCCGCCATGGACAGCCCGGATTATCCGTGCCCGCTGCCCTTCCCGTTCACGTTCAAGCCGTCAGAACTGCGTGATTATTATCGCGGCTGGGAAATCGTGAAATATAACGAAGATGTCGGCGAACTGCATAAACGCGACGAAAACGGAGACCGTTACAAGTTGCGGTTTGCGACGCTGCTGGCAAGAAAAATCTGATATCCATCAGTCCTTCGCAGGCAAACCCTGCATAGCCTGGCTTTTCGACTAAACTTAAATTCCACCCAAAAAGGAGCACGATATGTCATCACAAGACTTTGATAAAGATCCTAGCCGTGTGGAAGATAAAGTAGAAAACACGGTTAACCAGTTTGCCGGTGAAGCGCAAAAGCAATTTGGAGATTTTGTTGACTCTCCGAAACATCAGCTTAAAGGTGCTGCACGCAAATACTCCGCGCAGGCGAGTGAAGCAGTTTCTGACGTGGCGGATAAAATCAAAGAAAATCCGCTGTCGGGATTGATTGCTGCCGGTGCGATTGGCGTGGTTCTGGGGCTACTTTTAGGCCGCAAATAACCGTCCGGGAGAAACAGATTTCTCCTACACAAATTATTCACAAAAAGAGGGTATGATCTTGTCTTCTGTAGCAATCTACAGATTATTCAGACATTCCCCTTGTAGCAAATCCAATACCCGTCTCCCCTGACGGGTATTTTTTCGCCAGCTTGCGTGAATCATTGCCCTTTACCGACCAGCTGAGCGGCTTTGACGAAAATTTCATCTTCCACACCGTCCCCTTTTTTACGCCCGAGCCGCCGCAGTTCATCAATGATGCTCTCCCGGTTAATAATCGTTCCGCTGGAAATTAACCCCATAACAGCCGCACCAATGGCCAGCCCGATCAGGCCTGTCTTTTCGCTTTCGTCCTTCATGATGACCCCGGTAAATTATTCGAATTTTTCAGATAACGCTCAGTATCTATAGCTGATGTAATGCCATTTGTCAGAATTCGGGCACAGCCGGGATCGCATTTTTCTATCAGGGTTAAGGGTATCCAGCATCCGGCTGGCATAGCCTGAGGCGGAGAAATTCCGCCTTGTCAGCAGTCTGTAAAAGACCTATATTTAGACCGAAGCCTCGACAGGAGCAGTAAAACATGCAAATACAGACCATCAGCTTCGTGAAGAAGCATGCCGCTGCGCTTGATTTATCACAACCTATACTGGTCACTCAGAATGGTGAACCGGCTTATGTGATTGAATCCTATGAAGACAGGCAAAAAAGGGATGAAACCATCGCTTTACTCAAGCTGCTGACACTGGCAGAAAATGATAAAGCTGAAGGCCGGACATTGACGAGGGAACAGTTGTTAGCAGATCTCTACTGATGAGTCACTCATCTCATCGGCTCATTATTGGGATCAATTTATGTCTGCCACGAAAAGTAAAATTACGATTGAGTACCTGCAAACTGTAAAGCTATCCATTGATGAAATCGCTTCGTTCCAGACCTTACAGGGAAACGACCCTTTAAAGATCATCAACGCTGTATTAGATGAGTTTGAAACAAAAGTGAAAGTATTTCCTTTGTCCTGCCCGGTTTCACCTGATCTTGCAGCGCTGGGGATTATCAAGTATCGCGAATGCAGTACGTTGAGCGGTTATCGCATCATATATACCTATGATGAACCGGCAAATTTGATCTCTGTTTATGTGCTGCTTTCGCAGCGGCAAAATGTTCAGGCGCTGCTGTTTAAAAAGCTGATCATGGGCTAACAACGCAAAAGCCACGCAAACATCGCGTGGCTTTTTTCAGCGCGTCATCCTCTGTTAAATCATCAGTTTTCCAGCTGGTACGTCAGCGTAATCTCGGCTTTCAGAACCTGTGAAACCGGGCAGCCAGCTTTGGCTTTTTTGATGATTTCATCGAATTTATCTTTATCGATGCCTGGCAACTTCACTTTGCTGTCGAGCGCGATTTTGGTGATCGCAAAGCCGCCATCCACTTTATCGAGTGAAACATCTGCGACAGTATCGATGCTTTCCGGCGTGTGCCCCGCTTCGCCGAGCATCAGCGAGAGCGCCATGGAGAAGCAGGCTGAGTGCGCCGCGCCAATCAGTTCTTCCGGGTTAGTGCCTGGCTTACCTTCAAAGCGGGTGTTGAATCCATAGGGTTGTTCCTTCAGGGCACCGCTTTCAGAAGAGATGTAACCTTTACCGTGTTTAATATCGCCTTCCCAGTGTGCCTGTCCTTTCTTATGAATGGTCATATTTTCCTCCGGTTTGCATTACATTAACGTTAAGTATAGCTTCTGATCGGTGATCCGCGAGGATGGCCGGGCTATGCGGTCTGCGGGTAACTTTTCTATAAATCACAACAAAATAGATAACCGAGGAATAAAGCATGTTTAAACCGCAAGATGTTGTTCAGTCCAAAACCGGCGGCCCGAAAATGATCGTCCGTCGTGTTGAAGGCGACACGCTGTGGTGCTCGCGTACGGACGACTTTTCTGCCACTGAAATTGAAGTAAAAGCCGACACCGTGGATCTGTATCACGAAGACGGCGATTTTGGCGTGTGCTGATCACTCCATCAATTTATCCCTCAAGGCTGCCACGGCGGCCTTTTTGTTTTCGTCAGATTGCCAAAAAGCACAACATGAATTAATATTCGATATTATTAAATAATAATTCACGAGAACAATGATACATGGACGCCAGCATTCCGGTAGAGAAACAGTTTCAGGCCTATAACCACCACGATCTCGATGCCTTTTCCGCCTGCTACAGCGAAGACTTTATCGCCTATCGCATGCCCAATATGTTGCCTTCCTTAGAGGGGAAAGACGCACTCAGAACGTTCTATAAAAACCACCGGTTCAACAACAGCGCATTACGTGCTGAGCTGATCTCACGAACCGTGCTGGGCAATAAAGTATTTGACCATGAAATGATCTACGGAATTTATGAGACCCCCGTCAACAGCATTGCCGTGTTTGAAGTCGAAAACGGGCTGATTAAGACAGCCTGGTTCTATTTTGAATAATCATGCATTTTTTGTGACTGGAAGTATTCATTGGTTGCGGATGGATATCCTCAATCATAATTTCCAATTATGTAAAATTCTGAATATAGTGGTCGGAAATTACTGAGAATAATCTGATCAAGGGACCGGCCATAATGAATAAGCCTTTTGCGTGGATGTCTGTGTTTGTTGCCGCCGCATTTTTAAGCGGATGCGCGCAGCCAACAGTTAAAAACACTGAGCAGGATCAGTCAGCACTGAATACCCGTTGCTACAGTGAGTTCAGGGCACTTCAGACGCTGGATAAACAAGCTTTCAATGTTTATAAGCAACAATTTAGTCAGCTCAACGACGCATATGCAGTTTATAAAACCAATGCTTCGCTGATTAACAAAGACTCCAAAGAAATGTTTGCGCTTGAATTAAAAGATAAGCAGACACTTATCTGTGCCCGAGTTAAAAGCGCCGTGTTCAATAACATGAATCAGCGTTCTCAGATGCTCAACGATATCTAACAGAATCAGACATTGAATCCTGGGATTTTATAATCTCAGGATTCAATGATTACTCTACCATCCTGCCCGCATTACCAGCCTTTCACCGCATCCCCGTGATAGATAGCGTCCGCCGCTTTCACTGTCGCATCCGTCTGATAAGCCTCAACCAGCTCCTTCACGGCCTGGCTGTCTTTGTTATCTTCACGTGCCACGATGATATTCACGTAAGGTGAATCTTTATCTTCGACAAACAGGCCATTTTTGCCCGGCGTCAGCCCGACCTGTCCTGAATAAGTGGTATTGATGATCGCCAGTTCAATTTTGTCGTCATCAATGGCGCGTGTCAGTTGCGGCGCTTCGATCTCAACAATTTTGAGATGCTTTGGATTTTCAACGATATCCAGAGACGTCGGCAGCAAACCTACGCCCTCTTTCAGTTTGATCAAACCTTCTTTTTGCAGCAATAACAGCGAACGGCCAAGGTTAGTCGGGTCATTAGGCACCGCAACCTGCGCGTTATCGCTGAGCTGATCAATGGATTTTATCTTGCGGGAGTATCCTGCAATCGGATAGACGAAGGTTTTCCCCACTTCCACCAGCTTGTAGCCACGCTCTTTGATCTGCTTATCCAGATAGGGACGGTGCTGGAACGAGTTTACATCAATGTCACCGCTGCTCAGCGCCGAGTTTGGCAACACGAAATCGTTGAAGGTCACGACTTCCACATCAAGGTTATATTTGTCTTTGGCAGTCTTTTTGATGGTTTCCCACATCTGCTGATCGATACCCGCGCTGATACCCACTTTAATGTGGTTTTCCTGCGATTTTTGATCACAGGCACTCAGCGCCAGTGCGCCCACCAGAGATAATGCCAGAACTGAAAATTTTAGTGTTATGCGCATAACGGTTTTACTCTTTCCGTGAATAATTAAAAGGTTGAAACAGCATCGCTGAAGATGCTCAGTGTTTCAAAGCCTGTCGGGATGCGCAAATACGAAAAAGAAATAACCTAGAGCGGGAATGCTGCCGGAACCCGCTGTATGCAGGTTCCGGCAGGAGGATTGTCTTATGTGGAAAGATTTCCTGATCGTAAACCGATCATTTGCCCGCCGCGTGTAATACCGCAGGTTGCGGGCGGGACAGGAAAATGGTGATGCCCGCCAGCAATGTCAGCACACCGCCGAGCAGGAAGGCACTGCTGACGCCCGCGCTGTCAGCGAGGATCCCGCCGAACAATGCGCCCAGCGCCAGCGACGTCTGGAAGACACACACCAGCAACGCCGAGCCGGTTTCAAACAACGCAGGCGACGCCTGATACGTCCAGATATTCAGACACACCGGCAGCGCACCAAACGCCAGTCCCCAGAGGATCACCAGGGCACAGGCCAGCGCCAGCGGCACCGGGAACAGCGACAACACCAGCACCGAGGCGCTGAGCAGCAGCATATTGAGCATAAACGCTTTCTTTACACCGAGCTCACGGACAGTAATTTCCGTGGTAAGCGTGCCTAATAACCCCGCCACACCGTAGCCCATCAGTAACAAAGAAATATTGCTGGCTGAAAGATGCAGGCTAAACCGCAGCCACGGCTCGAGGTAGGTATACGCCGCGAAATGGCCGCCTGCCATAAATACGCCAATGATCAGCGCGTAGCGGATCCCCGCGACTTTCGTGACGCTGAGCATCGCACGCAGGCCGATAGAGTGTTGTGCCGGCAGCGAAGGCAGCGCCAGCCATTGCAGCACGAAAAACGCCAGCGCCAGCACGGCGTTAAGCATAAATGCCATGCGCCAGCCGAACAGATCCCCGATAAAGGCGCCCGCCGGTACACCTGCGACCGTGCCGACCGCCACGCCCGCAGTGATCAGCGAAATGGCCCGGGCGCCCTGCTCCTCTGACACCAGCCGCCGCCCGGAAGGAATAGCAAATGACCAGAAACCACCGACACCGATGCCCAGAATTATGCGTCCGATCAGCAGAATGTTGAACGACTGAGCCATCACGGCGATACCGTTGGCCACGATCACCGTCGCAGAGAGCAATAATAATAAGGTGCGGCGATCCATTTTTCGGGCAAACAGCATGATCAGCGGCGCAGAAATCGCGGCAACTAAACCGGGCAACATCACCGCCAGACCGGCATGCCCTTCAGTGACACCCAGAGATTGCGCGATGGGCGACAGTAAACCGATCGGCAGAAATTCGGTATTAACCAGCGCGAAGGTGCCGCAGGCCAGTGAGAAAACCGCCAGCCAGCGGCGGAATGCAGAAGTTTCTGGCCGGGTGTCCAGCGATGAGCACTCAGTCATTTTATGATCCTTAGCAAGGTGAATTATTTCGAAGGTGTTGTTTTAGTATTTGAACGTAATAAACGTGATCACCATCACAGGGTCAAGCCCTTTTCATAATGACTGCCAGGGTATTTCTTATGCACCTGCCAGATAAGCCAGTCTCCGCCTGCGATGCAGGCTGCAGAGGCGCGCGGAGGTTCAAACGGAAAAGGCACATACAGATAACGTGGACAGGAAATGATTCCACATATAAGTATGTTGTAACTAAATTGCAGAAAAAGAGATCAACCGCCGGATGCGGCGGCGAATAACGTGACGGGGAAAGAGCGTTTCAGGGTTAATGCGACACAGATTTAGAATAAAGCTGGATGATCATAATGCCGAGAGCGATGCAGCCCATGCCAATCAGCGCCGGAGTATCAAGCCGCTGTTTGTAGATGAAGAATGACATGGCCGAAACAAGGAAAATCCCCATGCCTGCCCAGATAGCGTAGGCGATGCCGATATTCATCACTTTAACGACCTGAGAAAGTCCATAAAAGGAGATGGCATAACCGACGACCACAATGACGCTCGGCACTAACCGGGTGAATCCATCAGACGCCTTCATCATGGTCGTCGCCAGTGTTTCAGCGCAGATAGAAACAGCAAGGATGAGATATATTTTGAACATAAGACCTTCTCAATATGAGATTTATAAAAATAAAACATTACCCCACAGAGTCTTACATTAAACCGTCTTAACGGCAATCATGCCGGGTTTTACTGTTGTCATAAAAATAACCGGGTACGAATACTCCGCATGGCCGGAAATTATTATGTCAGCGCCCTGTCACAACGCCGGTGTGCTTCTCCCGCTTTATGATTTTCTTCTTTTATTGCAGGCGCAATTTCAAGCAAATCTTTCCTGATACGGCGGATATCATGTCAGTTCGAAGTTTTTAAAGTGGCGAAACCAATGACTATTTCATCGACAACGAAAGAATTTATACTCTCATGCTTAGAGAAAGTGGGTGTTGACAATAGAAAGTTGGCGGCTATTGCACAGGGAGCTGATATCTACGGGCCTGAAGGGTTACTGGACTCAATCCATTTAGTGGGCTTTATCGCAGAGATGGGCGAATGGATGGAAGCCAGAACCGAGGTTTCCGGGAGTTTTTTTGATATCCTCGATGGCGATCTTTTCGAAAACTTCAAAAATATCAATCAGATTGAATCACTGTTATCCCGGAGGTTTAGCGATGTCAGCTTTTCCTCCTGATAGCCAGTTTATCAGTACAGAAAAAATCGACGACATTCCTTATCAGCGTCTGGCTGACAGGGTGCCGACGCCGTTTTATGCCTACAGCGCCTCGCAAATAAAGGCCGACTTTTCAGCATTAAAAAAGTCACTTCCGGATGAGATTCATTATTTTTATTCGCTCAAAGCTAATCCCAATAAAACACTGGTTCAGTTGTTAAACCGGGAAGGTACGGGTTGTGAAGTGTGTTCTCTGGCAGAACTGGAAACAGTGATAAGTCAGGGTGTGCCCCCGGAGGATATTATTTTTGTGGGTCCCGGAAAATACATTGCTGAATTAACCCAATGTTGTCGCATCGGTATTAAAGCTGTCGTCATCGAATCCATTGAAGAAATAAAACTTCTGAATGATATTGCTGCCAGCATGGGCGTTATACAAACCATCGCCTTGCGCATCAACCCTGATTTTACGGGCGAAAAAGCCAAACTGGTGATGAGCGGCAAACCACGGCAATTTGGCATCGACGAACAACTTTTACCGCAGGCATTTGCCTGTGTCGCACAACAGGAAAATTTACGACTGGCGGGGATCCATATTTATCTCGGTACACGGATCCTCGACTGGCAAGCGCTGGCTAAAAATACCCTGAATATTCTGTCACTGGCGGGATCTTTGCAGGAGATCTACAAGGTCGATTTTGATTTTGTCGATGTCGGCGGGGGTTTTGGCGTCAGGTATTTTGATAAAGAAAAGCCACTGGATATTGTTGCGCTCGGTGGCGCGTTAGCGCCCGTTATCCGCAATTATCATGACAAATTTCCGCGCTGTAAGATCATCGTCGAACTGGGCAGATATCTGATTGCCCGTGCAGGCATTTTCGTCACCCGCGTTAATTATCTTAAACCCTCCCGGGACGAATGGTTCGCGGTGTGTGATGGCGGAGCCAACTGTCACGGCAGCGCCGCTGGCATCAACTCGCTGATCCGGCGTAATTTTCCGATGGCCCGTCTGGGTGAAACCCGTGCCGGGACACAACATCGTTATCAGGTCACCGGCCCGCTTTGTACCCCCACCGATATATTAGGTGAAAACATTATGCTGGCGGAACTGCATCCGGGTGATCTGATCGGCATCGGACATTCAGGCGCATACGGGGCCAGTGCTTCACCCGTCAACTTTTTAAGTTTTGGTCATCCCGCCGAAATTCTGGTGGAGAAAGGTCAGGCTTTCCTTATCCGAACCGCAGATAGCATTGAGACATTACTGGCACCTCAGATATGTCAGCCTTTATCTGTCGGAAATGCCTGAGGAATCTGTATGTCTCTGGAATTTTCAGCCTCCAATATTCTTTGGCATGAGTTTGAAAAAAATAACAATCCTTCTGCTACGGTGGAGAGTGAACAACTGGATAAAGTTAAAAGTTTTGTTAACGCTTTTTTTCAGTCACATTCCCGCACATGCGAAGCCCAGCTTCAGCCCGTCTCCCGTTGGGTTAACTCTCAAAACCTGACATTCACGACGATGCTCAAAAAACTGGTGACCCAGTTGGAAGAGCAGGCGCTGGTCAATGACCTGGATCTGGTGGTACTGACCCACTGGACCCCCGATGCTGAAATTGGCGCTTCAGTGACCAATGCCATTATTTATGAAACCGGTTCTCATAACGCTTTTGGTATTGCCATCAGCGATCATGGTTTAAGCAGTGGATTTGTCGCGTTGCAAATCATTGAAGATTACCTGGAAGATATCAGCGGGGACAAACGTCCGCGTAAAGCCCTGCTGATGATGGCAGATCAGGATGCCATTCTGTATGACAGCCCTTATCTCGCCAATTTCCACCCTGCGGCCAGTTGCTGTTTGCTCCTTTTACAAAGCAACGCGACCCACGAACCCCATAAGGTCGCCGGTAATATTACCTTTAAAAATTATCAGAAAACCTCGCTGCCGGTTTCAACGGCGGACATTTATCCCCTGCTTTCCACGCTGAAGATGTTCAGTGCCGCTGAAAACGCATTGCCGCTGATTATTCTGACCAGCAAATCGTTTTCACAGGTTCTGCAACGGGATGCCAACTTCTCGGGTGTCAGGATAGAAACCTGGGACGATGCTTTACTGTCTTCAGCACCCTGGGTGTTATTAAAAAAGCTCGCTCAGAAAAATACGCGGTTCTTATTAATGATGCCGGAAGGGAAGAATATGATCTTCGCCAGTTTTGTGATGGAGAGCTGAAGGTGTATATCCATGCCATCACAAGCCTGATAGCTCCGGTTCTTACCCCGCTCTCCCTGCTGGAAAAAAAATACTGCTGGGGAGAACGGAATCATAAAATTTTTAGCCGTTTTCATAAGATGCAATCTGCCAGTCTGTTTGCTGATGAAACATTGCCGGATCTGCTCTCCGACCTTCTGCAAAAATTACGCGCTGAATGCGACCCCGGTTTATTTCGCCAAATCCGCTATGTCGCCTGGGCGCATTCTCTGCACGCCACAAGCCCGTTTGACCGGATGGAAGAACTGTCCACGGTATTTCAGACGTTTTTTGGCGACCAGGAGATCGAATTTTTTTCTGCGACACAGGCTTCCTGCGCTTCAGGTCTGGTGAGTTTGAAATATTTGCAGGCGAAAATGCGCGCCGCACAGCAGAACACTCTCTCTGAGAACTGTGGCTCTGAGAACCAGGCCTCTGTCTGCGGGGTGCTGATCACCGGTGAAAAATGTTTTCACCGCACGGTGCAATATGTCGATCAGAATGGTTATTTTGGCGAAGCCTTTTGCGCCACGCTGGTTGGCATGGCCCCTTCTCCTCATTCGCTGCATCTGCGCGCACTGCATTTACAACAACTCGGGGCTTATGGCACGCGGATGCGGGAAACGGATCGCGAAAGTGAAAATGCCTATGACCACGCATTTTTGCCGGTGATGACCGAAACCATTCAAAAAACGCTGGCGGGCGCGGGACGTAAACCGGAAGAACTCAGCGCCGTGCTCCCTTACCACATCAGCCCGGTGACCTTTGACCGCCTTGCTGATCGCAGCGGATTTAGCCGGGACATCGTATTCCGCCATAACCTCTACACGCTCGGTCACTGCTTTTGCAGCGATGCGTTTCTCAATATCAAAAGCCTGCTTGCCTGTGGGGATAATGCCGTCAGAGCGCGGTGCATTCTGGCTCTGGCCTCAGGCGTGGCGGGCACCTTTGGCGCAATGGTTCTCGAATCAGACAATGAGGATATTCCATGAGCACAACCCATTTAACGCAGTGGCTGGCCCGTGCTGCACAGGCTTTTCCCGAGAAAACCGCCCTGGTTGCCGGTGATGAAGAGATAAGCTGGTCAGCACTGTTCCAGCGGGTCATGAAAACGGCCACCTCTTTGCAACAGCATCACATTAAACGGGGCGATCGGGTGGTGGGCTGGCTGCCGAACAGTATCGACTTTGTGGTGTGCTTCTGGGCGGTTCAGCACCTGCAAGCCATTTTTGTCCCTCTTAACCCTGACACGCCCGTCGCGCGCGTGGGCTGGATATGCAACAACGCAGAAGCCAGTTTGCTGATCAGCAGTGCAGATCAGGCGGATGCGCGGGTCACGGCTAGTGCAGATCACGCCCCGTATCCGGTGCTGTTTGACAAGCCGGGCACAGAAAGTCTGAGCCGCCCGGCGTTACTTTCATTACAGCAGATCGCGGCGCAGGCAGACGTTACACCGCTTGTGCCGGAAGACGCGCTGGATATCGATCTGGCCTGCCTGATTTACACATCCGGTTCCACCGGAGATCCGAAAGGCGTCATGCTGACCCAGCGCAATATGTTGAGCGCGGCGACATCCGTCAGCACCTATCTGGATCTGAGGGCAAGCGATCGGATTTTCTGCACGATCCCGATGAGTTTTGACTACGGGCTTTATCAGGCCATCATGGCCACCAGAGTGGGCGCGACGCTGATTATCGAAAAAGATTTCAGCCGTCCGTTGTTTGCCCTCAAACAACTGGTGAAACAGCGGGCATCGGTTTTGCCGATTGTCCCCACCATGCTGGCCCTCATTGCCCCTCTGGCAAAACGTTATGATTTTTCATCCGTGCGTAAAATCACGAATACGGCTGCCGCGTTGCATTCCAATGATATTGATACGCTGATTGCCCTGTTCCCTCAGGCAGAAATTTTCTCTATGTACGGACTGACGGAATGCCATCGCTGCACCTGGCTTCCGCCAGCGATGTTGTCGACACATAAAGAGAGCGTCGGTTACGCCATCCCGAATACCGAACTTTGGGTGGTGGATGACAACGGTGTCCCGCATCGCAGCAATGCCACGGGCGAGCTGGTTATTCGTGGCGCGACGGTCATGCGCGGTTACTGGCGCAATGAAGAACAGACGCAAAAGAAATTACGTCCCGGCCCGCTGCCCGGCGAATCCGTGCTGTATACCGGAGACATCTGCCGGCTGGATGAACGTGGCCTGCTTTATTTTGTCGCCCGCAAAGATGACATTCTGAAAACCAACGGCGAAAAAGTGGCGCCGCGGGAAGTCGAAGGCGTGCTCAAACGCATCCCCGGGGTCGGACAGGTAGCGGTGATTGGCGTCCCTCATGCCATTTACGGTGATGAGATCGTCGCCTGTATTGAATGTGTGACGGCGCCCGATATTGCCCTGCTCAAAGCCTTCTGTCAGACCCATCTCGAAAGCTACAAGCGCCCTCACCGCTATTATTTCAGTGAGGCGTTACCCAAAAATAATAACGGAAAGATTGATCGTAACCGGCTGCCTGAACTCCTGTTACAGCGCTCCCATGATGTTCAACGCGAATCCGTAAAATCATAAGGAAATCATTATGTTTACTTCAACAATCATTGAGGCCATCGGCTTAGTGCTGGAAAGTTCTCATCTCTCAGAACTGCATGCAGAAACACATCTGGAACGCGATTTAGGCTTTGAAAGCGGGCTGTATATTGAACTGATTATGTATCTGGAAGAGAAAGTCGACGGGCTGATCCTGGATCCGGCCACGCTGGAATTTGAGCATTTTGAAACCGTGGGCAGCTTATCGAGATTCATTCAACTGCAACTCGCGAACCGGGCTGCCTGAATGGAACAATGGGCAGAGGTTATCGCGATTTTCATGCGTTTCCGGCACCGGCCCGAACTTGCCTGGTGCCATGATACACACCGTCGCGATTATGCCACGCTGAGTCAGCGCGCAATGGATCTCGCCGTGCAGATCCGCCAGCATCAGACAGACACTGACCGCCATGTAAAACCGGTGCTGGTCTACGGGCATAAGTCGTTCGATTTTATTGCCGCCTGGTGGGCATGCCTGCTCTGTGGCTGCCCTGTGGTGCCTGTTGAATCGGATAACAGCCCGGAACGCGTGGAGAAAATTGCGCTCACCCTCGGTGCAGGTCTGCTGCTGAATACGACGGCGACGCCGGTTCAGATGAACGCGGTCAGGGTACTCAACACGGCGGAAATTAACGGACCTGTCTGTACGGATGCCACACTGCATGCGCTGCTGAGTGAAAGCCGCCAGCGTTTGCAGGATGTCCCCGGCGAACCGCTGGCTTACATCATGTTTTCCTCCGGCACCACCGGCGAGCCGAAAGGGATCCAAATCACCCTGCGCAATATGGTGAATTTCATTCACTGGATCCGCGAAGATTTTCCACTGGACGGTGCCGTCACCGGCAATGTTCGCTACTGCTTTGATGTTTCCTTATTTGAAATCTGGTTAGCTTGGGTTTTCCTGCAACCGCTGTCGGTGCTCGATCACCGCGAACTCATCAGCACCCGCAAAATGATTGCACAGCATGCAGAAACCGGTGTTGTCTGCTGGGTATCCACGCCTTCGATTATCCGCCTTTATCTGCTGGACCCCACGTTCAGTGCCGCACAACTTCCCCTGCTCCGGCGGTTTATTTTTTGCGGTGAAACACTGACAAAAGACATCGTCACACAGCTATGGACACGATTTCCCGATGCCAGCGTGATAAACACCTATGGCCCGACGGAATGCACGGTTGCGGTGACCTCGGTGCTTATTACACCTGAAATGATCAGCGACCCGCTACCCTTGCCGATTGGCGCGGCCAGACCGGGCGCGGTACTCAGCCTGCACGGACAGGAAAGTGACAGCGGCCGGGGCGAGCTGTTAATCAGCGGCCCCTGCATCGGGCCAGGCTACCTCAATGCACCGCTGAAACAGCAAACACAGTTTATCCGCCATGCCGGGCAAAATGCCTATCTGACCGGTGATATCGGCCAGGCGAAGGGAGATTGTTACTATTTTCTTGGCCGCGAGGACGGGGAAGTCAAGATCCAGGGACACCGCATCGATCTCTATGAAATTGAGCATTTCCTGCGTAGCCAGAATCTCGTGTCGGATGTCGTTGCAGTGCCTTTTCTACGCAAAGGCAATGCCGAGGCCATCCAGGCCTGCGTGATCCTCAATGATTCCTGCGCGCTTTCAGCGCTGGGCCACGCGATGCAGGCACATTTCCCGCCGTGGTCGATCCCCCGTTACTGGTATGCCATTCCTCATACTATTTTGAATCATAACGGAAAACTTGACCGCAGCGCGGCGCGTGATCTGGCACTGGATAAAGGGGAGAAATATGTTTTTATCGCAAATCAGACCGCTGTTTGACCGGCTTCGCAACCGCGATGACGCCATCGCGCTGATTAATCAGCAAGGCACCTACAGTTTTGCTGAACTGGGCGCACGGACGGCCGCCATCGCCCATTTTCTTACCCCTCTCGCGGGTCGCAATGTGCTGATCTATGGTCATAAACAACTCGATGCGGTCGCCGCTATTCTGGCCTGCATCAGTAAAGGCTGTTGCTTCACCTTTGTGGATCAGGCAAATCCGCCGTCCAGAATTGAAAAAATAGCCCGGATGACGCGCACGGAAGTGATCATCACCACCCTGCCGCACCCCCTCGCCGGGCTGGAGCAATGGCCGCAGTGTGTCAGTGCTTCACTGGCAGACATTTCTCCTGCAACGCTGCCCGCTGAACCATCATTAACCCAATCTCTTTTCTATATCCTTTCCACCTCGGGCAGCACCGGTGAGCCTAAAGGCGTTATGGTCAGTTATGACAATTTTGCCGCTTTCAGCGCGTGGTTCGCACCGCAAGTCACCGGCGGAACGGACAAGGGCTGCCATATTAATCACGCCTGTTTTTCTTTTGATATGGCGATCCTCGATCTCATTCCGGTTCTCAGCCGCGGGCAGACCGTGCTGATGCTGGATCATTGCAATAATGTTTTGCCCCGGCAAAACATCAGGCTGATGACAAGAGAGCCAGATGTGGCCGTCACCAGTTGGTTTTCAACACCCAGTTTTGCTGAACTCATGCTTAAAGACGCGCTGTTCAGCCACGTTAAGTTCCCCGCCCTGAAGCGTTTTTATATCGGCGGTGAACGGGTTGCGCCAGGTTTGATCACACAGTTACAGACGCGTTTTCCGTCGCTTGAAGTGATGCACGCTTATGGCCCGACCGAGACAACCTGCGTGACGCATACGCATCTTTTGTCCCAGCCGCTACACCATCAGGCGGGGTTATTGCCGCTGGGCAAGCCGCAAGGGCTGAACCGCATTCGCATCGTCGATGCGGCCGGTCATCCGGTTTCTGCCACAACGGTAGGTGAAGTCAGGCTTTACGGCCCTCAGGTTTCACAGGGCTATCTGCCGGAGGATCACCCCCGCAATCAGGCTTTTGCTGAGGATGAATGGGGTCGCTATTACGCCACGGGCGATCGCGGTTTTGTCGACGAAAATCAGTCACTGTTTATTTGCGGCAGAGATGACGGACAGTTTAAGTTGCATGGCAATCGCATTGAGCTGGCAGAAGTAGAATCCGCCGTGTGCCGAAATGCCAACGTGATCCAGTGCTGTCTGGTACCGCTCGAAGAACAGGGAAAAGTGACCGACCTGCAACTGTTTGTACAACTGCATGATGACAATGCGCTGCAGCGGCAAGCATTACGCCATTTCTTGTCCGGGCAGCTACCGGGATACATGATCCCTAAACAACTGGTCTTTTGCCAACACTTCCCCCTGACATTGCATGGCAAAATAGACCGGCAGGAACTCGTCCGGCAATACGCGGTTTCTGACAGTTTTTAATCGACATCCTGCAATCACATATAAAAAATCCAGCGTAATTGCTGAGAAAATACCCGGCATCAATTTATCTTCATGATGATGAAGGCCATATAATTTTATGACGGGTTAACGGGGTTATCATGCGTTTCGATCATACCGGTTATGTCGTATCAGATACCGATGCAACCGTCGCGGCTATTAAACTCTTTTTCCCCGTGACCGTCAGGTATAAAGAACAGATTCATGCTCAGCGGGTGTTAATCACGTTGCTGTCCACGGCAGAGGGAAATAACCAGATCGAGCTGGTTGAACCATTGCCAGATAATATTCATCTGCAAAGCATGCTGGATAAATCAGGCAAGTCATCCCTGCCTTATCATATTTGTTTTGTTGTCGATGATTTTGACCAGCAATATCAAACCATGAAATCCGCAGGCTGGATGGTATTAACGCGCCCGTTTCATGCCTTTAATAATCATCACCGCGCCAGCCACCTTTATCATCCTGATGCCGGAATCATCGAAATCATGTCGGGGTCGCTATGAAATCATTTTACGATCACCCATCAGACGCGGATTTTTTCACGCCGGATGCCCAGGCGCAGGCGATTGCCGATAAGCTCCGCCAGATAACCTCGCCGGACGACACGCGGACGGTCATCAGCCAGTGGTCGCAGGCTGCGGCGTTTAATCTCCTCGGCGTGCCCGCTGAATACCCGTCACACAAGCCACATCTTCAGGCTTATCAGCACATCCGTTTGACTGAGCGCTACCGGCTCTATGAAAAAGTGGCCTTTATCTCCCCGATACTCATGTTTTCGGCTCCCGGCCCCGGCATGGCGGCTTTTGCCGTCTCCGGGCTGGGGACAGAACAACAACAGGATGCTTTTTTTAGCCGCTTTCAGCAGACCTTAAGCTGGTCTTGTTTTGCGATGACTGAACCGGCGCAGGGAAGCGATGCAGGTGCCATGGAAACCACGGCGTCGCCGGTTGACGGCGGGTATCTGCTCTGCGGGAGAAAAATGTTCATCGGCAACGGCATGATTGCCGATACCGGTGTGATATTTGCCCGCACAGCACCCGGACCTCTGGGTATTAATGCTTTTATTTTTAATCCGCAGTCAGCAGAAATTTCCCGCTACGCACTGGAATTAAACGGGTTGAAAGGCACTAACCTTGCGCACATGCAGTTTGATGATCTGTTTATCCCTGAAGCAGACATGTTGGGCAGGCATCTGAAGCCGACGGAGCGGTTTGCAAAATCCGCCATCGCCACATTCGATGCCCTGCGTCCTTGCGTCGGCGCGCTGGCGCTGGGTGTCGCGCGGCGCGCACTGCACGAATGGCAACATGAGCGGCGACTGACACCTTCGCAGTCTGCCTGGCTGTCGCAGATGGAACGCCGCTGGCTGGTGGTCTATCACCACGGGCTGCGGGTCTGCCAGCAAACCGAAGATAAGCTTGCGCCGGAAAATCATCCCGGAATGGTAAAAACCAGTTGCGTGATCCTGGCGGAAGAGCTGATTTGCGGACTGATTCACCGTACACCGGCCAGAGATATGCGTCTGCTAAACACACTATGGCAGGCCTTCCGGGATGTGAAAGCCTTTGAATACACTGAGGGAACGCGGCAGATCCACCGTTTAAATCAGGGGTTTTCCCGGCCGCAAGAGGTGAACACATGCCTGTAACCGTCACCTTGCTCGGTCAGGGCACGATAACGGTTCTCACCCGCAGCCAGGCCGTCACACCGGACAGCCGGCATTTCATTGCTTCAGAACTTTTGGCGACAGAACACAGGGCGGCGGGCAACTGGTATCATCACTGGCCTGAAGAGGATTGCGGAAACCGTCTGCATGCTAAAGCCCTGATCACGCTTTGCCAGCACCATGTTCTCTCCTCTACGGAGAGTCTGCTGGTCTACGATTCACGGTATCCGGCCGCACGCGGCGCCACCCCTTTACTGCAAAGTTTGCTGTGCCACTGCCCGGAATTTTCCGAAGCCTGGGGGATTTGCAGTGGCCGTTTTGATCCCGGTGAGGCGTACAGGCTGGCTCAGACCCTGATGCAGGAGGAATGCCGCTTACTTTATCTCTACGACCCGATACAAAGGCTGAGTCAGGATCCCACGCCTCAGGAGTCAGAATTGCACTATCTGATTTTCTCGGCACGGATGTTGAGAAAGTAATGGATAATTTGCTGGTTTCGCTGACAGATAAGCTGTCAACCCCGGCTGTTTTTCCGATGCGTCCCTCAGAGGTGCAGCAGCTCGCGCTGATGAGAACGGAAACAGTGCATTGCGGGCCATATCGCAGCCGGGTGCTGATCAGTCAAGGTCCGATGCAGGCGGCAAAAAAAGCGCTTGTGTTACATGGCTGGGGTGGTCATCCCCTGATGCTGGCGCAGGCTAAAGATATTCTGCTGGCGCAGGGATATGAGGTGTATCTGCCGTTTTTACTCGGACATGATCCGCAAACGCCAGCCCCCTGTGATTTTCCCGCACAGTGCCAGTTACTGCTCACCCTGCAAAATACCTTTGGTGCTTTCGACACCGTCGTTGCCCATTCTGCTGGCGGGCTGATCACCGCCTTGTCGGCATCTCTCGGCTTTCGCTTCAGCCGGCTGGTGCTGATGTCAGTTCCGGCCTCGTTTACCAGCCTGCTGCAACACTACCTGCGGCAAAATCATCTGCCTGAATCTTATCTTGCCCCGCTGTGCGCGTGGTATCAGGCCCGCTTCCCGGCACCGGAGATGCCCGCAACGGACTCGCTTTTTGCGCTGGGCGACATCCCTGCACTGATACTTCAGGGTCAGCAGGACACCAGAATCAATCCGGCCGATGCGTGGAAAATTCACCGTCAGTTACCCGGCAGCCAACTGGCATTGATAGAGCATACCGGCCATCTGGGTGTGCTGACTCATCAACGGACACACTACGAATTAAACGCCTTTCTCCGTACGGCAAACGCTGATCCTGAAAAAAGGAGCCACTATGTTGGGTCACATTGAATCCCTGACGGTCTACATTCCTGAACAACGGAAATCACTGGCGGAAGTCGCGCCCGCGCTGCAACTGAGTCCGCTGGATATCAGAATGTTTTCCCGCTTTTACGGGCTGGCAAATTTCCCACGCCAGCCGGGTTCACTTGATGATCTGTTGCGCCCGTTGTTAAAGCAGTTCACCGACCATCACGCTGATTGGCTCCCCCGCATTAAACATGTGGTGCATGCCCATACGCTGCCCGGCATTCGCCCTTTCGACCTGTCGGGCAAAGCCCTGCTCGACGAGGCCGGATTTGCTGACGACACCCATTACACCTCGCTGACGATGGGGCATTGTTCGACGTCATTGTCAGCCGTGGAATATGTTTGCAGCCGGATTAAAACGGGGGAATATGCCTTGTTGCTGGTCGGCGAAAAGGCCTTTCACCCCAAAGTCGAACTGATCGACGATACCACCATTATGGGCGAAGCGGCCTGCGCCGTTCTGCTCAGTCGCGCCGGGGAACGCTGCAAAGTGACCGCCAGATACAGCATGCAGGCGGGAGAATTCAGTCAGCATCGCGGAAATGAATCAGGTAAGGAATCACGCTTCGCCAGCGTTTATTTTTCTTTTATCGCCACCGCGATGCGCAATGCCCTGGAACATTTCGGGCATACTGCCGGTTCGCTTGACTGGATTGCACCGCATAATGTGAATTTATCGTCATGGCAGAAACTTGCTGACGAACTGAATATTCCGCGGCAAACACTATTTCTCGAAAACGTGCCACGTTATGGTCATTGTTTCGGCGCAGATCCTTATCTGAATTTGGCGACATTGATCCGTCAGAAAAGATTATCGCCCGGCAATCATGTGATGCTGGTAAGCGTAGGCATGGGCGCGACCTTCTCTTCATTGCTGCTGGTATTATCAGCCGGTAATGAAATTCCGGTATTTTGCAATTTGGAGCAATTTCCAGATATTAAGCAGGATTAAGTTAATACGCACTTGTTCTTTATGTGATGTGTTAACTCCTCATGGCTGATATTACCCGATACTACCCGCAGCTGAATGAACTCCAGGCACTGCTCACCACGGCTGGCAAAATTTCGGAATATAAACCGGATCAGGCGCTGGCCTGTTTTGATCATCCCGAACTGATGAGCATTGCCTGTATCGGCATTCCCTCCCGTTTTAATCCCTGGGAAACGGCGGCCTTCTCTGACGTTGATTACTCACATCACTTACAGATCATCGAATATCTGAGCCGGGCAGATGCCAGCGCGATGATGATGTTGCCCGGTGCATCCCTTAGCACCCGCGCTATTTTGACGCTCGGCACTGAGCGGCAACAGGCACGGTTTTTCGCCTGCTTTGAACACAGCCCTGCCTGGACATTTTTTGCCGTCACCGAACCGGGGTTTGGCTCCGACGCCACGGCAATTGCCTGCGAACTCACGCAAAACAGTCAGGGATGGTGGCTGAACGGGCAAAAGATGCTGGTCGGCGGCGCGATGCGCGCCAGCGCGGGCCTGGTATTTGCCCGTTATGAACAGACCCACCGGCTGGTGATGGTGTTTCCCGAAGGCAGAACCGGACCTTTGCAGCGTGAACTGCTCGATACCTTCGGGTTAGCGGGTGCGGCACTGACACGTCTGACGATGACCAATCTGAGTGTCAAAGAAGACGATATTTTAGGGCATGAACGCCGGGGATTGCAGCAGGGGCTTAATGCGCTGAGCAAGGTCTTTGAGCGCCACCGTCCCATGGTGGCGGCTATGGCGCTGGGCACCACTTACGGTCTGCTGAAAACGCTGGAAACCCGACCATTACCCGCAACTGCGCAACATTGGATCGCCTGCCAGTGGCGTAAATATCATGTTCTCTTTCAGCAGATGCTCGCACTGGCGGAAGGCTACCGTACGGGTCAGCAGCAATATGCCAGCACCAGCCGCCTCAAATTAAGCGCTACCCGTCTGGCCGAAGAGACGGCGAGCCATCTGCCCCACTGGCTCGCCACCGAAGACTGGCTGGAAGAGACTTTCCTGCGCAAGCGCTACCGCGACAGCTTTGCTTTTGAATACATGGAAGGCACCAGCAATATCCACTTACTTAACAGCTTCCGCACACCTGAAATTCAGGGAGATCAACGCCATGCTGTACCTTGATCCCGCCGATATTGTCAGCCAGTCGTTTCATCACACCGACGTCCCTCAACCGGAGTGGGAAACGGATATTCCGCACTGGCGTTCGTATGTTCAGCATTTTTTCGCCGCTAACGGTGAGCCGCTCAGTCAGGAAAACGAGCAGGTTAACACCTGGATCACCAGCAATGAACGGGCAGCCTTCAGCGATATGGTCGCTACGTTGCTGCCACATCTTGCCCCGGTCGTTCAGCCGCAGCGGGTGAAAACGGTGCTGATGGCGCACTGGACGCCTGACCTGCACATGGGGAGTTCTGTGGTGAATTTAGCCATACATCAGCTTGGCCTCACCGACTGTCTGGCGCTGGCAATCAGCGATCGCGGGCCGGATGCGGCGTTGTTTGCCCTTGATGGCCTCAGCGACTGCCTGCAAGGGAAAGCGGAAGACGGATTGTTACTGATCGCCGAACAAAAAAGCCTGATGTACTTTTCACCGCTGATGGCGCGCCTGCAACCGGAAAACAATGCCTGCCTCTGTCTGGTCAATACGCAACAGCGCGGATTACGTTATCTGGGGTATCAGCGTCTGAAAACGTCCGCAGATTTTAGCGAGGCCATCTTGCAGTCCGTTGAGCATTTCGGTTTTACCCGCGAACGGTTAACGCTGATCGGCCCTCAAAATTGTCTCGCCAGTTTACCGGAAGGCTTTACGTCACTGGCGGTCAATCCCCGTTTACTTTGCGCGGCGCCTTTTGTCGCCCTGGGTCAAAACTGGCAGCCCGGACGTGATTATCTGCTGATGAGTGAACACAACGGACGGATAAGCCTGTGCGGTCTGGCGGCAGCAGAGAACCTGAGATGAATATTTTTGCGCTGAAAACCTGTATTCCTGTCACACGGATATCGCTTGACGCGATCCTCGCCCATCGCGGCGCGAACCCCAGCGAAGCCCGGACCTTCCGGCATCTTTTCGGTTTTCAGGAAGCATCAACGCTGGCTGAAGACGAAAGTGCCGCCGCGACGTTTGAATCGCTGTTGCAGCAAACCGTCGTACAGTTAACGCAGGCTGAAAAAATCGATGCGATTATTTTGGTTCAGGGATTGCCCGCCCGTTCACGACGGCAACGGGTTGATTTAGCGTTGCTGCGGCAACGTTTTGATTTTATTGCCCCTGACGCACATCTCATCACCCTTAATCAGCAAAACTGCGCCACGTTATTCTGGGGTCTGCTGATGGCTGAGCGCATGCTTGAGCAGGGAAAATATCAGTGTGTGGCTCTGCTGGCAGGCGACACGCTGGCAGATTTCAGCCTGGCAGAGCGCTATGTTCCCGGCTGCACATTAATCGGTGATGCCTTTGTGTGTGCCTTGCTGAGACCGGGCGGCGGTGAGCGCAGGGTGTCCGGCATTCACTGTTTTCATCATCCCGCATTCTGGCAGGGCCTCGACGGCAGCCGGGAAGATATTAAGCGTTTTTATCAGTCTCATGACGCTCTGATCGACATGGCGCTGCGTCAGTATCCGGCTGAACAGCGGAAGGACGCATGGTTACTGCCTCACAACATTAACCGCCTGAGCTGGCAAACCTGGCGGCGGCATCCTGATCGCGCCCATCAGCGGATCGCCACCGATCTCATCGGGCAATGCGGACATTGTTACGCCACCGATCCTCTCTTACTGCTCGATACCCACCCGCCAGCCGAAACCGGCCAGCCAGCCATTTTACTTTCTGTCGGGCTCGGCGGTTGGGTGGGCAGCGCCATGATCACTTCAGACACATTTGCGGAGCCTCAGGATGCCTGATAACGCGCAAGCCATCCCTTTTTTCATCCCGCTTTCCTCGCAGTTTGCCCGGCTCGGTTTTCTTAAAATCGCCGAAATGGCCTGTCGTCAGCACGGAGATAAAGTCTGGATTGGTGAAAAAGACAATGCGGTGCTGCTGCTTGCCGGCGCCCGCCATGTCCGGTTGCTGATTGAGCAGGAAAGCCAGTTCGTGAAGGAATTTGAACATCTTTCCTCAGCCTCAACTATCGGACGCATCTTGCTGGGCCAGTCACTGACGACATCCAAAGAAGGCGAGGAATGGCGGCTGGCAAGGAAACTCACCACACCGCTGGTGAACCCTAAATCCCCGTTGCTGAAACAAAGCACCGACCTCTCCGCCCGCTGGCTGCTGGATATTCTGCAGGATCCGCAGCAGACCTCATTGCGTGAAATCTGCCTGCACTGGGCGCTGATGTGTGTGGCGGAAGGATTTTTTGGCCGGGAGATCAGTCTGGCCCAACTGAATACGCTGATTGGCCATTTCCGTGATATCTATCTGCAACTGATTATCGCCGCACCGGACGCGGATTATGAGGCACTGTGCAGGCATCCGGCACTGGTCGCCTTCCGGCTGGAGGCTGAGTCCCTGCTTGGCCCGTTGCTGGATGACGCCAGGGGCGGCAATACCACGATGCTGGAACGTCTTTGTCAGGCGCTCAGTCCCGGCGCGCACCCCGAAGCGCGTGAGAGAGTGATCAATCTTCTGCTGGGCAATCTTGCCGCCAGCGTCGATAACACGGGTATTGCCTTGTTATGGACGCTGACACATCTTTCGCAGCACCTGAACTATCAGCACTGCGTACGTGAGGAAGCGGCTCAGGGCAAACGAAACATGGCCTCAGCCATTGTCCGGGAATCGCTCCGTCTGACGCCGGTGACAGCGTTTTTTGAGCGCCGGGTGGCAGAAAATATCGTGGTGGATGACGTGGTGATTACGGCGGGCACGCGGGTTTTATTCTCCCCCTGGCTGATTCACCGTCATGCCGCCTGCTGGGCAGAACCGCTTTGCTTCAGGCCGGAACGGTTTCTGGGTGAAGAGAAAATTGCGCCGGAGCATTTTTTACCCTTTAGCGTCGGAAAACGAAACTGTGTGGGCATGACTCTGGCTCTCGACCAGCTGACCACGGCGGTCGCGACACTGTGCGAACATTTTCAGTTTTCGCTCGCCCCTTCGACGTCACCTGCCGCCCTCACCCCGCTTTTTGCGCTTAATGTCATCCCGCGCGGTGACCTGTCTTTCATTCTCACGTCCACAAACAAGGCTGAACAGCATGACCACATCCCGTGAGATCCCGGCGCTGAGCCTGTTCTGCTTCGCCGATGTGGCCAGAGACAACTTTGCTGATAAATATGAACAATTATTAAGTACCGCACGGCTGGCAGATACGCTGAATTTTCATGCTATCTGGACGCCCGAGCGGCATTTCCATACCTTTGGCGGCATGTTTGCTAATCCTTCGGTGGTCAGCGCGGCGCTGGCGGCCTGCACGCAACGTATCGGTATCCGGGCAGGCAGCGTGGTGCTGCCGTTACATGATCCTCTGCGGGTTGCCGAAGAATGGGCCATCGTCGATAACCTGTCTCATGGCCGCGCTGGCGTGGCGTTTGCCAGCGGCTGGCAGCGTAATGATTTTGTGCTCAGGGCTGAGAATTACCGCCAGAGACAACAGGTTCTTTTTTCCTCACTGGCGCAGGTTCAGGCGCTGTGGCGCGGTGAATCCGTCACACGCCACGAGCTTTCGCTGCCTGCGCAACCCGAACCGGTCAGCCTGAAAACCTGGCCGGCACCTTTTCAGACAGAGATCCCCGTCTGGCTGACCACCGGCAGTAATCCCGATTTATTTACTGAGGCCGGAAAACGCGGGCTGAATGTGCTCACCCATCTGGTTTCGCAGACCCGCGAGCAACTGGTGGAAAACTGCGCGGCGTATCGCCTCGCACGCCGTCAGGCGGGTTTTGATCCCGCAGAAGGCACCATCACATTAATGCTGCACACGCAGGCCGGAGCAGCACGAAAAACGCTGTTGCCACGGCTTAAACCGGCACTTACCGGTTATCTGCAGGCATTTATGGCGCTTTCCGACAATCTCAGTCAACCACGGGTCGCCGATGCGGAGCAAAATGAGAAGAAGCAAGCCTACACACTGAAATGGGGAGTGGAGAAATATCTCAACCACTGCGGTTTATTTGGCTCTGCACAAGAATGCGCAGATCAGCTTGCCCGTCTCAGGCAGGAAGGAATCGATGAAGTTGCGTGCCTGATGGATTTTGGAATGCCTCAATCAAGTGTGGAAGAAACGCTTCGGACACTTGCTACATTGTTATGAAATCAAGGAACTATGATGAAAAAAATCACCCTGGCGCTTACCCTGCTCGCCTGTGTCACTAGCACTTCTGCCCTCGCCGCAGAAAAAACATTCCCCCTGGAAGCCTTTAGCGCAGTAGAAGCCAGACAGGGCATTAATCTCACCATTAAGTGTGCCGCAACGCCGTCTATGGTGGTCTCCGGTTCGCAAGACACGCTGAATAAATTGAAAGTCACCCATGACAATCACGCTTTACTGCTGGTCAATGATGCCGCTGAAAATGATCGCTTTATCTCGCACACGCTGGATATCACCCTGTATACCAGCGGCCCGCTGAACAGTCTGGCCGGAAAAGCGGGTGTTAAAATAGCCGCACCGGCCTGTGCGGTGGATCCGAAAACACTGGCCGTTTCCGGCAGTATGGGCACGGATATCCGCGCTGAAGGCAAAACGGCTGAACTGAATCTGGATCTGGCCATGGGCGGGAGTTTTAACAAGAAGCCTCAGAATTTTACGGCGGAATCGGCTAACGTGCGCATGAGCATGGGCGCGGAATCCTCACTGTGTCATATCCCCAAAATTCAGGGCACGCTTGCGGCAGGCGCTCGTGTTTCCGTCAGCGCCTCTGCTCAGGTGGATACCGGTTCTGCCAGCTCATTTGCCAGCGAGATTTCCACTTCTGGCTGTGCTTAACGCGCCTGATTAACTGTCCGCCTGAAAAATACAGACCTGCCATCTGACCGGCAGGTCTTTCAGCGGAGCACAGGCGCCATACGCCAGACAATACACCCCGTCGTTTTCAATCAGCCGGTGATGTAACAGGCCGATCTCTTCTTTACGCTCATCGAATACGTGCGCGATGCCACTGTGCTGCGGGATGGCACAAAAACCGGCGAGCGACTGCGTAAGGCCGGTTCCCCTGACTTTGAGCCACGCTTCCTTCACACTCCACAGTCGGGTAAAACGCAACAGGTAATGCGCCTCATCTTCTGCCAGCCAGTGCTGTTCATCAGGGTTGAAAAACCGGCGGGCGATGGCTTTTTTCGCCTCAACGTTCCCGCTGACTTTTTCCAAATCCACCCCGACCTCTGCCCCGCGACACAGCACAATCGCCGCCGAAGTTCCGCTGTGGGATAAGTTGAAACGCAATCCCGGGAAATCAGGGAGCCAGGGCTTACCCTGAGGCGTTCTTGCGATACTTAGCTGTTCATCGGTCACTGATAAGTAGCCCGACAATACCTGACGCAGCCAGCACTGCGCCTGCTGTCGCAGCAGTTGCCCTGACAGCGACGCCTCAAAGTGACGGAGCAGGCAAAGCCCCTCTCCTGCCTTCAGTTCAGGCAGGGGATCACAGTGGGAGATTGAGGGTAACGCGGCAACCGGTTCGATCATGGCGATTCTCCAGAGACAGATACCCGCCATGACTTTCAGCGATTTGCCGGCACAAAATCAGCCCGATGCCACTGCCATTGGGTTTGGTGGTATAGAAAGGAACAAACAGATTTTTGGGATTGGTCAGCCCGACACCCTGGTCAAGAATGGTCACAAACAGACAGCCTTTTTCTTCTGACCATTCAATACACACCGGCGCCGTGGTATCGCTCATCGCCTCATCGGCATTCTTAATCAGGTTGATAAGCAACTGATGGAGTTGCACCCGGTCGACATTTACCCTCAGCGGCGCCGGGCCTTTCAGGGTAATTTTACGGTGCGCAAACAACAGCGGCAGCTCCGCAATCAGGGCGGCAAAATCAAGCGGTGCTTTGACGGGGGGGGCGAGTTTACTGAGCTGGCGGTAACTGCTGATAAAAGCGATAAGTTCTTTGGCCCGGCGGTTGATCAGATCGATGCCTTCCGCAAAGCCCTCCGGCAGGTTTTCTGTATGGCGGCGATAATGCTGCTGGAGCATCTGGCTGATGGAGGCAATCGGGCTAAGAGAATTGTTTATTTCATGACTGATCACCCGCAGCAGGTTTTGCCAGGCTTTTTGTTCTTCCTTACGCAGCATGTCGTCAACATCACTGACAAACAGCAATACGTTTTGGATCCCGTCCACTATATAGGTGTCACTGGACACTTTATAACGCCCCGGACGCCCTGCATGACTGGACTCCACCGGATGCTCCCGGTTGGCATTTTGCAACAACGTATCAAGTTGCCAGTGACTGCATTTTTCGCCAATCAGCTTTTCCAGCGATGTGCCCAGCATCCGCGAGGCCGCATCATTACACCACATCAGCCGGTTATTGCCGTCAATCGCGAAAATTGCCACCGTGATATTAGAAATCACTTTTTGCAGCAGAAAATCCATTTCTCTTTGCTGCTGGCGGTGGCGGGATAACTGACCCGAAATGGCGTTGATCTGTTCAATGACCCCTTCAAACACCCCTTCCCCGCTGGTCACACCGCGAAGGCTAAAATCTTCCTGCTCAACGGCTTCTAACAGGTTAGAAATCACATTGATTTTGTAGAGAAGTTGCTGGAAAAAGTGATAGGAAAAATACACTAACGTGACGCACAGAATAAAGAGCGTGAGAAATTTCAGGTAGAGAGACTGCTGTGGGAAAAACCACAGCAGCAGATAGGCAACAACGCCCCCCAGCGGGGACAAACTGCACAGTATTAAATGACGTGACTCAAAGGATCGAAAAAGTTTACTCATGACAGATTTTTAATTTATCCAGTCGTCGGTAAAAAGCGCTGCGACTCAGCCCTAACGATTCTGCCGCTTTCACTGCATTCCCGTCATAGTGACGCAGGCGCTGTAAGAGCACAGTTTCTTCCACTTCTGCCAGCGTGCCCGTCTCAAGTTGCGTTACCGGTTTTTGCTGGGGCTCATGACCGCTGTTTTGCCCCTTCACAGGCAGCGGCAGGCAAAGATCTGCCAGGTCGATCGTATTATTGCGGCAAAGCAATACGCCGCGTTCCAGCAAATGGCTCAGTTCGCGGATATTCCCCGGCCATGAATATTCATGCAGCCCCTGTCGCGCCATCGCCGATAATACCGGTTTAGGTTTACTGTATTTGCGGGCAAAACGTTGCAGGAAACGTTCAGCCAGCGGCTCAATATCTTCCTGCCGTTCACGTAGCGGCGGTAACGGAATTTGAATAACATTCAGCCGGTAGAGCAAATCCTGCCGGAACCGCCCTTCAGTCACGGCTTTTTCAAGATCCGTGTTGGTGGCCGCAATGATGCGGCACTGTGTGGTTTGCGTCCGTGATGAACCCACGCGTTCGAACTGCCGTTCTTCCAGGACACGCAGTAATTTTACCTGCTGGGACAAGGGCAAATTGCCAATTTCATCGAGGAATAATGTGCCTTTATCGGCCAGTTCAAAGCGTCCGATACGATTTTCCCGCGCATCGGTAAACGCGCCTTTTACGTGCCCGAACATTTCACTTTCAAACAACTGCTCATTGATGCACCCCATGTTAACTTCAACAATGCTGTGCTCACGGCGGGATGAGAGCTGATGGATATAGCGGGCGAGCAGGCTTTTGCCGGTGCCATTTTCACCCAGAATCAGGATGCTGGTATCCGTGGCAGCCACGGTTTCCACCACGTTGATTAACTGCTTCATGGCCTGAGAGCGGACAACCCATTCATTGCCCATGTCATCTTCAAGCGCCATTTTCAGCAGCTTGTTTTCTTCTCGCAGGCAATTCCCGGAGCGTCTCGCCTGGCTCAGTGCAATCTGTTGCTGAACAATGCTTAACAGGCGTTCGTTATCCCAGGGTTTTTGAATAAAATCCGCCGCACCGGCCCGCATGGCGCTGACGATGATGTCAACACTTCCCCATCCCGTCATTGCTACAGCGGGCAGACAGTCATCAAATTTTTTTAACTCATCCAGCAGTTGCAAACCTTCCAGACCCGACGTGGTGTCTTTCTGGAAGTTCATGTCCATCAGTACCAGATCAAAGGGCTTTGCGGACAAATGTGACAATAAACGGTTGGCCTGCGTTTCCAGCGTCACGTCATACCCTTCCATACGGAGCAGCATGTCGAGGCTGGTCAGAATGCCCGCGTCATCATCAATGACAAGAATACGTTTTTTTTCGTTCATTAAAGCATCCGGCTTGTGCCGCCGCACCCGTCAGGCACGGCGACAGATTATTCATAGCGAATGGCGTCCGCAGGCGACATCCGAATGGCGCGTCGGGAAGGCAACCAGACCGCTAACGCCACAATTAAAGAAATCATGACGGCGACACCCCAAAAGAGCAGTGCAAAGGAGGTATGCCCGTTGCCCAATATACGCGTCAACTTGGGTGCGACAAAGAAGGCCAAAGGCAACCCGATAATCAGGCCAATGAATAATTGCTTACTGCCCTGAAGCATCAGCATCCGTAACAGAACGCCTTCCGTTGCCCCCATCGCCATACGCACCCCGATCTCCTGAATACGTTGATTGATCACATTGCGCATCACGGCATAAATACCGGTGGCCGCCAGAATGACCGCGACCAGACCAAACAACATAAAGAGGTTGGCAATGAAATGCAGCCCGGCGGTATTCCTGGCCAGACGTTGATTCAACGTTTGCACCTGATTAACGGAGAGCGTGCTGTCAATCTGGCGAACCGCATTCATGAGCGCAGGCCCTAACGTATCAGGATTCTGAGCTCTGAGCACCAGCGTTAATGACGCCGCGGGTATTTGCGCCAGCGAGCGGTAAACCGTGACCCGCTGGCGGAACGCGCTGAAAGGCCGGCCATGAATGACGTTAGGCACCACACCGATAACCGTGAACCAGCGCTGATCATCCGTATCACGAAAACGCAGGCGTTTACCGATGACATCCCGCTCACCGGGCCAGAACTGCTCCGCAAACGACTGGCTGACCACCACCACGGGCTGTGAGTCCTGCGTATCACTGCTGGCAAACTCCCGTCCGGCCACCGGCGTGATCCCCATTGCTGTCAGGCTTCCCGGCATCACCTGGACATCATTGACCAGAGGATAAGACCAGCGGTCTTTGCTGTTGTTGGTAGACGAATCGATATCCACCTGACGGGGTACGGTAAATTGTCCGACGGCACTGGTGGTGATGGCCGTTTTTTCAACACCGGGGATCCCGCTGAGGGACGATTGCAGGCGCTGATAGAACAGGATCCGGCTCGCATCATCAGGATACTGGTTGGCATTGAGGTTAATCTGACCGGTGAGATAGCCCTGCGTCGCCACCCCGTAATCGGCACGGGTCGCCTGGTAAACCAGCAGCGCCAGCAGCGCACTGATGCATAAAATGGAACAGGATAATCCGACTTCAAACGTCACCAGAATACGGGACACCCTGCCTGCCCCGCGACTTTGCGCGCCCCGCGTTCCATCACGCAAAACATCGTTGAAATTACCGTGGGTGATTTTCCACGCAGGCAATGCACTGGTAACGACAGCCGTCATGATGACCAGTACTAACGCATTGAGGATCATGACGTTATCGAGTGACAAATGCCACCAGAACGGAATTTTGTTCGGTACAAACGTCGGCAGTAACGTATTGGTGATCTCGAGTCCCCAGGCGGCGAGCAGAACGGCGATGATGCCCGAGAAGGCGCAAATAAATAAGCTTTCCCACATCATTTGCATGACCAGACGACCGGAAGGTGAGCCCAGAGCAACGCGGATAGCGATTTCTTTTGAACGCTCTGTGGTTCTTGCCAGCAATAAGTTACCGACATTACAACACGCCAGCACCAGCACAAAAGCCACGGCAAAAAGCATGACGATGAAGATCGGCATGGTCTCCTCACCCATGAAATTTTCCTGGAATGTCAGTACCTGCGCCGACAGCCCTTTATTGCTTTCAGGATACTCAGAGGCCAGCGACTGCATCACCTGAGCGAGGTCACCGTCAGCATCGGCGAGCGGAACACCGGGTTTCAGGCGCGCATAAACGGATACTTCCGGCGCACCTTTGCGGACCAGATACTGTGCAGGATCCAGCTTAGAAGGCAGCCAGAGATCATGAAAGAAAGGAAAGGCAAAATTGGCGGGCATGATGCCCACAATGCGCGTGTGTATCCCATTGATCAGGACATCTCTGCCAATGAGTTGCGCATCGGCAGCAAAGTAGTTTTGCCACATGCCATAGCTGATAACGGCAACCGGTGTCGCGCCAGGCTGGACATCTTCACTGTTCAGCACCCTGCCACGATAAGGCTGGATGCCAGTATAAGAAAACATCTCCGGCGTATTGCGGATCGCCATATAGGAAACCGCTTTGGTGCCGTCACTGATATCGGCACGTTCAGCATAAAAATAACCCACGTCATTGAGCGTGGTATTGCGGGCCTTAATTTCCTGGTAGTCCAGGAAGTTGACCCCGGAGTCACTCAGACTGACGCCGTTGACCGTCGGGTTTACTAACACCATGTTTTTCCCGTCCGGGTAAGGAAGCGGCGTAAACATGATGGTGTTAATAACTGAAAACATATAAAGCGTCAGTGCCAGACCGCAGGACATGATGAGCACGGTGATAAAGGTAAATGACGGGCTTTTGAGTAACAGGCGTAAGGCATATCGGATATCAAAAAGCATTTTATGCTTCCTTTATCAGGGTCAGTTCCCGTGCCACATGTCCGTCTCCGACGACCTGCCCGTCAGAAAGCACGATGCTGCGCTGCGCCCGCTCGGCTGAACGAGGATCATGGGTGACGATGCAGATCGTGGCGCCCTCCTGATGTAACTTATCGAGAATATTCAGCACCGCCTCGGCATTGTGGGAGTCCAGGTTACCGGTCGGTTCATCCGCCAGAATGATGGAGGGATTGCCCACGATAGCCCGTGCGACGGCCACGCGCTGCTGCTGTCCGCCGGAAAGCTGCGAGGGATAATGGCGTCCCCGGTGGGACATATTGACCTTGTCTAAGGCTTCCGCCACTCTCTGCTGCCGTTCAGTTTTAGAAATATCCTTGCGGTAAGTCAGTGGCAGAGAGACATTTTCCTCAATGGTTAAATCGCTGATGAGATTAAATGACTGAAAGATAAAGCCGATATCACGATTTCTCACCAGGGCACGCTGCTTTTTAGAAATATTTTCCACGTTGTGCCCGGCCAGCTGATAGGTCCCGGTAGAGGCCACATCGAGCAGACCCAAAATCGAAAGCAGCGTTGATTTACCACAGCCTGAAGGCCCGGAAATCGCCACGTATTCCCCTTTGGAAATGCTGAGCGTGATCTTGCTCAGGGCGTGTGTCTCAATTTCATCGGTCAAAAAAATCTTATTCACGTCAGTGAGTTCTACCAGTGATTCCATCATTTTCATCTCCATCGCATTGTCCTGTAAGCTGGCGTCTTTTGCAGGTGAGCCGGCATTATTTAGTAATCTCAATTTGATCTGCCCCTTGCCAGGCGCTGCCGTCACTGAGAATAATTTTATCTCCCGCACGCAGTCCACTGGTCACCTGAATATAATCCGCAGATCCCTGACCAAAGTTGACCTTCATTTTGGTGGCAAAGCGTTCCTTTTCATCGAGCCGGTAAAGCATCGAAGGTAAATTATTCTGGGCAAACGGTGGCCGCTCAACGTACAGGGAATCATTAATTTTTGTCACTGCGATTAAACCATCAACGCTCAGGTCAGGTCGGGCTTCCTGCGGCAGTGGTTGATTGAATGTCACATCCACTTTAACGGTGCCATTGGTCACCGCAGGATCCACCCGTGACAATACCCCGGTGAACTGGCTGCGTCCGGTGTTAATGGTAACCTGCTGCCCGACGGCAAGATCACGGGACTGTAATTCCGGCACTTTGAGTTCAGCATAAAGTTCCTTTTCTTTCGCCAGACGGGCAATACTGGTGCCGGTGGTGACCCGCTGGCCGACCTGGACTTTCACATCCTGCAAAATGCCTTCAATCGGTGAGGTAACATTCAGCGAATCGACTTCCTGCTGGCTCAGCAGCACCAAAGATTCCAGTTTGTTAAGGCGCATCGCACTGGCTTTGATATCAGCATCAATGCTCAGCTTGAGTGTTTTTAATCGTTTTTCCTCAAGCACAACTTGCTGACGATATTGTTCAGTATTAATACGGGTCGTTTCGTATTCCAGCATCGGCACTGCCGCAATATATTTCTTTTGCGCAGCAAGCCGCATCGTAGAGCTGAGTAACCGGCTTTTCGCATCCAATACCAAGGCTTCCTGACTCAGAATTTTATTTTGTAATTCTGCGTTAGTGGCGTCAGTCTCAGCCCGGCGGGCATCCAGCTCGAGCCGGTTTTCCTGTAATTTTTGTTCCAGCGTCGGGTTACTCATTCTGACCAATAACTGGCCTTTATTCACCTTCATGCCAGGTTTGTAAATGACCTCTTCCACACGGGCATCGACATTGGCCGCAACCCAATTGATATCACGCGGTAACAGTACCCCGTTACCCCGCACTTCAACCGAGAAACTGCCATATTGAACCTGCCCGACCGCGATACTCCCGCGGGAGATCTGATAAGGCGAAAAACGGTAATTATAGATTGCCGCCAGCGTGGCTAAAAAGAGTGCGCCCGCAACAATAAATTTGCGGTATCGCTTCAGTATGAATTTATTCCCGGGTTGCGGGATTGATATGTCCATAATAATACCTTTTCTGATAACTCCTTACCGATGAGCACAAATCGTGCCAACCTTTAAAATTTAATTAACCAACTGATTTTTATGTGTTTTTTAAAAAGTCGCCAATTACACCTTTTCCCTTAATCATTTTCTATCTCATTAATGGAACGAAAATCGGGACGGCATGCCCTGATTACCCTCTTTTGCCTGCGAAACCCCACGCATATCATGCATTCCCAATATTGGGATATTAAATCTGGCAAGTTAATTAGTGTGTTTCGAAAATGGGATTTTACTATTTACATAACAGGAAAGAATAATAATATCCATTATAAACAATAAGTTGAAAAAAATAAAAACATGGCATAGTAATTGCTTAGAGAATAGCGGGGACGGTATTCCAATTTTAAAAATTTGTTCATCACTCATTAATTACGCAGAAGGGGTGTGTATGTGGGAACGCAAACTATCGAACGCTGAAAAAAGTCTTTTCACACAGAAAATAACCGAGGATCTCGATAATCGTCATTTGACTATCTATGGTAAGCACGCTCATACAGACAAAGCATTATGTATTGTTAAGATTATTAATTATATGCTGGAGAATATTTCTGACGAGATCACACTTGAAGATCTGGAAAAAATATGTGGTAAAACCCGCTTTGATATTTGCCGCATATTCAAACATTTCTATGATGTCACGCCTATAAAGTGGATGTGGAAGGTCCGGCTGGCGCTGGCCAGGGAATTTATCCATTTAGCCCCTGAGTGGTCTTTGACAGATATCAGCTATGCTTGTGGATTTTCGTCGCTGCCGCATTTTTCCCGAAGTTTCAGCAAGACCTATAACGAGTCTCCGCTCAAATTCAAACAGAATGTCATCAGGACAACACGCCCGGAAATAAAAAAAGAATCATCAGATTATGATTTCATTTTCGGTATCCAGAGAAACAACTTTTCAAGAAGTATGTTAATCAGCAACCTGCACTTCTTATAATTATTAATAAGATTTCTTATGCCATTTTTTATTATTCTCTACACGCAATATCAGTTTTGGTTCATGGAAAGATGAAAAATCCTCATGCAAAGTATCCCTCAGAAAGTTTGAAATATAATTGAAAACAACAGGGTCACGTAATGCGCCGTTGTGGCCCTTTCCCTCTGTAACGATTAATTCACTTTTCTTCAATGAATGGCTCAGTATTTCGGCCTCATCCAGTTCAATACTGAGATCATTCTTATCATGCAATATCATGACAGGTTGCGTTATTGAACCGATAAGCTCGGGACCAATAACATCAGGATGTACACCATAGCGGCGCTGATAAAGCTTTTTCATCGATACGGCAATGCGCCTGGGCAGTTTATTATTGCGCACATATCTGTCCATCATTTTCCCGTAACTGCACGGACTGCCGATTAAAATCATCCGTTTAAAAAGCAGTCCCTGTAGCGCGGCCATGCAGCCAATTAATCCTCCGGTCGAATGACCAATGATCACAGAGAAGTGCCCGTAATGCTTTTCCATCTCCATGACGGCCCGCGACAGATCATAGAAAGACACTTTTTTTCCGGGAGAAATACCATGTGCGGGCAGGTCAGGCGCAAAAACCGTATAGCCTTTTTCCTGCAACCGCTGCGCCATCTGCCGTAACATTATACTCCGGCCATCCCACCCGTGAAGAAGCAACACTTTTTCTGCCTGGGGATCCTCTTGCGGATAAATGAAGACCTTAACAAAAGATTTGCGCCAATAAAGCTCCTCCTGCACGCAGCGACTGAGCAGCATGATTTCCCCCTGCTTATAGGGTAAAGGGCGGGTCTTTTCGAAAAGACGCAACGCGTATAACGCAGAAAGATAGGAAGACATGGCATGCAGGGAATATAAGTCGAATAAACTGATTAATTTGCATGCCCGGGTATAATGCGTCGCAGGCCTTATTTTGGCTTTCATCAGTAACGTCGGACGCAATCGCATAATGACCAAAACCCGCAGATAATTTTGGTGAACCAGCGATAAAAACAACAGGACAGGATAAAAGAAGCTATAAAACATTCTCACTTCCTATTTTATTGGCCAGCCGCCAGTATTCTCTGCCGAACGCGATAAAGTACACCACATTAAAGACAATGATCAGATTCATAATACTTTGCAGTTGCGAGAACTTATCCCATCCCACCAGCAAGGTGATGACAGTCAGCAATTCGATGATAACGGTTAATACCAATACCCGCCGGGCCTGTTCTAATTGTTCCAGCAATGCCTGAAGCGAGGCAACAAAAGAGGTCATGAAAAACGTCGGTAACAGAATCAGTAAAATCTGGCTGCTGACATCCTGAATTATTCGGTCACCGGACAGAATTTTTATCAGACTCACTTCGGTGAAATAGACGCCGGAGGTCAGCAGAAGGTAAATAATGCAAATAAAGGCTAACCCACGGTGCAGCAATCGTTTTAATTCTTCTCCGCTGCTGATGGCCAGCCGCTGGTTAATTAATATCGCCAGCGCGGATCCGCAGGCCACGGCGGGGATGACGATAAACATCCGAATCTTGGTCACAATAAGAAAACCGGCGACATATTGCTCACCCAGGGTGCCGATTAACGGGAATATCAGCAGAGAACTGAAAAACAGTACCACTAACGAGGCAAAAATGGGCATCCCCACCTGAAGCAAAAGCCCGCTGAGACGCGGAATAAATGCGCCGGGGCGGTCATCTTCCGCATGGCGACCGGTACGCCATACCAGCCAAAGCGCGACAGGGATAAGCAGAGCAGAAGCCAGGGCGTTGGAAATAATAATCGAATTGAAGCCTAATCCATAAACCTGATAGCCGGTGTAGCAGATCAACGCATTCAGCACGATATACGCGATGACTAACAGCATGCTTAGCGCGCTTTTCCCCTGCCCGCGCAATGCGCTGTTACACATCTCAAGCTGAATAAACGGCAGCATGGAAAGGAAATAGAGCGGTAATGCCGAGGAATAAAATGCATTGCCGGCGACCGGCAACAGGGTTTGCAAAAGAGGAGCGCAAAGCGCCGTCACGCCGCTCAGCAGCGCCACAATCACGATGCCCAGTGTCGCCAGCAGGGAGGTCGCCGCCAGTACCTTTTGGCGGGACCACATATTCAGCGAACGGGCGCTGAAAACCTGATTGGTGATAGCCAGGCATTCCAGAATAGCCAGGAATAAGAAACTGAACGGCTGGAGCATCGAAAGCAAATAAATTGAACTGGTTTCTTTCCCGTGCCCCAGAATCGCGGTCTGAATGTTTTGCGAAAATGAGACGGCAATGGCCACCACGATCATCGGCCAGGCTAACTTCAGCAGGTCCGCGATATCTTTGCTCAGGCTGTTACGCCGTAGCAACGTCATCTCAGGTGAAGTATTCATACTCTACGCTCCTGACGTGCTGGCAACACGGTTATGGCAGCGTCTGCGACCTTCCCGTACAGGCTGTAAATCATCATCGACAGGTAAGAAAGGCTGTGCGTCGAGCCTGATAAATAGCCATGCCCGCCCATCAGTTTTTCTGCCCGGTTGGTTAGCTCCGTAATCTGCCAGTGATCCGCTTCCGGGTCAGCATAGTCCTGCGCCGTAATGCGCATCTGCCACTGGAGCAAAAGTAAATCTGTCTGGTTGCTCAGATCGGCAAAATCCGCCTTCACTAACTGATGTCGGGTGGTTTTTATGCCAAAACTTTTTCGCGCGGATAAGTGCTTCCAGCTCACCGCCAGGATCTGGCTCAGGAGCCCCAGGCGCGCCGCAAAAGAAGCCATCAGCGGGATCGGATCATCAGTGATGGTTTCTGTGCCGGTATGCTGCAAAGCAATCCCGAGTGACGCCAGAATACGATCAGACTCCGCGTGCTGCTCCGCGCAGGTTTCACCTTCTGCTGCCAGAATCTGATACCCGCCGCAAAATACGCCGCTGGCCGGGTTGGCCCATTTCTGCCGCATCTGCCGGAAGGCTTCTGCCGGCTCATGGTCCCTGAACAAAAAGTAAAGTCGGGTAAACTCTGCTTCACACATCAGAGCTCTCCAGTTGCAGATGCTGTTCAATCCATTGAATAAGTTTCCCGACAGTGGTGAAGGCATCCTGGTTGATTTGATCAGGTTCAAACATCAGGCCGGGGATCTTTTCTTCCAGCGTTAATAAGAACTGCACAAATAATACTGAATCGAGATCCAAATCTTCATTAAAATCCGTTTCCGGCGTGATGTTGATTTTTGCAGACATGACATCATTTAATGCATCATTAACGGCTGACAGAAGTTGTGACATGGTTTACCTCATTATTTTCATTTTTTTCAATCAGGATACAGGACATCGTTATCCCCATCCCCATAGCAACACAGAGAATTCTTTTACCTTCGAAGCTCTTTAATAAAGAAGACAAGTTAAATAAAATATCGGAGCAATAAGCGTGTCCATATCCTGATATATGCTCAGTAAAAAGCTCGCCCTTGAAGTTCAGTTTATCGGCAATTCTCCTGAGCATGGGTAAATCTATATTACCCGGAACAATCGCATCTATATGGTCAATCGTAAGGCTAAACTTATCCAGTACGTAAAGATAGAAATCATAATAATCTTGTTCGAGTGAGGAGAAAAGTTCCCGCCGTCGGGCAGCCGGAAATTCTCTGTGATTATTATAAAATGAAGACAGATGCCGCACGGCGGTTTGCTTGATTTGCCACGGTGAATGCCCCGCATTGAGGAGCATGGCAGCAGGAATTTCCGCCATAACACTATTATCAAGCTTATTAATATCACAGTGGAAAGCCTTTTCACCGGTGATGAGGATCATCGGCAACTGGCTTTTTATTACCCGGTTCTTTAATAAATGAATCGCCGACAAAGCCGATGCGCAATGATTGAGACTAATTGTTAATTTTTCCCAATGCCCGATTCCACAACGGGCCGCTATCTCATCAAGCCAGCAGTCATCAAAAAAAGTATTATGCGTTTGCGTTTTTGCATAGACCAAATATCCCCGCCCCTTAGCGACATTCAGATTTTCATTCACCAGAGTTGAAAGGGTTTCGTGTAACATTTCTGTATGGCTACCAGAGAACATTCCCACTGTGTGCAGAGAGTAATAACGTTCAAGTACCTTACGCGCGCCTGTTTTTAAATTATGAGATGATTCAAGCGTACTTAATGGCCTTAAAGAGATACGACCAGGCAACCAGCATAAATCATTAAGTGGCAACATATATTCTCACAGGGAATTATTTTAGAGTTATTATAAACGCAGTCCATAATCCCAGAAAAAAAACGTCTTTTTTGCCTGCAATTGCTTAAAGGGCAGGAATTCCCATTTTTGAATCCCAAAAATGGAATGTTATGAGTGTTCAGGAGGGAAAATCGGAAAGAACAGCGTACAAACGGAGCTGTTATAGCTGTACAAAGTGACCGTTGCTGACTTCGCGGTAATTACGCACCGGCGGCTGATAAGTGGCTGAGCGCAGCGGGCTGGCAAGCTCTTCCGGTACCACGGGACGTGTGCGGTGAACATCCGGGTCGGGCACCGGCACGGCGGCCAGCAGTTTGCGGGTATAGGCGTGTTGCGGGTTTTCGAAGATATCGGCACGCGAACCGATTTCGACGATTTCGCCCAGATACATCACCGCCACACGGTGACTGATGCGCTCGACCACCGCCATATCGTGCGAAATAAACAGATACGCCAGCCCGAGTTCCTGTTGCAGATCGAGCATCAGATTAATCACCTGCGCTTTGACTGACACATCCAGCGCCGACACGGCTTCATCAGCGATGATCATTTTCGGCTCCAGCGCCAGTGCGCGGGCAATACAGATACGCTGCCGCTGACCGCCGGAAAACTGGTGCGGAAAGCGCGTCGCCATATTGCTTTGCAAGCCGACCTGTTCCAGCAGTTGCGCCACGCGAATGCTGGCGCTGGCGGCATCATGCAAGCCGAGGCTTATCATCGGTTCGGCAATCGCCTGACCAATGCGCATTCTCGGGTTCAGGCTTTCATACGGATCCTGAAAAATCATCTGCGCCTGGGTGCGGATATCCGCCAGCCGTGCGCTGTCAGCCCGGCGGATATCCTGCCCGCGGATCAGCACATCACCGGAAGTCGCTTCAGTGAGACGTAAAATCGTGCGTCCGGTGGTGGATTTCCCGCAGCCGGATTCCCCCACCAGTGACAGCGTTTCGCCCGGTTGCAGGCTGAATGACAGATCCTCCACCGCATGCACCCGGGCAGAAACACGGCGCAGCAGACCGGATCTGACATCAAAACGCGTTACCAGATTTTTAACCTCCAGCACCGGCTGACCGGTGCGCAGCGTATCGACAGACTCCGCCACCGGCAGCACTTCGCCGGTTTGGCTGTCGGTCAGCGGGAAGCGTTTCGGCAGCGCCACGCCGTTCATCGCGCCCAGTCGCGGCACCGCCGACAGCAGCGCGCGCGTATAAGGATGTGTGGGATGATGGAAGATTTCCCGCGTGGTTGCCTGTTCCACGGCTTCGCCACGGTGCATCACCAGCGTGCGATCCGCCACTTCCGCCACCACGCCCATATCATGGGTGATGAACAGCACGGACATGCCCTCTTCTTCCTGCAAGGATTTGATCAGCGCCAGAATTTGCGCCTGAATGGTGACATCCAGTGCCGTCGTCGGTTCATCCGCAATCAGCAAACGCGGATTACAGGCCAGCGCGATAGCAATCACCACGCGCTGACGCATGCCGCCGGAAAAACTCAGCGGATATTCATTGAGTCGTGCGGTGGCCGCCGGAATACGTACTTTCTCCAGCAACCGGACGGCTTCGGCGCGCGCGGTTTTATCGTCCATGCCGCGATGGCGTTTGAGCACTTCGGTGATTTGCACGCCGATTTTCAGCACCGGATTCAGGCTGGTCATCGGCTCCTGAAAAATCATGCCGATGCGGTTGCCGCGAATGCTTTGCATCTGCGAACGGTTGAGACTCAGTAAATCCTGACCGTCAAACCGGATGTTGCCGGAATAACGGGTCTGCTTTTCATCCAGCAAACGCATGACGGACATCGCCGTCACACTTTTACCCGAACCGGATTCGCCCACCAGCGCCAGCGTTTCTTTCGGGCCAATCGAGAACGAAAGGTCCCGCACCACATTCAGCCATTCGCCGCCCACGGAAAACGCGGTATTCAGTTTATCGACCTGTAAAACCGGGGGTTGCATCATCAATCTTTATTCCGCGGGTTGAGGATATCGCGCAGGGCGTCACCCACTAAGTTGATGGCGACGATCAGTACCAGCAGCGTGACGCCGGGGAAGAAGCTTATCCAGTAATCGCCGGACATCAGGTAATCAAAACCGTTGGCAATCAGCAGGCCGAGCGAAGGCTCGGTCACCGGCAAACCGATGCCAAGAAACGACAGCGTGGCTTCGAGCATAATGGCGTAAGCAATACGCATGGTCGCCACCACAATCAGCGGCGGCAGGCAGTTGGGCAGAATATGACGGAACAGAATGCGCGGGTTCGACAGCGCCATGCTGCGCGCAGCGTCCACGTAACTGCGGCGACGTTCCAGCAGCGCCGAGCCGCGAATGGTGCGTGCGTAATACGCCCATTGCGTGACCACCAGCGCCAGTATGATTTTATCGACACCCTGCCCGAGTGCCGCCAGCAAAATCAGCGCAATCAGGATCGGCGGGAAGCTGAGCTGGATATCGACAATACGCATGATCAGCGCGTCCGTTTTGCCACCAACGTAAGCGCTGATCAGCCCCAGTGCTGCGCCAATGGTCAGCGCAATCATCGCGCTGGAGACACCCACCAGCAGACTGGTTCGCGTGCCGTACAAAATCGCGCTCAGCAAATCGCGCCCCTGATCGTCAGTGCCCAGCCAGTAAATCATGCCACTCATACTGGTGGTGCACGGTTTCAGGCGGCCATCCATGATGTCGAGCTGCGATAAATCGTACGGATTTTGTGGCGAGATCCACGGCGCCAGCACCGCCAGCACAATGGCGATACCTAAAATGATCAGACCGCATAAGGAGAATTTGTTGCGCAGCAGCGCACGCACGGTGTGGTAAAACGCGGAATGCGGTTTGCCCTGCACAGCGCTGCGCGAATGTACGGAATCAGACGCCATCAGTTTTCGCCCCCCAGCCGGACGCGCGGATCCACCAGTACATACAGCACATCCACCAGCAGATTAATCAGGCTGAACATCACCACGGTGATCATCAGATAGGCCAGGATCACCGGACGATCCAGCACGGCGATAGAATCGATGATCAGCTTGCCCATGCCCGGCCAGGCGTAAATGGTTTCAGTGACTACTGCGAAAGCAATCAGCGAACCCAGCTCAAGGCCGATGACGGTAATCAGCGGGATCAGGGTGTTTTTCAATACGTGAACCAGCACGATGCGGCTTTCCGGTAAACCCTTGGCGCGGGCGAAACGGATGAAGTCCTGTTGCAGGCATTCGAGCACACCCGCGCGGGTCAGACGGATAATCAGCGAGATTTTAAACAGCGCCAGATTCAGGGCGGGCAGGATCAGATGCGCGAGACCGTCGGCGGTAAACAGACTGACGGGGACGCCGAAAATGTCTACCGTGGCACCGCGCCCGGAGGCCGGAAGCACGCCGAGTTTGACGCTGAACAGCATGATCATCATCAGGCCAATCCAGAACGTCGGCAGGCTGAAGCCTAAAATTGAGACGGTCATGATCGACTTCGATAACCAGCCGTCAGGGCGCAGACCGGCGTATACGCCGAGCGGAATGCCAATCACCAGCGCCAGCATAAACGCCACCAGCGCCAGTTCAAGCGTGGCGGGCATACGCTGGAAAATCAGGTGCAGCGCGGGCTGATTGTAGATGAAGGAGTTACCCATATCGCCATGCAGGGCATTGACCACGAACAGGCCATACTGCTCCCACACCGGTTTATCGAGGCCAAAAGACTGGATCACACTCAGGCGTTCAGCAGGCGTCGCGGTCGTGCTGAGCAGCAGGTCAACCGGATTGCCGACCAGATACACGCCGCCGAAAACCAGCAACGACATCACCAGCAGCGTCAGCAACGTTTGCCCGAAACGCCCGAGCAGGTAACGGCTCATGCGTTTGCGTCGCCATCGCGGCTGCCGTATCGCGAGAAAACACGGCGCAGCAGACTGAAAAAGCCGTATTCATCCACTTTCTGCATGACCGTGGCGTTAGGCGGCGTCGACAGTTTGTTCCAGAAATCCGCGTAGGTATATCCGGCGGTAGTACCGGAAACCGCTACGCCCACGCGCGCGGGCTGGCCTTCAAACAGGCCTGGCTGCAACATCCACGCAACGGTGGTGGCGTCATGCACCGGCCCGCCTTCGCGGCCAAACCGGTTGAGATCACTGCGGTCAAACGCATTAAGTAAAGCAGAAGTAGATTCGCCCGGCAGGCCGCCATCCTGTTTTAATGCTTCAATATCATCTGCGCTGATCAGCGCCTGAAAAGTCATATCTAGCGGCATGATGATCAATGGCACGCCGCTGTTAAACACTTTTTCGGCGGCATGCGGATCGGCATAGACGTTAAATTCAGCCCACGGCACGCGATGGCCGAGAGCGGTAAAAGCACAGCTCATGGTGACGATCTGTTTAATGCCACGCGCGACGTCCGGGTGCATTCCCAGCGCCAGCGCAATATTGGTCATCGGACCGATGACGCACAAGGTGATCGGTGAGTTCTCTCCGGCGGCCTGTCGTAATGTCCGCACGAGAAAATCCACCGCGTGTTCGGCCTGCGGTTGCAGTTCCGTGTCAGGCACCAGTTCATCTTTAAATGCGCCGATGTGTGCGTATTTGCCATAAACCTGTTCACGCACCAGCGGACCGGGTGCGCCGGCATAAACGGGCGTAGCGGTTCTGCCAGACAACGCGACAATTTTGCAGGCATTGCGCACGGTGTCTTGCAGCGCCACGTTGCCAGCGACAACGGTCACACCAAGCACATCCAGTTCCGGCGAGGCCAGCGCCAGCCACAACGCGATGGCGTCATCCACGCCAGGATCGGTATCGATAATGATGCGCTGGCTCATAATTTTATTTCCCGGCATAACGTGAAAGCAGTTCGTAAAACAGCGCGAAGACTTTGTCGGCCTCTGCGTGCGTGACGATATCAACGTTGGGTGTCAGTCCCGACTTGCCATACCAGTCAGCGACGGTTTGCCCCATACACAACTCGCTGTCGTGTTCGACAAACACCCGCGCTTTTTCGGTGCTGAACAGTTCCGGCGCCAGTACGTAAGCAATCACCAGCGGATCGTGTAACGGCCCGCCGCGTGAACCGTAACGGCGCACGTCGTTGCGATCCCAGAACGCCATTAATTCGCCCAACTGAACGGAGATCCGCCCGGAGACTTTGATAAATTTCGCCACATGTTCCGGCGTCAGAATCACCTGATGCGTGGCATCGAGCGGTAAAACCGTGATGTTCAGATCCGAGGAAAACACAATATGCGCGGCATGGGGATCGGCGAGCATATTGAATTCAGAGGTCATGGTGCGGTTACCGGCTTCGCGATACGCACCGCCCATCAGCACCACGCGACCAATACCCTCAGTGATCCCAGGTTTCATGCGCAGCGCCGTTGCCAGATTGGTCAGTGGCCCGAGCACGCACAGCGTCAGTGGCTGATTATGTTCAATCGCCTGCTCACAGCGGCTGATCAGAAAGTTAACGGCATGAACGGCGTCAGCCTGTTTCTGTGGCGCGGGAAAGGTGGTATTACCCAGACCGTTTTCGCCGTGAAACTGGCCGTGGATCGGCGCGCGCAGCAACGGCTGATGACAACCGGCAAACACCGGGATATCCAGCCGGTAACCCAGCTCGGTAATTTGCAGCGCATTACGTGTGGTATTCGCCAGCGGCTGATTGCCACACACGGTGCAAATGCCGAGAATGTTCAGTTGCGGCGCGACGAACGCGCTGAGCAGTGCAATGGCGTCGTCAATGCCCGGATCGCAGTCAATGATCACCGGCAGGGTTTTCACAGCGCCCCCACGGAACGTAAAACGTCAGCGATTTCCTGACGCGCGGCCTGATTTAATGGCACCTGCGGCGGCAACGGATCGCCGACCTCAAAACCCTGCAATTGCAGCGCGGCTTTAATACAACCGGCGATAGAATATTTGGCGAAGATTTCATTGATACGCCACAGCGGACGCTGCAACTCCATCGCCTTTTTCCAGTCGCCCTGCTTCGCGGCCTCATACAGCGCCAGACTTTGCTTCGGCACAATACAGGCCGGACCTGCCATCCAGCCCACGCCGCCAATCAGCATCACGCAGGCAGGAATGTGTGCCGATGCGGCAAATACCTGCATCCGCCCCTGCGTGCGTTCGATAATCGACAACAACCGGCCGGTATTGGTCGAGGCATCTTTAATATAGTTGATATTTTCCACGTGACTGAGCCGCTCGATGACAGGCAGGCTGAGATCAGAACGCTGGAACTGCGGATTGGTATACAGCACAACCGGCAGCTTTCCGGCTGCGGTCGCGATGGCACGAAAATAATCCTCGACGCCCTGTTCGGGCACCGGGAAATAGGCCTCGAGGATCGCCAGAATACCGTCGACACCCAGCGCGCCGTAGCGAGCGGTTTGCGCTACGGCGTCCTGAATGGTGGTGGCTGCGACACCGGCAATAACCGGAACGCGGCCCCGAGCGGCTTCAACGACAATTTTCACTATCTCCGTGCGTTGTTCTGCATTGAGATAAGCGAATTCACCTGTACTGCCGAGCGGCGTCAGACCATGCACCCCGCTGTTTATCAGGTGTTCGACCAGCGCGGTTAACACTGGTTTGTCTATCTGGCCGCCATCAGTGACCGGCGAAACCAGATAGGGATACACACCGCTAAAAGAAGTCATAGCTTCTCTCTCTTTTAGTAAACTACTACCTTAGTACAGCCCTGGTGTTGGTGCTGTATTCCCGCCTGGGTTTGGTATGCACTTTGCGTTTACTTACTGTTTCTTATGGACAAAGTACGGCAACGTATAGCCATCTGAGCGACCAACGTAGGTATAAGGTGTTTTCATCGCCCAGGTGTATGAAAGGAACAACAGCGGAATGGTGCCTTCGTCTTTCATCGCAATCTCTGTGGCGTGTTGCAGTAACTTTTCACGCTGGCCATCGTCGAGAGTTTCCCGCGCCTGCAGCAGTGTTTTATCAAATTCAGGGTTCGAGTAACGCCCGCGATTGCCTTGTCCGCCGTTCGGCCCGAAGGTTTCGAGCAATGGCCCCAGCACACCGGAGGCTTCACCGGTTTCAATCGCCGCACCGCCCATAATCAGGCTGAAATCGCGTTTGGATGCACGGGAGAAATACACGCTGCCCGGCATGGTCACGACGTCAGTTTTAATGCCAACGCGGCTGAACATCTGGCCGAGCGCCTGCGCAATTTTAGAATCGTTCGGATAACGGTCATTCGACGCATGGAACGTCAGCGTAAAACCATCCGGATAACCGGCCTGCGCCAGCAATTGTTTCGCTTTCACCGGATCGTAAACCGGTGCGGCAATCGACGGCGTATAGCCGAAGTAACCTTTCGGCACCAGTTGCGACGCCGGAACGCCCTGCCCGTCCATGATGCGATCCACAATCGCCTGACGGTTTATCGCCAGCGACATCGCCTCACGCACTTCGCGTTTTTTCAGCGGATTGCTGCCATCCGGCCCTTTGGCGAATGGCGACACATCGCGATCCTGATCCGGATGTAAATACAAAATACGGTTACCGGCGACAGATTCCAGATGCAGACTGGCTTGTTTGCCCAGATCCCGCCCGTCTGCCGTCGGCACGCTTTCAATCATATCAACGTCGCCTGAACGCATTGCCGCCACGCGGGCACTCGGGTTTTTGAACACGCGCAAGGTGACGTTATCCCACTGCGCTTTTCCGCCCCAGTACTGATCGTTACGCGCCAGCACGACGTTATCGTCCGGTGTCCAGCTGACAAATTTGAACGGGCCGGTACCGATGACATCTTTCCCTTCATTAAGGGTTTGCGATCCGACCGTCTCAAGCCGGGCCGGTAAAATAGCAACACGGCTTAAGTTGTTAAGTAATAATGGTGTTGGCGCTTTGGTGACAATTCTCACCGTTAAAGGATTCACTTCGGTGACGTCAGCGATATCGTTGACGTACGGCGTATAGGCGCTCGGGCTGTTTTTTGAGGCCAGCGCCACGCGTTTCACGCTGGCAATCACATCTTTGGCAGTGAAATCGCTGCCATCGTGGAATTTCACACCGGGACGCAGGGCAAATTCCCAGGTGGTGTCGTTGATGACTTTCCATGACACTGCAAGCGCTGGCGTTATGTGTTGTTTTTCGTCCTGATTCACCAGGCCGTCGAATATGTTGCGTGCCATCGCACTGTTGGCACCGCCGACGTAAAACTGCGGATCCATAGACGTGGTTGATGCGGCAAGGCCGATATTAAGATCAGCAGCCTGTACGGTCTGTAAAGCAAAAAGCGTGGCCAGTGCTGAGGAAAGCACTCCTGCCAAAACGGACTTTCTCATTCATTTAACCCTTAATTATTTTAGATTTTCAGGCAATGTGTATCAGATCGTAAACTGGAGTCTAGGGGGTGGACTTCTGAATTGAAAATTGTATTTTGTGTTACATCCATAAACAAATGTTATGGATCTTGAGGATGCATATGAAAATTAATCCCAGACAGGTAGAAGCTTTTCACAAGGTGATCCTTACCGGTGGCATGACCGCCGCCGCCAATATGATGAACATTACGCAGCCTGCGGTCAGCCGCCTGATCCGCGATTTCGAATATGCGGTTGATCTGAAGCTGTTTGACCGCGACGGACGCGGGTTGATCCCGCGCGACGATGCCATCAAGTTGTATCGTGAAGTCGAGCGTTTGTATCTCGGACTTGAACATATTTCACGTATCGCCGACGAAATACGTCATTCAAAAGGCAGCGTTTTGCGCATTGGTACGGTTGCGGCGCTTTCCGCGCTGTGCGTCGAACACATTTTGCCGCCGCTGATTGAGAGTATTGACGATATCTCGCTGTTTCTGGATATCGAAAGCACGACGCACATCACCGATGTGGTGACCAGCAATCAGTACGACGTCGGGTTCATTTTCGGTAAGCCGGATGTGAAGGGGCTGGAAGCGGAAATGCTGGCGCGGGCCAATGCCGTTGCCGTGATGTCACCACGTCACCCGCTGGCCAAACAGAATGTCGTCACCGCGATGGATCTGACGCGTTACCGCCCTATTATACCCGGGCGCAAAACGCCGCTGCGTGAACAGCTCGATCAGGTGATGAGCCGCCTCGACTTATATATGAATAACCCGATTGAAACGTCGCTGAACAATTGTTGTGTGATGGCGGGGAATAATCTGGGTATCGGTGTGGTGGATTTCATCACGGCTCGCAGCCACAAAAGCGATATCGTGCTTAAGCCGTTTACGCCAGATATCAGCATCGCCTATCTCGCCGTTTTCCCGCCGCAGATCCCGAAAAGCCGTCTGGTGGAACATATCACCAAAGAAATGAAGACATTAATTGAAGGCTATTTGTAAAACTCCCCCGTCAGGTTCGCCAAAATCGTACCAGTGAGTCCAACGTGTTCCCCTTCTCCCCTTTATGGTGAGAAGTCTGCGGACGGCTGGTACGTTTAATTAGATGAAAAACGTATATCAAACACTTCAGTTATCAAAATAACGAATAAAACACTTTATTTTATTCTTTAAAATCAATGAATAAAATTTACCTGCATAAATAATAATCTAATCTATAATAATTTACCTAATTTCAAACTCTTCGTTACACATTCACAACCTCGATGAGAAGTATTACTCTTTGCGCGAAATTGTTCTATTTGGTTCATTTAATAACGGGTGGTCATTAAGTGGTACCAGCTTTTCATCAACAGTTCTCTACAACCTATTTTCTACAAACCAATGCAGTGAGATAAATCATGCCAACAACAAATAACAAGTGGACGTGGCTCCTCTGGTTACTGAGTGCGCTGATGGTCGTCATCGGCCTGACACTCGGTATCGGTGGTGCGTACCTGGCCACATTAGGAGGAAGCGTTTACTTCCTGCTGATGGGTCTGGCGCTCATCGTTTCCGCCGTTTTGATTTTTAAAGGTAAGCCGTCAGGCGCATGGCTGTATGCCGTGGCCTTTGTGCTTTCTATTATCTGGGCTGTCTGGGACGCGGGCTTCACGTTCTGGCCGCTGTTCTCCCGCCTGTTCACTTTCGGCGTGCTGGCTTTCCTGGTGGCACTGGCCTATCCGTTGCTTCAGGCACGCGCGGGCCTGGTGGTGCGTAAAGGGCCAGGCTTCTCGCTGGCGGCTGTTCTGGCCGTTGCGCTGATTGCCGCATTCGGTAATACCTTCGTGCCGACGCCAATCATCAGCGCCGACAGCGATCAGGTGCCGGTGAAACCGGTAGATAAAGGTGCAGAGCAGAAGAACTGGGAAAACTGGGGTAACACTACCGCTGGCGACCGTTTTGCTGCACTGGATCAGATCAACAAAACCAACGTGGATAAACTTCAGGTTGCGTGGATTGCCCATACCGGTGATATCCCACAGAGCAACGGCTCCGGCGCTGAAGACCAGAACACGCCGCTGCAAATCGGTGACAAGCTGTTTGTGTGTACCGCTTACAGCAAAGTGATCGCCCTGAATGTGGATGACGGTAAAAAGCTGTGGTCTTACGATTCCAACTCCACCGCACCTAACTGGCAGCGTTGCCGCGGGCTGGGCTATTACGAGAACAGCGCCGCCCCACAGGCTGCGGCGGCACAACCTGCCGCTGTGCCTGCTGCTGAACCGGCAAGCCCGACCGCTGCTTCAGAAGCCGCCGCGCCTGCCACTAACGCACCGCAAACGCCTGCTGCCACCGGCGGTACCGTCAGCGCCACCTGTGAACGTCGTCTGTTCCTGCCAACCATTGATGCCCGTCTGATCGCCATCAACGCCGACACCGGCAAGCCTTGCGCTGATTTCGGTGACAACGGCGTGGTGGATCTGAAAGTCGGCATGGGCGAAGTGAAACCTGGCTACTACCAGCAAACCTCTACCCCGCTGGTCGCGGGTAACGTGGTTGTCGTTGGCGGTCGCGTAGCGGATAACTTCTCTACCGGCGAACCTCCGGGCGTGGTGCGTGCATTCGACGTGCACACCGGCGCACTGGTGTGGGCATGGGATCCGGGTAATCCGAACATCACCAAACTGCCACCGGAAGGTCAGACTTATACCCGTGGTACGCCAAACGTCTGGTCGGCCATGTCCTACGATCCAAAACTGGGTCTGATTTACATGCCTACCGGTAACGCGACGCCAGACTTCTTCGGCGGCACGCGTACCGAGCTGGATGACAAATACAGTTCTTCTGTTGTTGCGGTAGATGTGGCCACCGGTAAAGTCCGCTGGACCTTCCAGACCACCCATCACGATCTGTGGGACTTCGACCTGCCGTCTCAGCCGCTGCTGTATGACCTGCCGGACGGGAAAGGTGGCAGCACGCCGGTTCTGGTGCAGACCTCCAAACAAGGCATGATCTTCATGCTGAACCGCGAAACCGGCCAGCCGGTCGCCAAAGTGGAAAACCGCGAAGTACCGCAGGGTAATGTCCCTGGCGAACGCTACTCCAAAACGCAGCCTTTCTCTGTCGGTATGCCAAACATCGGCAACCAGACGCTGAAAGAGTCTGATATGTGGGGCGCGACACCAATGGATCAGCTGCTGTGCCGCATCGAGTTTAAAGGCATGCGTCACCAGGGCGTTTACACGCCTCCGGGTCTGGATCGTTCCCTGCAATTCCCGGGTTCTCTGGGCGGCATGAACTGGGGCAGCGTCTCGGTTGACCCGAACAACGCCATCATGTTCGTGAATGATATGCGTCTGGGTCTGGCGAACTACATGGTTCCGCGTGCCCAGGTTCCGACCGGCGCGAGCGGCATCGAGATGGGGTTGGTACCGATGGACGGCACACCTTATGGCGCAGTCCGCGAGCGTTTCCTGTCTCCGCTGGGCATTCCTTGCCAGAAACCACCGTTCGGTACCATGTCTGCAGTGAACCTGAAAACCGGCAAAATCGTCTGGCAGGTGCCGGTCGGTACGGTGAAAGACACCGGTCCGCTGGGCATCAAAATGCGCATGCCAATGGAAGTCGGTATGCCAACGCTGGGCGCGAGCCTGTCAACGCAATCCGGCCTGCTGTTCTTCGCCGGTACGCAGGATTTCTATCTGCGCGCGTTCGATACCGCAAACGGTAAAGAAATCTGGAAATCCCGTCTGCCGGTCGGCAGCCAGTCTGGCCCGATGACCTACGTTTCACCGAAAACCGGTAAACAGTACATCATCATCAGCGCCGGTGGCGCACGTCAGTCCGCAGAACGCGGCGACTACGTGATCGCCTACGCACTGCCTGATCAGAAGTAAGATTTAGCAGTCAATGACAAAGCCCGCCGGTGCAGACCGGCGGGCTTTTTTTTATTGAAGAGATTAAGGCAAACGTGCAGCCTGATGGCGCAGGCCTGCAAAAATTGCATCACTGATTTTTGCCGGAAAATTAGCAGGTATTATTGCTTCAACATCTGCAATCACCTGCTCAGTTTTTTCCTTCATTTCCGTCATCATCGCAGAGACGTTTTCTTTCGAGTACTCGACCCGTTGCGCCGTCGTCACAAAATGGCGGGGAAGAATTCTGTCCCAATGAAAATGCCGGTTTTTCCCTAATACAGCCATCGCCATTTTGGCTTTCTTCGCCGGAATTCCTTGCAGATGCATCAGAGGAAATGCTGACATCACGTCATAAAACGGTGTCATGCGGTATGCGCTGCCCGGCTCGATATAAACACTGAAATTCTTAGCATGACCGTCAATGGCGGCCAGCATCCAGAAGAGGATCTGGCTTTTAAAGAACATATCCCTGTCCGCCCCCGCCCGTTGAGAACCCAGTAAAAGCTTCATTGCGCGTGCAATTCCGGGGCCGCCATCAGATTCATACTTCAATGCGGGAGCAACACCCAGCGCCTGACAAAAATCTTCCTGAGGTAAACGCATCAGCCAGGATCCATCCTGCGACCAGCGGCGGTCAAAACGCTCAACGACCAACACCTTCTGAGCGCCAAAACTGGCAATCTCAGACCGTGCAACAGGAAATCCAAATTTTTCGGCTATCTTCAGACACAACCATTCATTCTCCACGCTCTCGCTGAGATCAATGCCATTGTTAGCGATATAACCAATAGGAAGTTTAAGGATATGGCTGGTAGGCGTACTTCCCTGCGGGCGATGCCACTGGTCGCGATACCAGAGCAAAGCCGTTTTTTCCTGTGCACCGGCCAGAGAAATTCGAAAGTCTTCAATGTCAGCTTCCATGCCCAAAGGTGCATCCTTATATCCCTGCAGAAGCTGCTCAATATCCTTTTCGCCAAGCGGTTGGGCATGAATTTCCGTGACAGGTGCAACCTGATCACCTTCAGGATAGAGCTGGATCGCACCGACACAGTCACCACCGATCCGCGAAAGCAAATCGAAAGGCTGCTTCGTCGGGATGTGGAAACGTGCCTGAATACGGCTGCGTATCTGTTCGTTATCGGGTAGAAGATTGTCAAAAAAGTTGTATACCACTGCGCCACGGAATTTATCTGCCTGAAGAGGTAATGATAATGAAATGGCGCGGGCTCCGGGGCGATCGAGCCAGCTTTGATGGTAAACAAATGACATTTCACCACTGCCGCCTTTTTCCAGGGTACCGACAGCAATGCCATTTAATGCGAGCGTTAACTTATCCATGTATTACCACTCCTGATCCCAGGTACACTTTTCCTGCGGATTGCTATCCCTTGGCGTGATCTGTAGCTCTAAATCCAGCGCCGCCAATAATTTGAACAGTGTTTCCAGACGGGTACCGTCCGGATAATTTTCGAACTCAGAAACCGTAGACTGCTTCAGGCCAATGGTTTCAGCCGTTTTACTTTGGCTGAGTTTGCGCTTTTTTCGCTCATTACGCAGCGCATTGGCGAGCATTTTTGCAGATGTAATGTTCATATTATCCTCCCTGGCGGATAATCTCAGTGTATCCCTTGTAAGGGATAAATCAACTTTTATCCCTTAAAGCAAATAAAATTAAAATATCCCTTTTAGGGGATAATACAGCCTGAAAGCTGTAAAAGATAAATACAGTTTATACGCTGTAATTTGCCCGCTACCGCCTCCTCATGCTCAAATACCTGTTCCACGCACGGATGAAACCTCATGAAAAAAAGCGAATTTATCGCTCAGGATTTACTGAGCAAGATTTATCAGAACAGCGGATCGCTGCCGGAGAAGTTACCACCGGAGCGCCAGTTAGCGGAAGAATACGGGGTTTCGCGCTTTACCGTGCGCAAGGCGCTGGAAAAACTGGTGAGCATCGGGGCGGTGCGCATTGTGCAGGGCTCGGGAATTTACATTAATCCCGGCGTGAGCAGTAATCCGCTGGTGTACAACTCGATCACCGAAAAGAAATTCGCCGAGATCAGCTTTAAAATGCTGGAGCTGCACAAGCGGCGGCCGGATAAAGAAGAGCAGCAGGTTTTCGATCTGAATGTGGATGATTTTATCTGGGCATTCATCCGTTTGCGGCGTATCAGCCAGCGCAACGTACAGATTGAATACTCCCGTATGCCTGCCCGTGAATTTGGTGATCTGAATCAGAAGACCATCGAACATTCCATTCAGCAATATGTTCTGAGCAAGGGCTATGCGATTTCACATTCCCTCACCCGCTATCAGGCGGTGACAGTCAATAAAGAACAGGCGCACATCCTGGGATGTAAAAAAGGCATTGCCGCCATGCACATTACCAACAGAGGCATTTTGCAGGGCGGCAAAGTTTATGCGTTCAGCGACATTATCGACATCGATTATTCCTGTACCTACGTCATCCCGTTTAATCAGGACAATCTGGCTTTCCGCCAGAAGTAACACCCTGTTGTCAGGGCGTGTGGATCACGCCGTCCGGCAGGCGGCTTTGCGTCCATTCATGCGGACGGTACACCACCGGAAATTCAGCCGCAGCCTGGCTGTTAAAGCCCACACCAATGCCCGCTTCTTCTCCCGGATAGAAATACCCGTTCTCCGGTGCCCGTGCGCCCGGAAAGACCTGCTGCGTGTTAGCCGGATACGCGACAAATTCCTGAATTGCCGCATTATGCAGATGAATATTCAGATGCGTATTCACGGCTGCACCAATCGGCGTCATATCAGGCGGACAATGCCACGCCAGTCGCACGCCAAAGCTCTGACAGAAATGCGCCAGTTTTAATGCCGGTGTGATACCGCCGATTTGCGAAACATGGCAGCGGATAAAGTCTATGCGGCGGTTAATAACCAGATCTTTCCATTCCGCCGGATTATTAAATAATTCACCGGTCGCCAGCGGCACCGCAGTCTGGCTGCGGATTTGCGCCAGCCATTCGTTCTGGTCCGGCGGCAGAATATCTTCGATAAAGTAAGGCCGGTACTGCTCGACGGCTTTGGCGAACTGCACCGCCTGCTGCGGGAACAGCCGTTCGTGAACGTCGTGCAGAATGTGGAACTGATTGCCGTATTTTTCACGCAGCGCTTTGAACATCGCCAGCGTGTTGTCGATGTACTGATCCTGATCGTAATACGCACCCGCCGTCGGTTGGCGGGTGCTGTGGAAATCACGCGCATTACCGCCGTAAAAACCTAGCTGGCAGCGGATATGGCGGTAACCTTCCGCCAGTAAACGATCCACTTCACCGTACAATTCTTCCAGCGTTTCACCGGCCGCATGGCTGTAGGCCGTGACGGCATCTTTCGATTTACCGCCAAACAGATGATACAGCGGCATATCTGCCAGCTTGCCTTTGATATCCCACAGCGCCATATCAATGCCCGCAATGGCGTTATTGATCACCGGTCCGTTACGCCAGTAAGCGTTCACCATCATCATCTGCCACAAATCTTCGATGTGATTGGCATCGCGGCCGATCAAAAGCGGTTTGAGATATTCATCCACCATCAGTTTGACCGCCAGCGGGCGCTGCTGGAATGTCGCGCAGCCCAGACCGAAAATACCACGATCAGTTTCAATTCTGACCACCACTAAATTATGACGATCAGGGCGCGTTATCTGACATTCGATATGAGTAATCAGCACAGGCTGCATGATAAATCCTTAATAAAGACCGTAATTCCTTTTCACAAAAAGGCGGCGGGAATATTCGTATAGAGGTTATTTCAACGTATTTTCATCCTGCTTGTAAACCTAAAATTCAGGCTTTTATTTTGGTTTGAAAGCATGGCTGAATATCACAAAAAAACAGACCAATTTAACCATGATGCACTAAACCCGCACCGATCAGTGAAGTTCTGTGACGGGGATCCTGTTTTATTGGTTTGTTTTTAAAAATATCCCTCATTACACTCCTCTTCACTCAAATAAAGAATAATTGATTTTTTCGTCGCGGGGTTTAGGGTGAATACAGAAATAATGCTCTCGGTAATTAAACTGGTGGGCGGTGCGGGAAATATTAATAAAGTCTGGCACTGCATGACCCGCCTGCGTTTTGATTTACGCGACGAAAATAAAGTGGCCTGGGATGAGATTAAAAATCTGCCCGGCGTGCTCGGCGCGCAAAGCCAGAGTGATCAGGTGCAAATCATCATCGGACCAAAGGTGAATGTCTGGTACGAGGCCATCGTGTCGCAACTGGATCCGGTGAGCGGCAACGCCGAAACACCAACAGGAAATGTTTCCACAAAAGGAAGAAAAAGCCTGGTATCGATGTTCATGGATACCGTCTCCGGCGTGTTCGGCCCGATCGTTCCGGCCATTGCGGGCGCGGGGATGATTAAAGGTTTACTGGCCGGACTGATTGCCCTGAAAGTCATATCGGCCAAAAGCGAAACCGTGATGATCATCGATTTGATCGCCAGCGGCGTTTTTTACTTCCTGCCGTTTTTCCTCGCGGTTTCTGCGGCGAAGATCTTCAAAACCAATGAATATCTGGCCGCTGCCGTAGCCGCCTGCCTGATGTACCCGACGCTGATGGACGCGGCGAAAGCACTCACCAGCCACACGGCCGGGGCACCGACCGCGCTGTACTTTATGGATGTGCTGCCAGTGTCTGTTTTCAACTATTCGGCCAGTGTGATTCCGGTGATTTTCTCGGTGCTGGCGCTGAGTTATATCCATCGCTGGGTAGATAAAATCATGCCGGATGTGCTGAAAACCGTCTTTACGCCGACGCTGACCTTGTTTATCGCAGCGCTGGTATCACTGACGCTGATTGGTCCGGCGGGGATTTATCTCGGTAAGTTGCTGGCGTTTGGCATCCAGGGATTGTTCGATGTATCGGCGGTGTTTGCGGGCTTTATTGTCGGCGCGATCCGCCCGGTGGCGATCCTCACCGGCATGCATCACGCCATGACACCAATTGCCTTGCAGAACTTTACCGATCAGGGCTGGGACATGCTGATGCCGATGATGTTTATGGCCAACATGGCGATTGCCGGATCCACCTTTGCGATTTATTTCCACGTTAAAACCCGTGAACAAAAATCCGTGGTGCTCTCTGCGGCGATTTCCGGCTTGCTGGGGATCACCGAACCGGCATTATTCGGCGTGCTGACGCGCTACAAAAAAGCCTTTATCGCCACCACCATCAGCAGTTCCGTGGCGTCGGCATTTATCGCGTTCTTCGGAGTGCGTTTGTACGGCTATATTCTGTCGAGCATTTTCAGCCTGCCCGCCTACATCGGTCCCTATTTCATTTACATTCTGATGGGCGTAGTGCTGTCACTGGGGCTGTCGTTTACGCTGACCTACCTGATGGTCGTCAAAAACAAAGGCACCGAACAATCGGTGCCTTTGGTGAATCAAACGCGCTGAGATTTATCAGGCCGCTGTCTTTGAATGCGTAAGCTCAGACAACGGTGCATTCTGAATAAGATTGGTCAGACGCCCGATATTTTCGATTTCCACTTCAATCTTGTCATTCTCATGCAGGAACAACGGCGGTACGCGGGTTTTACCCACACCGCCCGGTGAACCGGTCATGATCACATCGCCCGGAGAAAGCTGGGTGAAGGTGCTGATGTAGGCAATCATCTGCGGAATGGTGTGCACCATATTGGCTGTGGTGTCGTCCTGCACCAGCCGGTCATTCAGCCAGGTTTTGATACTCAGATTTTGCGGGTCGCCGACTTCATCCGGCGTCACCATCCACGGGCCAAATGCGCCTGTCGATGGCCAGTTTTTACCTGCGGTATACCATTTATGCTGCCAGTCGCGTACTGAACCATCCATATAGCAGCTGTAACCAGCGACAAAATCGAGTGCGTTTTCTGCTGAAATATTGCGGCCCGTGCGGCCGATAATAATCGCCAGTTCGCCTTCATAATCAAACTGCTCAGAAGAAGCCGGTTTAATGATGGTGCCGTTGTGACCGACCTGCGAATCCGCGAAGCGGACAAACAATGTCGGCGCGTCGCTGGTTTCATTAAATTCTTTGCGTTTTTCCGCGTAGTTCATGCCCACGCCGAAAATTTTGCCCGGCCTGTCGATAACCGGCAGGAAACTGATGTCATTCAGTTGAAGATCCGCAGGGGACTCAACATAGCGTTGCAGTTCTGCAAGTGAATGGCGTGCCATGAATTCGTTAATATCGCGGCATCCTGAGTGACTGCCGACGTCGACAATCCCCTCTTTTTGGTAGATACCGAAGCTTTTGGTGTGGTCTTTATTGATGGTGAAATTAACAATTTTCATAGATGCACTTAGATTCTTATTTTACTTAAAACAGGTAAATTCGCTGGCGTTCGTGTTGCGAAAACGGCGTGCCGGTCACAACGTTGGCGTGATTATTGACCCTGCCTCTCATGCCTTCTACTATATTTTATTATCAAATTGATGAATTTCAGGAATCAATGTTAAATAACAGAGACTTAGAGTATTTCGTGACGGCTGCGCAGATAATGAATTTGAGACTTGCGTCACAAAATTTAAATATAACTCAGCCTGCGCTTTCGAAATCCATCACCCGTTTAGAGAAAGAACTGAACATCAAACTGTTCAAACGGGCAGGTCGCGGGCTGGAACTGACCGAGGCGGGACGGGTGCTTTATCAGCGTGGTTTAGCGCTGCAAAGTTCCTATCTTGAGCTTGGGGAAATCATGAATGAACTGAGCAGCGGCGCGGGCGGTATCGTTCGCGTGGGTGTCTCAGGTTCTGCGACACAATTCTTACTGCCTGAAATCTGTAAAATGCTGCAATCGCAGGTGCCGAATATGAAACTGGAAATCCAGATCGGCATGAACGATGTGCTTTTTACGTTGCTGGAACGTCATGCGATCGATGTGATCATCGGTCCGCTGGTCAACTACGACAGCCCGGTGGTGCAGTTGCCGGTAACCGCCGACCGGGTGATCGTCGCCGCGTCACGCGATCACCCGCTGGCCGGTAAACCCGCCAGCCTGCGTGAACTCAGCCGTTATGGCTGGATTTTACCGGCGAAAACCGTGTCGATGCGCCAGTGGCTGGATAAAATGTTCTATGAAAATCATTGCTCACCGCCAGACGTGAAAGTGGAAATCAGCTCACTGGCGTCGGTGCCGGGGCTGATTGCGAAAAGCGGATTGCTGAGCTTTTTGTCGGAGAATATTCTGGTCGAAGAAGAATTCCTTTCGCGGCTGATCCGTATCGATAACGACCAGTTAGTGATGGAACGCCGGGTCGGGATCACCTGGCTGGAAGGTGCGTTTCTTTCACCGGCCACACAGAAAGTGATCGACGTGACCAAAAGCGTTGGGCAAAAAATGCAGATGGAGGCCCGCCGGATCATGGAAGACTGAAATCCGGCGGGCTTGTTTTTACACCAGATGGCAGGCCACGTGATGACCGCTTTCTACCTCACGCAGTAACGGAATTTCTTTATGACAACGGTCGGTTGCACACGGGCAGCGGGTATGGAAACGACAACCGGCAGGCGGTTTTGACGGATCCGGAATTTCACCACTGACCATCGCCACCGGCTCACTGTCCGGATCCAGCGTCGGCACCGCCGCCAGCAGCGCCTGCGTATACGGATGCAGGGGCTGACAGAACAACGCATCACGGCTGGCCGTTTCCACTAACTGGCCGAGATACATCACCGCCACGTCATCACACAGATGTTCCACCACGCCGAGATCGTGCGAGATAAACAGAAACGTCACGCCGTGATCGTCACGTAAATCCGCGAACAAATTAATGATCTGCGCCTGAATCGACACGTCCAGCGCCGAAATGGGTTCATCGGCAATAATGAAATCGGGTTGCAGGATCAGTGCGCGGGCGATGCCGATACGCTGGCGCTGACCGCCGGAAAACTCATGCGGGAAACGGTTGTAATGCAGCGGCGACAGCCCGCAGATCTTCATCACCTCCACCACTTTCCCGTGCAGTTGCGCCCGCGTACACAGCTTGTGTTCCAGCATCGCTTCACCGATAGCATCACCAATGCGGATGCGCGGGTTCAGCGAACTGTAAGGATCCTGAAAGACCAGCTGGATTTTCGGGCGTAACGCTTTCAGTTGCTTAGGTTTCAGTCCGTGCAGGTCTTCGCCACGAAATTTTACGCTGCCCGCCGTTTTGTCATACAGCCCCAGCAACGTGCGTCCTACGGTGGTTTTACCGCTGCCGGATTCACCGACCAGCCCAAAAATCGTGCCCTTGCGGATGTTAAAACTGACGCCATCCACGGCCCGCAACTGCCCGGTTTCCTGTCCGAATACGCCGTCACGGATCGGGAAATACTTTTTCAGGCCATCCACTTCAATCAGATATTCAGCACTCATGGCTGTAACCCCCAGTTTTCCTTCTCACTGACCGCGTTCAGTCCGCTATAAAAACATGCGGCCTGCCGGAACTGACCTTCCAGCGGCGGAATGCCCTGGCGACATCTTTCCGTGGCGCGGGAACAGCGTTCGGTGAATGCGCAGTAAGGCGGCAGCGCGACCAGATCCGGTACCTGACCGGGAATGGAATACAAGCGGCGGCGGCGTTCGCCCGGTGTCGGCCTCGAGGCAATAAGTCCCTGGGTATACGGATGTAGCGGATTGCGCAGCACATCGGCGGTCGCCCCCTGCTCGACAATTTTACCGGCGTACATCACGACCACGTGGTCGGCCATCTGCGCGATCACGCCCAAATCATGAGTGATCAGCATCAGTGCCATATGATTTTGCTGCGCCTGTTCACGTAATAAACGCAGGATCTGCGCCTGTACGGTGACGTCCAGTGCAGTGGTGGGCTCGTCAGCAATCAGCAACTGCGGCTTACAGCTCAGCGCCATCGCAATCATGATGCGCTGTAACATACCGCCCGAAAGCTGATGCGGATAACTGGTCATCAGGCTTTCCGCACGCGCCAGCCCGACGTTGGTGATCATCTCCGTCGCATGTGCCCACGCCAGTTTCGGCGATTCACGGCGGTGGCGGATCAGCGGCTCGACAAGTTGCTCACCGAGGGTCAGCACCGGATTCAGCGCGGTCATGGGTTCCTGAAAGATCATCGCCAGCTGGTTACCGCGCAAATCCGCCATTTGTGACGGCCGCAGTTTAAGCAGGTCACGCCCCTGAAACAGAATTTCACCGCCATCAATACGTGCGGCCTGTGGCGGTAACAGCCCCATCAGCGACATCGCCGTGACACTTTTCCCGCAGCCGGATTCCCCGACAATACCGACAGTTTGACCTGCCTGAACGTCAAAGGTGACATCCTGTACCGCGCGCACACGGCCCTGATCGCTGGAGAACGACAGCGAAAGCTGATTAAAACGGATCAACGGTTGTGTCATTTTTTGCTCCGTTTCAGTTTTGGATCGAGCGCGTCACGCAGCCCATCACCCAGCACGTTAATCGCAATCACCGTAATAAAGATCGCCACGCCAGGCGGCATCCACAACCACGGGCGACGCTGGAAGTCGATCAGACTGTTCGCCGCATCCATCATATTTCCCCAAGACGGCGTCGGCGGCACCACGCCTAATCCCAGATAGCTGAGTGCAGACTCGCTGAGAATGGCGTTCGCCACGGCCATCGTGGCCATCACCACCAGAATTGGCACCGTGTTTGGCAGTAAATGACCGAACAGCCGACGGCGTGAAGACAAGCCGAGCACCTGTGTCGCCAGCATGAAATCACGTTCACGCAGGGAGAGAATTTGCCCGCGCACCAGACGTGCCAGCTTCGGCCATTCCAGCAAACTGAGCATCACGATCACCATGTACACACGGGAATCCGGCGAAAAATCCAGTTCAGAAAGCATCGCGCCCATCACGATCAGCAGCGGCAGGCTCGGAATAGTCATCACCAGATCAGCAAAACGCATGATGATTTTATCAGTCACACCACCGAGATAGCCGGACACCGCGCCCATGAGATACCCGAGTGTCACAGACAGCAACATGGTCAGCATGCCGATAATCAGCGAGATGCGCCCCGCCAGCAGCAGCCGCGTATAGACATCACGCCCGAGAAAATCGGTACCCAGCCAGTGTTCTGCATTCGGCGCTTTGTTGATCATCAGCGCATCAGTGGCATCATCGCGCCAGGGAGAATAGTAAGGACCCGCTATGCACCAGACGGCCATAACCAGCAGCAGAACTAAGCAAAACATTGCCAGCCGGTTTTGGCGCAACGCCCGCCAGGCCTGTCGCCAGGGTGACGGTGTCACCTGAGCCAGCACCGGAATTTGCGCTTCGCGCAGACGGCGGTTGGTTGAAAATAAAGAGCCAAACATTACGACCTCACACGGATACGCGGATCAGCCCACGCATACAACACGTCGGCAATCAGATTGCCAAGAATGGTCAAAACCGCCAGAAACAGCGTGAACCCCATCAGTACCGGGTAATCACGCGCTGCCAGTGAATCAATATGAATGTGCCCTGCACCCGGCCAGTTGAAAACTTTTTCGGTGATCAGCGCCCCGGAAAACAGCCCCGGCAACTCAAATCCGAGCAGCGTAATAATTGGCAGCAGCGCGTTTCTCAACGCGTGTTTGAGGATAACCGTGCGTTCACGAAGCCCTTTGGCACGCGCGGTACGGATGAAATCCATCCGCACGACGTCCAGCATACTGGCGCGAAAATAACGCGTCAGGCTGCCCGCCTGCAGCATCACCAGCGCAACGACCGGCAACACCAGATGCGCGGCCACCTGCATCACCCACGCCCAGCCGGTCGCATCACTGCCGGTGTTAGTCATCCCACCCACCGGCAGCCAGTGCAAATCAACGGCAAACCATTTGATCAGCAGAAGACAGAGGAAAAACGTCGGGAAGGACATCGCGGCGAAAATGATCACACTCACCACATGATCGAACAGGGAATAAGGCTTCATCGCCGAGACAATGCCAACTGCCAGCGCGATCCCCCAGTACAACACCATCGCAATGGTCGCAAGCAGGAAGGAATTCCAGATGTACTGATTCAGCAACTGGCTGACCGGGATCTGATATTGCAACGAAAAACCCAGATCCCCCCGCAACAGATTCCCCAGCCAGTGCAGATAGCGGCTGAGCAGCGGTTGATCAAGGCCATATAAGGCTTTCAGTTCAGCAGCGCGTTGTGCAGTCAGCGTAATATTACCATCGATAAAATCACCCGGCGTTTTGGCAAACAGCATGAAAATCAGCAGCGAAGCGAGGAACAACATCGGAATGGTTTGAAGTAAACGACGCAGAATGAAATTTCTCATGACTTTCTCATTGAAGCTGCCGGAAGATCCCGGCAGCGGCGTTATTTCTGATTATTTTACAATTTTGACATCCGGCAGACTGCCGGTCAGGCCGTTGTAGATGTCCGGTTTAAAACCGGTCACGCGGGCGCTGCTGGCTGAAAGAATTTTGCGGTTACCGAGCAGGATCGCCGGCGGATCGTTTGCCAGCACTTTGTACAGCTCGTGGTAAATCGGCTTACGCTTTTCGATATCCAGTGTCGCGTTCCCTTCGTTGATCAGCTTATCGACTTCAGGGTTGTTGTAGCCGGATTCGGTAGCCTCGGTGCTGTAATAATCCCACACGCCATCGTGCGGATCGTTAAGCGTGCTGGTGCTGAACGAGGCCAGATCGTAATTACCCGCTTTACGCTGTGACATCAGGGCGTTGAAGTCCACAACCTGCGGTTTCAGCAATACGCCAATTTTCTGATAGTCTTCTTTTGCGATCGGGATCAGCGCATCGTTCAGCACTTTTTTGCTGACCAGCAGCGTCAGTTCGAGACGTTTACCGTCTTTCACACGAATACCATCACCGCCAACTTTCCACCCTGCTTCATCCAGCAATTTATTGGCCTGCGCCGGATCGAATTTATAGGGATTCACGCCATCAGTGTTGTACGCCCAGGAGATAGGCGCGATCGGCTCAATCGCCACAGAGCCGTAACCCTGATAAACCACGTCGATCAGTTTCTGGCGATCCAGCCCGTAGATCAGCGCCTGACGCACTTTCACATCCTGCAACGCAGGGCGGTGAACGTTAAATTCAATTTTGCTGTAATCGCTGGATCCGTACAGGTTGATGTTGGCAAAGCCGAGCATTTTCAGCTGCTCGATGTCATCCGGTCGGGAAGTGAAGGCATCGTAATCAGTATCGCCGGTCTGGAATAACTGGAAGTTAGTCGACGGATTGGTCACGCGATAGATAAAGCGCGGAGTCGGCGGTACGCCGCGATAATAATTGGTGTTGGCGTGGAAACGGATCTCCTGCCCCGGGATGTACTTATCGTACACATACGGGCCATTACCCAACGGTTTGCCATGCAGCGTGCGCAGGTAATCGAGATTTCCTCGCTGATAGCCTTTGCCGTAATACGCTTTCGACAGCACCGGCCCGCCGATTTTTTGCAACGTGGTGGCTCCCGGCTGAGTGGTGGTGACCTGCAACGTCAACGGGTCAATCACTTTCAGACCATTGATGCTGTCCGCCTTGCCCTGCTTATATTCATCACCACCGGCAATGTGTGCCAGCGTGATATCGGTATCACCATCGTATTTCGGGTCATACAACACCGTCAGCGTGAACGCGACGTCTTCTGCAGTCAGTGGTGAACCGTCACTGAATTTCAGGTCAGGACGTAGTTTGATGGTATAGGTTTTGCCATCCGGGCTGACGGTCCAGCTTTGCGCCAAGCCGGGAACCAGCTTGCCCTGGCTGTCCCAGTCAATCAGACGGGCGAAAATCACGTTAGTGACATTTTCATCCCAGCCGTTGACGAAGAAATACGGGTTAAAAATCCCCTGAGGTTCGGAGATCCCGGCGATCACTGTATCAGTGCGCAGTTTTGCAGCCGCAGGAATCTGGCTGACATCTGTTGCCGGTGTGATGCCTTCCTTTAATACATCATCAGCGAATGCAAAAGAAGACAGCATCACGGCGCTGGCCAGTAATGCGATTTTGAAAGAAGCAGTACGGTGCGCGCGTTGTGCGGCTGGCGCGAATGCAGAGCGTAATAACGTAGCCAAAAGACATCCTCATCATAAGTGTGCAAACGGTTTACAAAACATGACAAAGAGTAAGGATGCCGTTTACCCTTGTCTAACAACGAAAAAATATGGCTTATAGCTATTTTTTATTTCTTAATGCCAAAAAATAACTTCAAATAATCAAGTTAAATTCAATAAATTCATAATGTTATTTTTTGATTAATTAAGTTGATTTTTAGCTATACGCTTTATGATGGCGATGAAATGGCGGTAGAGCTAACGCCCTCCTTAATGCGGCGAACAATCACAGCCTGTAATCATTGATAAGGCACAATAGACAAGAAACCCGCCATTGGCGGGTTTCTTGTTTTAGTGCATCTGTAGAGATTGCTGCTGATGTTTGTCCGGATGCAACTGCACGGCGTGAACCGTCCCAGGCTCAACAATGATGTCCGCAATCGACTCATGAGTTTTAAACGTGCAACTGCAATTAATATTCTGACACTGATGATAACGCTCTTTGGTGTTGAGGCTCAGGTAACGGCTGGAACGGGCGTGAGCGGCGTGCTGGCATTTCGGGCAGTGCATCATAATAATCACCATGTGATCATTTTAATCAGATACAATCATTGTATGTCATTCGCTAAAACATACATCTGACATTACAGTGATTTACATATTCAGCTTATTCAGCACCGTCGCTTTCCGTCGCCTCATAACTCACATCCGACAGCAATACTTCCAGATTCAACATCGTCACAAATCTGCTGCTGTCCAGGTTGTGTGTCACCTTGCTGATTAGCCAGGGCTGCGCGTCGATCACGGATTTAAAACCCGACACCGCGCTGGAGTTTGTCCCCTTTTGCCTGGGCTGCACGCATGGCGGCCTTTTGCGTGGCGTAGGCGCAGAAAGCGGCGCTGGCGGAATAATTTTTTAAGGCGACGGAGAAGTCGCTTTAAAAATAGCTTAAAAATATGAAATAAAAGGATTTATTTCTAGTAGCGTCCACATCGTGACCATGTCGATACTAAAAGCCCCGTTCACATGTACGGGGCTTTTTTATGAATTAGCCACAGTACATATTTTTATGCGGTATGACGTTCGTTCCAAGAGTCTGCAAATTGAATGTTTCCATCAACAATGCGCCAAGTTATTTTTTCATACTGCAAACTGACACTCTCGACATGGTTCATTTTATCGTTGCCTGCTAATTTCACATTGGGCACTCCGCAGTTAACGCCAGTAATTTTTACATTTTCCATCAATACGGTGTAATAACAAACTTCTTGTCCTGCGTCGTTAATATGATAGAAACAAATTTCCGCGCTTTTTAGCGTCTGACCAGTGGCTGCCGCTTTATACAGATAAGGTGTTGAGCTATCAACGTCCTTTTCAATCATCATGGATGAATGCTGGCGCGTGCCTGTTATTTTGCCGTTTGCATTGTCCACTGGTAAGTTAATGCCATGACTTAATCCAATGATTTCAATACTTCCTTCGCGATCCTTAACGTCTACAGACCCTTTGATATCGGCACCGCCATCGTCTTTAAGCCACATGTATGGAGGAATTGGCATTTTATTTGTTCCTTATTTTTGTGATTAACTTCATTGTTAAAATGTAAATTAGAGTTGTGACAGAAAAAACCGTGATTACGGAGATGTAAAAGTACAGGTCATAAAAATTATCTGCCCCAATCTCACCAGCACCATAAATCATATGGCCTATGTAGCTTGCTAAACTATGATCAAACCATACTTCAGGATTTCCCAATGTACGACCAACAACCAGTGACAAAAGAATATAGAAAGTGATTTTTGAAACTCTACGGGCAAGTGTTGTTATAGTCACCGGCTATCACCTCAATCCAGCCACGAGCCATGAGAGATCTCATACAAGGAACCTGCATAGGTGTTGTTCTCAAAAGTGCATTTCTAATTAGAGCGTAATCTGAGTTATGCGCTATGGTTATACACCCTTCTGAAACATGGCCTGGGTGAAGCCTAAACAACCCACGGAAAACACCATTGACCCAAGTTCCATCATCAATGCCCCAGTCATCCTTGTACAATGCAAACCACTCATCACGCCCAAATTCAGCACCATAGTAAAATTTGTTGAACATATCTTGGGATTTAGCCTTAACCCACGAGCCTAAGCCACCGGCACCACGCTCCACTATCCAGTACTTACCTGGTGGTAACGGTCCATCACTGGGTATTGCACCGCACGCACCTTTATTTCGGTAAACACCTTTTCCCGAGAAGGCCATAAACACGCCAACGCCGTACAGATTGAAAGGTGCGTAATCAGCACCATTCAGAATCAACTTTCCATGCAATGCCATAGATCACCCTATAACCTTGTAATGTGTAGGCTTATAATAAAAGCGTTCAATCAGATCAGCCAAATTAAATTATGATTTCAAGGCCTGATTGAATCATTACGAAATCTAATCGGCTGACGATGCCGGTGATTTTCTCCATTAGCGCTCCGCCCACCTGTAAGTATCCCAGCTTTAGTTCCAGGCACTTTTTGAGATTTCCGGTTTCTCAGCCATCAGCCGGTACTCTTCCGGCGTCAGGTTATTCAGGGATTCATGAGGACGCTCACTGTTGTACTCATTCAGCCAGCGCTCTGTGATTTCTCGTACTTCATTCAGTGTTCTGAACAGGTAAAAATCCAGTATTTCTGTCCGATATGTTCGGTTAAACCGTTCTATAAACGCGTTCTGTGTTGGCTTACCCGGCTTGATAAATTCCAGCATCACTCCATGGTCTTCAGCCCATTGCGCCAGCGCCAGTGATATCAGTTCCGGCCCATTATCCATCCGCATCTTCAGCGGATATCCACGGTTTGCTACTATTCTGTCCAGCACCCGGACGACACGCTGCGCTGGGATATTCAGGTCAATTTCTATCGCCAGCGCTTCACGGTTAAAATCATCGACAACATTGAAAGTCCGAAAACGTCGGCCACATGTCAGCGCGTCGTGCATAAAATCAATTGACCAACTTTGGTTGAGTGCTTCCGGCGTTGCCAGCGGAGCCGGATTGCGCACCGGCAGGCGTTGTTTACCCTTACGACGAAAATTCAGTTTGAGAAGACAGTAAATCCGGTAGACACGTTTGTGGTTCCAGACGTGCCCCTGCCTGCGAAGTACCTGAAAAAGCTTCTTAAAACCGTAGCGGGGATAGCGCTCAGCGACCTCGGTCAGCCTCTGGATCACCGCTTCATCACGTCGCGTATCCGGTTGATAACGAAACACCGTCCTGCTTAGCGATAACGTCCTGCATGCCTGGCGTATGCTCATCGTAAATTGCGTGGTCAGATAGTTGACGAGCTCACGCTTTATCGCTGGTTTTAAAGCTTTTTTCGATGACGTCTTTCAGCGCCCGGCATTCCAAACTCAGATCGGCAAACATTTGCTTCAGACGACGATTCTCGTCCTCAAGGTCTTTGATTTTTTTGATATCAGCGGCTTCCATCCCGCCATATTTTGCTTTCCAGTTGTATAGCTGGCTTCAGAAATAGCAGCCTCGCGGCACACATCTTTGACGGTACTGCCAGCCTCGACTGATTTCAGGACGGCGATGATCTGGTGCTCAGTGAATCGGATCTTACGCATAGCGATCTCCTCAGGGGACATAATCAGTATGTCGGAAGATCTCTAAAAATGAATGGGCCGTTTTGGTGGGATACTTACACCTCCAACTCCCAGCGCGCAGCAATGATTTTGCTTTTCATCAATTCTCGCTCAATTTCAGGCAATCGCGCCCGTTCTTCAGGCGTTAATCTTGCTGATGGAGCAACATTGCGTCCCTTTGTTAGGTCAAAACTTCGCTGTCACCTACTCACCTTCGGTGTTTCTTCCCGTATACGCGCCACAAACGCCCTCACGGCGGCAGTGTCTGTCCAGTCAAAACTCGCAGGTTGTCAGAAGTGGACGCCGTAGCAGTGCTCCCAGCCTGCCTGTAATGCCAATTTGTAAGTTGTTTCTTTCCACCTAACCCACAGTTATTGACAGGACTCCGAGGCGCTAGCCTGCTTACTGGCATAAGGTGAAGCGTCGCGGTTCACTTTGCCGATGGCGATCCGTAAAGATTCACGCCAGCGTGTGCGCTGGCCTTTCAGTTGGCGTAACCACCAGTCCGGATTAACCGGGCGCGACATGGCAGCGATCGCGGAAACGGCATCCAGCTTGCCTTTGCAATATTGTCCAGTACATCTGCGTGACATTAAAAGCCTGTGCCATACCGGCGATTGCCAGGGAATTCGATGCAAAGATGTTTTCCCGGTATCGGGAAAAGAGACTTTTAGGGGATTTTTCACGCGGCAACAGAGTGAAGAAGATCACCCCACAAACGATCAATCTTGATTTCGCTCTGCCCTGCAACGCACCGATATACAGTTACCAGCCGGTCAATCATCGCATGTGCTCCGCCACACGTTCGCTTCTCACTTCATGATGAAGGGGAGGAACATTCTCGTTTTGCAGCGTGTTCTAGGCCACACCGATATCAAAATGACAATGCGTTATGCCCACTTTGCACCCGAGCATCTTGAGGAAGCAGTGAGGCTAAACCCTCTGGCTTAAATGGCGATAAAATGGCGGTGCAAATGGTGCATGGTGGCAATTAAAGGGCAAACGTGGCCGGTAATGTCAGTACCCACTTACACTTCAAGCCTGCATATACGTTAGAAACAGGCTTCCGCCCTGGGTTTTATGCCTCATGTGCTACTTTTTTAGAACGTAAGGCTTATAGCTTTTAAACAGTACGCAGAAAAAGTCGCCAAAACGGCTAATGTGGAAAGATTTCCTGATATCACCCAGTAAGCGCTTACTAACCCATTAAGCCTTATTCAGAAGGATATGTGCGGTGAATGCTTGCATTTTGGACAAAAGAAAAACGGCGTATCTCGTGAAAGATACGCCGTTTATTTTTATTTCTGCTTAAGGGGAATCAGGCAGCGACTTTTTTGCTACGCGAACTGACTTCTGCCAGGATCGCTTTATGCTTACTCTTCTCGCCGATCAGCTTATACCATCCAGAAAGCTTACGCAGGTCCGGCAAGGTGGCCTTCTCATCCACATCGTAAGCGCTTAGTTTGTCGAGATATTCTTCGAAGATCGTGATGCAACGGCGCGCCCACTCGCCTTCCAGCGCCGATCCGGCGACAGCTCGCGGACGTCGCGGTAAGCGCGGGCGCAGCGGTTTGCTGGCTTCCGGTGCAGATTCATCCACATAGGCAAACTTGATGGATACCACGGTTCTGCCCTGCTTTACTGGCTCCCAGACCACCGAAATATCGGTATTGGCGTTGATCCGGTTGATCGTCGGCTCAAGGAGTTTCTGACGGAAGTCACGATAGTCCTCGTATTTGCCCGCCAAACCGGCCTTCTCGCGCATCCAGTTGAGATCCAGCGTCACTTCTATGGCTTTACCGCTGCGACGTCCGTAGAGGTTCTTAGCTTTGATGAGCCAGCCATACAGCCTTACGGAGAACGGCGTATCAAGTTTTGCGATGTTGGCAAAATTCAATTTGGTAAAAGACTCTTTAAGTTCATAAAGATACGGGGCAACATCCTGTCCGAATCGCAGAACCACTGCGCTGTGATCGTCGCTGCTCACATACTCAAGACGTGAAAACCAGGAGAGTTGTACAGTGCGAACCTTGCCGGTTTTTACGTCCGGTTTGTAGATGGTGACCGGCTTTTTCATCAGGCTTTCAGCGGCTTCGCGCAACTGGCGGTGGCTGCTGGTCGGGTTTACCCCGTAGATCCGCTGATAGTCCTGAGGGAAAAGTCGATAAAGCGTATCTGGCTGAGGTTTCCTGCTATCAATTTGTGCCAGCGCCAGATTTAGCAGGCGCATTTCATCCAGAGTGACGCTGTAAGCGCCTTCAAGAAGATCATTCCCCTGAACTACGGTGAGTTTATTCAGTTCCATGTAGCAGGATCCATAAGTGGAAAGTAGGTAAATTATTCCACATAAAAAATACCGACGTAAAGTAAAAACAAGGGTTATTTATCCCCTTAAAATCAGTACTTTAAATAAGGATCCGAAAAACCTGATCAGGAAAAATCTCCACATATTGTTTTCAGCGCTTCCAGGGATCCTTTTTCTAATACGTTGGATCGTCGGTTTTTTTACAGGAAATTATTCCACATATGCGGGTGATAACCTTCGCTGAATTTTATCAGCAATGCGCAACCAGACCCTAACCGCGATCAGAAAATCATTCCACATTTGAAGCGCCCATGCACATAAAACCATCAAATTTACCTTTGTGATCCCCTTCTCACTTCGTTCCGGTCCAGGGTTTCTCACCCTGAGCTGATGCACAGGAAAACTTTCCACGTATAGCCAGCATGGGGATCAGAAAATGTCTCCACATTAAGAGGCAATGATCGCGTCAGCAGGAAATTACTCCACATAAGAAACCCGATGGCGCTCACAGAAAATGTTTCCACATACAGACCGGGATGGGATCAGGAAATTTCTCCACCTAAAGTCATGCAATGTGGTTTTTCGCCGGGTAAGCATCGTGAATATCATCATCTTTGATCAGGAAAACATTCCACATATAGAGACGTGACGTTGTCACAGTTATTTTAATTTGCTGATTTATAACAATTATTATGCAGAAGCGATGAGGAGATGCTTTCAAGGGATCAGATAATGTTTCCACATAGGGAGGATCAGGAAAAGCTTCCACATATCCCCTTCCCTGACCGCCTCAAAGAGAATGGGTCTGCCCTGTCTGCAGGTATTTGGGATCCGTTATCGGAGTACGTGACATAACGTGACGCTGTCACAGGAAATTGTTCCACATATTAATGTTAGCTATGGGATCAGGAAATCCTTCCACTTATGAGAAACGCCTGTTGTGACAGTCGGTTAGGCAGATGTTAAGCTTACTGTGGCTGTTGGCTGGCGGGTAACCGAGATATCCACAGAAAATCATTCCACATAGATAATAGATTGATCCGTAAAGAAATTATCCACAGAAAAAGACTCTACATTTGGCATGAAAAGGATCCACATCCAACAGGAAGGATCTCCACCTGAAGCAGGAAATACCTCCACAATACGTGTAGTAACCTATTGATAATGAATAGTAAAAACCGTCTCTAAAGAGAAAGATCTAAACTTAAAAAATAAACAAAACATTATTCGATCTTGGGATCTGATCACCCCGGAGTAGATAATTCAAGAAGGGATAAGTTAGCGTTGAAGGCAGACAGAGCAATGTTCTCAGGCAAGATGTCATCAGAAACGGGCCTTGGGAGACCCGATCCAGCCAGTAATCAGCACATTATGACCGTTCGTTGGTGATGAGCCAGGCTTCGATCAGCTCTGTCAGGACGTCTTTCATTTCGCGATCTTGCAGGAAGCAACTGGTTTTAAAGCGGCGATGTAGCTCTTCATCGATATTGGTCTGCAATTTCTTCACTGATGCGGGTGGTTTAGATACCGCTTCCAGTGCAGTCGTCAGTTGTCTGTGCTGGCCAAGTTTCATTTTCATTTCAGCAACTCCGTAATTTCTTTGGTCATAATTTCAATTTCACCTTTCGCGTTTCCGTCTGTCGTATCGAAAACGGTGCCGCCATCCATCATTGTGCGGATGTAAACCTGGCGCTGTGTCGTACCAGTACGCAATGCGGGAACGCCGGTATCGGCTATGGATTCTTTCAACACTTCAAGCATTTTAGCTGACGCGACTTTTTTGGTGATAAGAAAACGGGCAATCACCGGCTGCAAGTTTTCGCGAGCTTCCACGACGGCCAGAATAGCGCCACAGGCAGCAAAATCTAAAGGTGACGGTGTCACGGGGATGAGTACCAGGTCACTCACCATTACCGCCGCGGAAGAAATAGCTGATATTGCAGCCGCACCATCGATCACCACGTAATCGTATTCTTTCAGTTGCTTACGGACGGTATAGACTTCTTTTTCTGAAGCCGCTTCTGCAAGATCGAACAGGCATTTGCTTTCGTCATACCAGTTGCTGATACTCCCCTGCGGGTCGGTATCCACCATTACGACCTTGTGCCCTTGCCGGGCAAGACAGGTTGCTATGTTTATAGACGTCGTGGTTTTCCCTACTCCGCCCTTCCCGTTCAGGAAAGAAATAATTTTCGCTGCCATGACAACCTCTGATGAAGCGTTCAGTGAAGATAACATGATTCTAAAATCATAAGATTTCAGGATTCATAAACTTTGTAATCATAGGATTCTGAGATTTTTAAATCCATGAATCACAGGATTGTGCTGCTACTATAAAGTTTGCATCCGGGGATTTCAATATTTTAGGATTATCGAATTATAATATCTTGTGATTATGAAATCTCAAGATTATGAGATTATGATGCGTGGAGCCAATTAGTAGTCAATCTTGTGATTCCAGGATGATTAAAGCCTGTGATTATATGATTCAGTGATTCCGGTTGGAACGCAGTTGTGATGTCAAAGCAAGTCGGGCAAAAGCAGAGTCATCAATGTACATCTCCGGATTTTAGGATTTTTAAATCTTAGGATTTCAGGATTCAATGATTATTTATGAATTTTTATGTCTTAAGTGCATACAGTTTTACGCCAGACATATGAACATCCTGCTATAAAATCTCACCATCTCACCATCTCACCATCTCACCATCTCACCATCTCACCATCTCACCATCTTCGGATTTCGTGATTTCAGGAGTGGCAGGATTGTTTGATTACAGGATTTTTCCAGTCTCAGGATTTCATTCAACCGGACATAATCTCTTAATCCTGGAAGTATTGGAATCCTGTGATTATCATGAACCAGCGGCTAAATATCTTTGAATCCTGGAATCTCTAAATCCTGTAAGGCTGCTATCTTAGGATGAAAGACGGGCTAAGATTATCCTGTACCAGCCTCCAGGTATTCTATGATTACAGGATAGTAGAATCCTCGTTAAGATTATAGGATTTCAGGATTCCATTAATTAAATACTCTGCTGCCTGGCTATCATAAGATGCAATTTAGAGAATCCTGGAATGCCAGGATGCTTATGTGATTACAGGATTTCAGGATTAAAATCGCAGGTAGGATTACAGGATTTAATGATTAGTTGATGTTTTACATGTAGTTAAGTCAGTTATAGTGATTTTATTTAATGTTATGATTCTGTGATTACAGGATTATATTAAAGGATTACATAATCCTGAGATTCCCATTGAGGATTGTATGATTACAGGATTCTGTGGTGGATCTTCGATTGCAGGATACCATGTGGTTAGTGTCTCGATAGAATCCTGTGATTATGATTGGTCATTCACCTGTACAAATGATTCAGAGATATTGGGATTAAAAGATAGTGGGAATAGCAAATCACCGGATTCGAAGATGCAGGGATTTCAGGATTCTGAGAGTGCAAGATGAGGAGATAGTAGAATATAGGTATGGTGAATCCTGACATCTGGTAATCATTGAATCCCAAGATAAAGAATCTTAGGATTCAACAATCATACAATCATACAATCATACAATCATACAATCATACAATCATACAATCAGGTGATTAATGCGTGACAACATCAAGTGCCCGGAGATGTTCAGGTTGCCAGGAAAGTAGCACTTCAGCGCCGGGTTGCCACTCCGGTTTCATGGCTGCTGCAGAAAGTTTAACCATAAAATTATCCTGACCGGCCACTTCTGTCATCATGCGTACGTGATCACCCAGATAAATGAATTGCTGAATTCTTGCCTTCACCTGTTCCATTCCGGGTTGCGGATTATTTACGTGAATACGCTCAGGGCGAATAGAGAGCAAAATCTTTTTGCCCGGCGAGCTTGGGCGAATTTTTACTGCACGCAGTTGAGTGCCGTCATCGAGTGATGCGCGGTAATAGTCGCCTTCGGCAGCATTGTTGGTGGCCAGCAGGCTGTTATTCTCGCCGATGAACTGAGCCACGAATGCATTATCCGGTTTTTCATAAATCACATTCGGGCTGTCCATCTGCTGGATCACACCATCATTGAACACCGCAACACGGTCAGACATCGTCATTGCTTCGCTCTGGTCATGCGTTACATAAACAATCGTCAGATCCAACATTTTATGAAGTTGCTTAATTTCCATCTGCATATGTTCGCGCAATTGTTTATCCAGCGCACCAAGGGGTTCGTCCATCAGCACCAGCTTAGGTTCAAACACCAGTGCGCGGGCTAGCGCAACACGTTGCTGCTGACCGCCCGACATTTGGGCAGGGTAGCGGTCAGCCAGAGATTTGAGTTTGACCATGTCCAGAATGCGGTCAACTTTCTCTTTGATATCAGATTTATTAAGCCGTCGAATGGTCAGTGGAAATGCCAGATTTTCCGCCACGGTCATGTGAGGGAAAAGCGCATAGTTCTGGAACACCATGCCGATATCTCGCTGATGTGGTGGCAAATTATGCAGAGGTTTATCGCGCAATAAGATTTCACCCTGGGTAGGCGTTTCAAAACCTGCAAGCATCATCAGACTGGTGGTTTTGCCGGAACCGGAAGGGCCCAACAGTGTCAGAAATTCTCCTTCGTGCACATCAAGGTTGAGGTTTTTGACTACCAGCTTGTCCCCGTCGTAACTCTTTTTGATATTTTTGAAGCTGACATACGTTCTCATCACAGGCACTCCGCAAATAAAATTATCGAAAATGGGATGACGCGACACGGCACAATTTGTGCATAAAACATCCTCAGAAGGATTGTTTGTCTGGCGTTATTAAAAATCTTTACCATCCGCTTCTGACGCTAACAAGCATTTTTTGACAAAATAACACAAAAAATAAGCCTGAGAGAAATCTCGCAGGCTTATGAATCTTATTGTTATTTTTATTTTAAAAGAGTTTATTACTAGCAGTAAGATCTGTGTTTTACGCAGGATCAGGCAAATCACCTTGCAGGGTCAGCACCCTATTGTCAGCCCCCGGGATTGCACCACCGGCTTGCAGCCTGTGTCGTAAACACTCCACGATGTGCCCGAAAGCCGTTTCAATTTCTTCTTCAGGAACGCAACCGTAACCGAGCAAAAGCCCGCGCCGCGGGGCAGGGCGCAGGTAATATGCCGACAGAGGCCGAGTGAGAATTTTTTTCTGCTCCAGCTCTGCGCTCAGCGCCACATCATCAATCGAATCAGGCAGTGACAAAATCAGATGCAAACCGGCATTGCTGTTTTCACACAGGAATTCCGGACCGAGTTCCTGTCCGATAAGCCGTATCAGGGCATTACGTCGTCTGCCGTAAAGCAATCGCATCCGGCGGATGTGGGCGGCGTAATGCCCTTCGCGAATAAATTCCGCAAGCGTAAGTTGCGTCAGTCCGTTACCGGCACGGTACAACTCGGAGTGCGCAATTTTGAGGCGCGAGGCCAGCGGGCGCGGCAGGACGACATAACTTATCCGCATTGCCGGATACAATGTTTTACTGAATGTACCGATGTAAATCACCGGCGCATCGCTGCTCAGTCCCTGCAACGCGGGGATCGGACTGCCCGAATAGCGAAATTCGCTGTCGTAATCATCTTCCACTACCCAGCTACCTTGCTGGCTGGCGATGGCAAGAATTTTTTGCCGTCGGGCCAGGCTCATCACTGAACCGAGCGGATAGTGATGTGACGGTGTCACGCATATCAGCTTAGGTGCGCGGTCCTGTGGCGGGCTGTCGGGCGGGTTCAGCCCGTTTTCATCCACCGGCACCGGCTGAATATCCACGCCGTTGATGGTCAGCACATTGCGTATTCCCCAGTAGCTCGGTTCCTCAATCCAGGCAACATCGCCCGGGTCACAGAGCATTTTCGCCAGCAAATCCAGCGCCTGGTGGGTGCCGGCGGTGATCAGGATCTGATCTGCCGTGCAGTCAACAGAACGCGCTATACGCAAATAATCTGCCAGCGCATGTTGCAGTTGCGGGCAGCCACCATGGCGGGAGTAGGTGAGGAATTCGGGCGGCAGACGACGGCTCAGACGGTTCTGCAACTTACGCCAGATGTCATGCGGAAATTTTGTGACGTCCGGAACCCCGGGCATAAACGCGCCCCACTGATGCGAGGCAACGCCGGTACGCGTCAGCAGTTGAGAACCGCGCTTGGAAAGTGACACGTGGCTGCGAACCGGTGCGCAGCGCAGAGGTGTTTTATCGGCGATCACGCCGTCTTTCGGTAAATCTGCGGGAACGAAGGTTCCGCTTCCGGTGCGGGTCTGAATGTAGCCTTCGGCCTGCAACTGCTCGTAGGCAGCCAGCACCGTGTTGCGCGAAATATCCAGCTCTTTGGCAAGGTCTCTTGAGGCGGGCAAGCGGCTGCCAGGCGCAATACTGCCATCAAATATAGCCTGTTGTAATGCCTGATAAACCCGCTTGTTCAGCGTGCCGGGCCGGGCATCTGAAAGCTCAGTGAGACGTTGCAAAATGAGGTCTGAAAGCAATGAGCGCAAAAGTGGATCCTCAAAATAAATGAAACTGGTTCTGGATTATAGAGCCGCTGGCGGGATAAAAAACAAGTACAGATTGCTAATTCGACAAATTGTTCATCTCGCAACCGGCAATCTATAAAACATCAACCTGAAGGCAGGAGCGAAAGATGAGTCACAGTGAACTGGAAAAACGCCGTAAAGAAGCGACGCCGCGTGGTGTAGGTGTCATGTGTGATTTCTATGCGGCAAAAGCAGAAAATGCCACGCTGTGGGATGAACACGGGCGGGAATACATCGATTTCACTGCCGGGATTGCGGTTCTGAACACCGGGCATCGTCACCCGAAAATCGTTGAAGCCATCCGCAACCAGCTCGACCTGTTCACACACACTTCCTACCAGATTGTGCCTTATGCCAGCTTTGTGAATCTGGCTGAACGCATCAACGCGATTTCTCCGGTGAGCGGCAAAGCGAAAACCACTTTCTTCAGTACCGGCGCGGAAGCTGTCGAAAACGCGGTGAAAATTGCCCGCTCCGCCACCGGTCGCCCGGGCATCATCACTTTCTCCGGTGCATTTCATGGCCGCACGCTGCTGACCATGGCGTTGACCGGCAAAGTAGTGCCTTACAAAGTGGGCTTCGGGCCGTTCCCGGCCTCGGTCTTCCACGCCCAATATCCCAACGCCGTTCACGGTGTCACCACTGAAATGGCACTCGACAGTATTGAACGTATTTTTCGCAGCGATATCGCGCCGCAGCAAATTGCTGCGATCCTGTATGAGCCGGTACAAGGCGAGGGCGGTTTCAATATCGCGCCGGAAGATTTCGTGAAAGGGCTGCGCGAAATCTGTGACCGTCACGGCATCGTGATGATTGCCGACGAAGTACAGAGCGGCTTTGCGCGTACCGGTAAAATGTTCGCGTCAGAATACTATCCCGATGCCAAACCGGACATCGTCACGATGGCGAAAAGCCTCGGCGGCGGTTTGCCGATCTCGGGCGTAACCGGGCGCGCCGGGCTGATGGACGCACCGGAGCCGGGCGGCCTTGGCGGTACTTACGCGGGTAATCCGCTGGCCGTGGCCTCTGCGCTGGCAGTGCTGGATATCATCGAAGAAGAAAAATTGTGCGAGCGCGCAAATCGTCTCGGTGCAGAGCTGACTGAAGTACTCGGGAAAGCCAAAGCGAATTGTGCGGCACTGGTGGATGTCCGTGCGCGTGGTTCAATGGTGGCGGCCGAATTTAACGATCCCGTGACCGGAAAACCTTCTTCTGAACTGACCAAACAGTATCTGCGCAAAGCGCTGGACGCCGGATTGCTGATGCTCAGTTGCGGTGTGCATGGCAACGTGATCCGTTTCCTTTATCCGCTGACCATTCCTGATGTGCAGTTTAAAGAAGCCCTGGCAATTTTGTCCCGTGTGCTGGCTGACTGAGGAAACCTGTGCATCGGGCTGAGTGATTAGCCGTTCAGACAGAGTGCACAGATGCACGAAAGCAGTGCCAATAATAAGAAACTGAGTGTCATGAGGCATAAAAAAATCACATAACGCCTCTTCAATCCCTGTCCGCCCGCCGTTCTGTGCGTGGCGGATGGACTCAACCGGAATGGCATGGTTTATGCTTCATTATAAAATATGATGCATCATATTTTTAACAATGCCGTTCTCTTAGCGTTTTTCCTTACTTTTTCGTTAACCCAGGAGTCACAGCATGTTCAAGAAAATAGCCCTTACCACGCTTCTAGCAGGGTTGGTGTTTCAGGCTCAGGCGGAATCCCTGACCGTGATTTCTTTTGGTGGCCTGAATAAGGACGCCCAGGACAAAGCATTTTACAAACCTTTTGCGGCAGCAGGAAAAGGCACGATTGAGCCAGGAGAATACAATGGCGAAATGGCGCGCATCCGTGCCATGGTTGAAACCAAACAGGTTGGCTGGGACGTCGTGGAAGTGGAAAGCCCGGAGCTTATCCGCGGCTGTGATGAAGGGCTGTTCGAACCGCTGGACTGGAACAAGCTGGGCGACAAAACGCAGTACGTGCCGGGCGCGGTCACCGAATGTGGTGCGGGCATCTTCCTGTGGTCAACCGTGCTGACTTATGACGCCAGTAAACTGAAAAAAGCGCCAACCAGTTGGGCCGACTTCTGGGACGTGAAAGATTTTCCGGGCAAACGCGCACTGCGCAAGAGCGCCAAATTCACGCTGGAAATCGCCTTACTGGCAGACGGTGTGAAACGTGAAGATATTTACAAAGTTCTGGCAACCCCTGCGGGCGTTGAACGTGCTTTCAAAAAACTTGATCAGATCAAACCGAACATTCAGTGGTGGGAATCCGGTGCACAGCCGTTGCAATGGCTGGTGTCCGGCGATGTGGTCATGACCTCTGCGTATAATGGCCGCGTCAGCGCCGCGCAAGGTGAAGGCCACGATTTCAAAATGGTCTGGGACAACAGTCTCTACGACCTCGACAGCTGGGCCATTGTCAAAGGTTCCAAACACAAAGATCTGGCCGAACAGTTTATAGCCTTCGCCAACAAACCTGAAAACCAGAAAGTCTTTGCCGAAACCATCCCCTATGGCCCGACCGAGAAGTCGGTCACCGGCATGATAGACGCGAAATATGCTCAGAATCTGCCAACTGCTGAGAAAAATCTGGCAGGCGCTTTGCAGGTAGATACTCACTTCTGGATTGAGCATGGTGAAGATCTCGAGCAACGGTTCAACGCCTGGTCTTCTAAGTAGTCGGTCCTTCATCCTTCAAGCTGCACCTGCGCTGGCTTCACTCGTGAACCCCGGTCACATACTCAAGTATGCTCCCGGGGATCCGTCTCGTTCGCCGCCTTGCTGCAACTCGAATGATTTTGGGCTGTGAGCCCGATAAAAGCATAAAAACCTCGCAGCGGGAGAAAAACATGAGTCAAACCGAAATGTTGACCACACCGGTGACGGAGGGATCAGCAGAAGGGCCAACATTGCGTCAGCGTCTGCGTAAAGTGGAAGCGGCGTATACGCGTCGTTCTTTATTGCTGATCGCGCCGCTGTTGCTGTTTGTTATTGTCAGTTTTCTGTTCCCGATTGCGTCCATTCTGGGCAAGAGTGTGACTAATCCGGAACTGGGCGCAACCCTGCCGGAAACTGTGGCGCAGCTTGCACACTGGGACGGCAAAACCGTGCCGGATGAAGCGACGTTTACTGCACTGGTCACCGATTTGCGTCATGCCCGCAGCAGCGGTCAGATGGCAACCATTGCCAAGCGTTTAAGCTACGAAGATAACCGTTACCGCAGCCTGATCACTGGCACATTACGTCAAGTACCCGCGGGAGGGGGCGCGATCCGTGAACCGTTAATCCAGAGCATGCCGCTGTGGGGTGAACTCAGCACCTGGCAGACGCTGCAACGTGCTTCGGGGCCGGTGACTTCTCTCTATTTATTGTCGGCGTTCGACCGGAAGGTAGACGTGGATACTGGCAAAATTGTCGCACTGCCACCGGATCAGGCGCTGTACGTCAACGTGCTGCTGCGCACATTGTGGATGGCGCTGGTGGTGACGATTTGCTGCGTCGTGCTGGGTTATCCGCTGGCGTACTGGCTGGCAAAACAACCTTCCGGACGCGCGAATTTGCTGATGATTCTGGTGTTGCTGCCGTTCTGGACGTCGTTGATTGTCCGCACAGCCAGCTGGATTGTGCTGTTGCAATCGGGCGGCCTGATTAACCGCGCGTTACTTTCCACCGGCATTATCGATCACCCGCTGGTGATGGTGTTCAACCGCCTCGGCGTTTATATCTCGATGACGCACATCATGCTGCCGTTTATCGTCCTTCCTTTATATGCGGTGATGAAAAGCATTTCGCCTAATTATGTTCGCGCCGCGATTTCACTGGGTGCGCATCCTTTCTCCGCCTTCTGGCGGGTGTACGTGCCGCAAACCTACGCGGGTGTCACTGCCGGTGCATTGCTGGTGTTTATGATGGCGATTGGTTACTACATCACGCCTGCGTTGCTGGGCGGTCCGGGCGATCAGATGGTCAGTTACTTCGTGGCGTTCTTTACCAATACGACCATGAACTGGGGCATGGCCGCAGCGCTGGGCAGTCAGTTGCTGGTGATTGTGGTGCTGCTGTACATCGTTTACATCCGCGTTACGCGCACCAAAGCTGAAATTGCAGCGCATTAAGGAGCCCGAAGATGAAACACGCAATGAGACAAAAAGGGGCGTTAATCCTGCGGTTATGGCGCTGGTGTTTTAATTTCTACAGTGCGGCGGTCCTGCTGTTTCTGATTGTGCCGGTGCTGATCATCGTGCCGCTGTCATTTAACGCCGGTTCGTTTCTCAGCTATCCGCTGACAGGGTTTTCGCTGCGCTGGTATCAGACGTTTTTCCATTCCAATGAATGGCTGAGTTCACTGGGTAACAGCCTGCTGATTGCGCCACTGGCGACTTTGCTCGCCACTCTTCTCGGCGTTCTGGCTGCGGTCGGGCTGGTGCGCGGTGAATTTCGCGGTAAATCACTGGTGATGGCCATTCTGATTTCGCCGATGATCGCGCCGGTAGTGATTATCGCCGTTGGCATGTTCTTCTTCTTTGCCCGCGTATCGCTGCTCAACAGTTATCTCGGGCTGGTGCTGGCACATGCATTACTTGGCGTGCCGTTTGTGGTGATCACGGTAGTGGCGATACTCAAAAATTACGACCGCAATTTATCCCGCGCCGCCGCCAGCCTCGGCGCGTCGCCGTGGACCGTATTCCGTAAAGTTACGCTGCCGCTGATTGCGCCGGGTGTTTTCTCAGGAGCGCTGTTTGCGTTTGCGGCGTCATTCGACGAAGTGGTGGTGACGTTATTTCTTGCCAGCCCGCGTCAGCGCACGCTGCCTATCCAGATGTTTGCCGGTATTCGTGAAAACCTCGACCCGACCATTGCGGCGGCGGCGTCGCTGATGGTCGGTGCATCGCTGATTTTGCTGCTGGTGATGGAACTGCTGCGCCGCCGTGGCGAACGCCTGCGTCATTCGACGGCAACACACTGACGTTAAATTCATCAGAGGACTTTACAGGTCCTCTTTTTTTGATTATTCCTGATGCATCAAATATCAAAAGTAACGGGAGCCATTTCTCATGACTGACACAACTCAGAAAAAAACGCTTTTGCTGACCGGCGCAAGCCGTGGCATTGGTCACGCGACGGTCAAACATTTCTATGCCGCGGGGTGGCAGATTTTCACCGCATCGCGGCAGAACTGGGTGGATGAATGTCCGTGGGCAGAGGGGTTTCTCAATCATATTCACCTGGATCTGGAAGACATCGACAGCGTGCAGAAAGCCCTGCCGATGATCAAAGAACGCCTCGGCGGGCGGCTGGATGCGCTGGTCGATAACGCGGGTATTTCACCGAAAACCCCCACCGGTGGCCGTCTCGGTGTGCTCGACAGTGATTACGCCACCTGGTTGCAGGTGTTTAACGTCAACCTGTTTTCAACCGCCATTCTGGCAACCGGATTATTTGATGAACTGAAAACCGCACAGGGCAGCATTATCAACGTAACCTCGATTGCGGGCAGCAAAGTGCATCCGTTTGCCGGTGTGGCCTATGCCTGTTCTAAAGCGGCGCTCTCGACGCTGACCCGCGAAATGGCACACGAATTCGGCCCGCACGGCATACGGGTAAATGCCATTGCGCCGGGGGAAATTGATACCGCGATCCTCTCGCCGGGCACGCAGGAAATTGTCGAGCGCAGCGTGCCGTTGCAGCGACTGGGTAAGGCTGAAGAAGTCGCTTCACTGATCCATTTCCTGTGCACATCGGGCGCTTCTTACGTGAACGGCGCTGAAATCCATGTGAACGGCGGTCAGCATGTCTGAAGCGCCGTCATTGCTCACCACGGAGGTACCGCGTGTCAGCAGGTCGCAGGCAGAAAATATTGCTGCGCAGGTTTACGGGCTGGAAGGCAAAGCGGAGGTGCTGGGCGGCGAACGCGACAGCAATTTTTGCCTGACCACGGGGCCTGGCCACGCTTACATGTTGCGGTTTGTTAATCCGGCGGAAGTGCCCGCAGAAGTGGCTTTCCAGACCGCCATTCTCAGCCATCTGGCGATACGCGACAGCCAGTTGCCGGTGCCTCGGTTGCAGGAAAGTCGCCACGGTGAACTTACGCCGCAAGTGATGGTTGACGGACAAATGCTGACGCTGCGTGCCGTCAGTTATCTGCCCGGTATCGCGCAATATCAGGTGTCGCGTTCAGCGGTGCTGATGCGGGAAATTGGCGACACGCTGGCACGGCTGGATATCGCGCTGAGCGATTTTAACCATCCCGGCGCACAGCGTGATCTGCTGTGGGACATCAGCGACATGTCACGCCTCGAGGGCTGGTTAACGCAACTCACTGACCCTGAGCAGCGCCGCACCATTACCCGCGTGCTGGAAACCCACCGGCAAAAAGTGGTTCCGGCCAGCCAGCGGTTGCGCAGACAAGTGATCCACAATGACCTGAATGCCCATAACGTTCTGGTAAACAGCGCTGATCCGCAGCGTCTCGCGGGCATTATTGATTTCGGTGACGCCCTTCACGCGCCCCTGATTAACGAACTGGCTACCGCCCTGGCTTATCAGCTCGATAGCGACGGCGACGATCTTTTCCTCTATTGCCGTCCGATGATTGCTGCGTATACCGCGCGTTTGCAACTCACCGGTGCCGAGCTGGATGTTTTACCGGAACTGGTGGCGTCACGGCTGGCGCTGAGTCTGCTGATTGCCCAGCATCGTGCGGTGCTGTATCCGCAAAACCGTGATTATATTTTGCGTAATCAGGTGCATGCATGGGGAAGTTTATCGCGTCTGATGGCGCTGCCGTTTTCGCAGACTGACCTGATATTTCGTCAGTCATGCGCGTTTGAACAGAAATAAGAGGCCGTTATATGCTCACTCCGAAACAGGTTTTAGAAGGTCGTCAGCAATTTCTTGGCGGCGGTTACCGGCTGTTTTATCAGGAACCGCTGCATGTGGTGCGCGGCGAAGGCGTCTGGTTATATGACAGCGAAGGGCGGCGCTATCTGGATGCTTACAATAATGTTGCGTCTGTCGGTCATTGCCATCCGGCGGTGGTTGAAGCCATCACCACGCAGGCCGCGCAACTCAATACACACACGCGTTATCTGAATGATGCGATTGTCGAATTTGCTGAAGATTTCCTGACCGAGTTTCCTCCTGAGCTGCGCAACCTGACCATGACCTGCACCGGCAGCGAAGCCAACGATCTGGCGCTGCGTGTCGCACGACAAATTACCGGCGGGCAGGGCGTTATTGTGACGAGCTGGGCGTATCACGGTGTGACCAGCGCGCTGGCAGAACTTTCCCCCTCGCTTGGTGACGGGTTTGAGCAAGGCAAAAATGTCTGGCTGACTGATGCGCCGGACACGTTCCGCCATCCCGGCGTATTCTCTGCGGGCGTGGAGCGCGCGCTGGAAGAAATGAAACACGCGGGCGTGAAACCGGCGGCGCTGTTAGTGGACACGATTTTCTCCAGTGATGGTGTATTCAGCCCGGACCCGCTGGACATGCAGCGCGCCGTCGGGCTGGTGCGTGCGGCGGGTGGATTATTTATCGCAGACGAAGTGCAGCCCGGTTTTGGCCGTACCGGCAGCCAGCGCTGGGGATTCGCCCGCTACGGCGTGACGCCTGACCTGGTCAGTCTGGGCAAACCGATGGGTAACGGTCATCCGGTCGCCGGGCTGGTCGGCAGACCGGAACTGTTCGCGGAATTTGGCCGCCGTCAGCGCTATTTCAATACTTTCGGCGGTAACCCGGTTTCCTGCCGCGCCGCGCATGCCGTTTTACAGATTTTGCGTCGTGAAGAGTTGCAGCAGAACGCGCAGATGACCGGCGCAATCTTGCGTGAAGGGCTACAAAAACTGGCGCAACGTTATCCGGTCATCGGCGATGTACGCGGCGACGGTTTGTTTATCGGTGTGGAACTGGTGAGCGATCAGCGCAATACGCCTGCGCCGGAACTGGCGGCATTTATCGTCAATGAAATGCGCCAGAAACAGGTTTTGATTAGTGCTACGGGACCGGCGGCGAATGTCCTGAAAATTCGCCCGCCGCTGGTCTTCCAGCCGGAACACGCGACGCTGTTGCTGCAAACACTGGCAAGCGTGCTGGCGGAGATGCCGGGATAATGAACGCACATTTGCGAAACCGAATGTGCTATAGAATTCAGGAACATCGGCTATCCGCGTAATGTATGCGCCTTTAGCTGATGAGGTACTGAATGTCGGGTCTTGAATGTAGCGATTTAAAAATCTTAGTCAATTCATAACAAAAACAGAGTTAACTCTTTATCAAAAAGATCTTTGTTGAAGACCTGGTGAGTGGTATTTTAAAATCACATGAGGGAATTATAAATTACTTGAATGTATTAAGAATGTGATGGTTACTCAGGGAGTAAAGAATGATTTATTCAAGTTGGAAGTGGGTAGTATTACTCCCGTTACTTACAAAACCTGTTTCATTTGTTTTATTTGGTGGTGTGGTCTCTTCACTTATTATTTTCCCTTTATTGTACAGCCAGGATGTTCAGGAGTGGAAAGGCAATATTAATAACATTCAAAATATGGGCAGCTTTTATGATTCAGATAATTTGCAAGGAGATATCTCAGCAGGAAACTATATCAGGAATCCTTCACAATACACTGAGGTGCAAGTTAAGACTTTACTGTTCTCTAAGTCAGGAAATCCGCAAGAATGTAACGCCAAAATCCGAGAGTTTTTAACTTCAGTCAAAAAAATACAGCCTCATAATATTCCCGTTGTATTAAATAAAGTGTGTGCTAATCGTGGATTTGCTATCGGAAGGTTTGCTGATGAGAATACCATCATTTCTATTTTACCCTTGCATGATAAAGGCTACAGTTTAGTCGGGGTTAAAATACGTAAATACTCCATTCTGGGAAAACCCGCTTTCTCGAAATCTATAATGAATTTTTCGAACGTCTGGCCTGCATTAATTATTATCATTTTATCAATGGTTATTAGCTACTTACTGTCATTAATAGCAGGAGGATATCTCCGGGTCCTCAATGAATATGCATCTAAAGATGGATTAACAGGATGTTTACGAAGGGAGGCATTTTACGCGAAAGCAAGTTGCGAATTAGAAAAATCCAAGAAAAATAACGTGCCTTTTAGTGTTTTAGTGATCGACCTCGATCATTTAAGAGACGTGAATAACACCTATGGCCATGCCAAAGGTGATACGGCTATTTCTCTGATTGCTGAAACAATACTTAAGAGCTTACGTGGAACTGACTTTGTTGGCAGGGTGGGAGGCGATGAATTTATCGTTATACTTAAAGATACCACACCTGCAGATGCATTATTAATCGCAAACAGGATCCGTCATTCAGTGAAGAGTTTAAAACTTGATGATTTATCTTTATCAGTAAGTATCGGTATCTCTCAGTGTGAGAAACAGAATGCAACATTACAAGAAATCATTTCTAAAGCCGATACGAATCTCTATCTGGCAAAGCGTCAGAGAAATGAAGTTGTTTTTGAAAATGATATCCTCAGGTAATTTCTGTTGTTACATAATGCCAGTTACTACTGGCTGATGTTTTCTTCTATATGTCAAATAAGTGATATTTCACTTAATACATTAAACAGACTCTGCGAGATAATCTCAGACCCCCTGAATACCCTTTTTTCTCAGCGCATACGTTAGCACGCACGCTACAGGACTTCGCGACTCACGGTCAGAAACTCGACCATCTTCTGGCTGCCGTCGAGAATATCTTCCTGAATGGCACGCCTGGCGGTTGCGCCGTCGCCTTTACGCAGTGCAATCAAAATCTCTTCGTGATGTTCAATGGCCATACGTTGTGAGAAATGAGCATAAGCCTGTGCAATCAGCGGGCCGGTGCGCATCCATAAACTGTCGATGAAATTGCTTAAAAGGGGCATCCGCGCACTTTGTGACAGCATCAGATGGAACTCGCTGTTGAGGCGCAGTGCTTCGGGCAAATCTTCGCTGCTGATGGCTTTGCGGTTATCTTTAATATTCTGCGTAATCCGTTGCAACTCATATTCCGTTACCGATTGCGCTGCTTTCTCCGCCCCGAGACCTTCCAGTTCCAGCCGTAAGGTGCGAATTTCCTGATATTGCTGTTCATCGAGCTGCGGTACGCGGATGTCTTTCGGGGTACGCATTTCCAGCGCCTGTTCTTTGGCCAGCTGTAAAATCGCATCCCGCACCGGCGTGACACTGGTACCCACCTGTTCGGCCAGTTCGCGGATACGTAAACGATCATTAGGTTTCAGGCGGCCGGTAATCAGTGCCTCGCGCAAGGTGGCGTAAACGCTGCTGCCCAGATAGGCGTGATTAATTGAGTTGATGGGATAATTCAAAAGTTCACCGTAGCAATGAGAGTGCGCATACCCGGAGTTGGGAAGAGGCCGTGGAAAACGATTATACAACATGATGCATCAAATGTGAGGATGGCGGGGGCAGCCTTTTCTTTCTTTTGAAGCGACTGCCTGGCCAGATATCATGCTGACCAGGCAGGGTTATTACATGACCAGCTTAACTTCCTGCTTCCTGCGGAGCAGGGTCATCCTGCAAGTGCTTTTTAAAGTGTTTCTCAATCTGTTCTAACGTTTTACCCTGCGTTTCAGGCGCAAAGATAATGGCAAATATTCCGCCTGCGACACCGATGGCGGCAAAGCAGAAGAATGACATCGTCAGCCCGATAGACTCCAGCATGATCGGGAACATAAAGGCGATGGAGAAGTTGGTCATCTGCATGGCAAATACCGATACGCCGTTAGCCATGCCGCGGATGCGCATCGGGAACATTTCCGACAGCAGCAGCCAGGTAACAGGCGACAACGCGCCCTGCTGGAAGCACAGGAAAATCAGCATACCGCCAAGTACCAGATAGCTGCGAACCGCATCGGGATGACCGTTGACTGTTTCGGGCATCAGCCAGGTGACTAATCCGATGGCAAGCAGCGTCAGGGTACAGCCGATCTGACCGGTCAGCAGCAGCGGACGGCGCCCGAAACGGCTGAGCAGCATGATGCCCACAAACGTCATGATCACTGAGATGACCCCGTTGGCGATAGTCGCCATCAGAGACGCATTAGTGCTTAACCCCGTGGCCTGCAACATGGTCGGTGCGTAGAACATAATGGTGTTCACGCCGGAGAGTTGTTGCAGCATGGCGATACCAATCCCCAGAAACACCAGACGTTTCATCCACACGGAGATAGTCTTCTGGCGGCGGGAATGCTTCTCGCTTTTGGAACTCATGGAACTGCGGATCTCGCTCAGCTCTTTCTCTACTCTGCCTGCCTTACGGGTACGCTCCAGCACGTCACGCGCTTCGCGATAGCGGCCGTGCATGGCATACCAGCGCGGAGTATCAGGCAGGAAAAGCATCCCGACCCACAACACCACCGCCGGAACGCAGGCGACACCCAGCATCCAGCGCCAGGTGGTTTCGCCACCCCACACTTCGTTGATGGCCGCATTACTGGTATACGCAATCAGCTGGCCGGAGACGATCATCAGTTCCTGTAATGTAACGAACTGCCAGCGGCGATGAGAGGGGACGATTTCCGCGATATAGATGGGCACAATCGCTGCCGCGCCACCGACTGCCAGCCCCAGAATAAACCGGCAGATAATCATTATCACGACGTTGGGCGCCGTGGCACAACCGAGCGAACCGGCCATAAAGATCAGTGCCATCACCAGAATGACTTTCTTACGCCCGAAACGGTCAGCCACGCGACCAGCACAGACTGCACCCACAGCCGAACCCAGTATCAGGAAGCTGGTGACCATCCCGGTTGTTAACGATGTCAGATGCAGATCGTGCTTCATGAACAGCAAAGCACCGGCAATCACCCCGGTATCGTAACCAAAAAGTAAGCCACCCAGGGTGGCAATAAAGGCAATTACTTTCACCAGCGGTTCGGTCGGTTGCGAGGCTTTCGCCGCATCATCCCGACCGCCACTGTTTATTTTCTCACTCACAGATGCTCCCTAATCATTACTTTTCTTATGGTTTTTGTGTGACTCATGTCACACATTATAAATCTAACGCATAATCCGGATATTGAAAGGAAACGGGAAAAATGAAGGGAAACGAAGGCTGGTGGCGCTGAATTTAACGGGGGAAATATTACTTTTTTGTGACGAGATATTCGTAAAAGTGATTAGTAATGCTTAACAAATAAACATCAAAAATGTCAGGCTCCATCAAACGATGATGAGGCCTCTATTCTTACCTAAAAGTGAGTCACAGCGCGCATTGGTTTGATATCCCACAAGGAATAATTTGAGTTAAGCGTGGGAAGATCTTTTCCTTTTTGAGCCAATGTTATGAAAAATAAATGTGACATAATTTCAAATATTACCCGGCGTGATTTCGTCAAGGTCAGCAGCATGGTGGCTGCGCTTCCTCTGGCCGGATTCAAATTCAGTCATGCCGTCGATAAATCTTCTGTTACCCCTTCAGGATTAGCGCCATCTCCGGTCAACGTGGTGGCGACATGTAGTACGTTTGACTGCGGTGGAAAATGTGATATCCGGGCGCATGTTCAGGACGGCGCAGTTATTCAAATTACCACGCGGCCTGATGCAGAACTTGACCCTGCCATGCCGGTGATGCGTGCCTGTGTCCGTGGACGGAGTTACCGGAAGTTTGTCTATCATCCTGATCGTCTGAAATATCCGATGAAGCGCGTTGGCAAACGCGGTGAAGGCAAATTTGTCCGGATAAGCTGGGATGAGGCGACGACGCTTATTGCTGAAAATCTGCAACGTATTACTGCAAAATACGGCCCGTCATCGCGCTACGTGCATGTCGGGACCGCAGTCAGCGGCGGCGCATTCTCCGGCGATACTATGGCCCGCCGGTTATTGAATCTGACCGGCGGTCATCTCAGTTCCTACCATTCTGTCAGTATGGGAAATACGGCGGCGGCGACGCCCTACACCTACGGCACGGCGGCGAGCGGTAACACGCTGGATACGCTGGCAGATACGCCGCTGGTGATCCTGTGGGGGCATAATCCGACTGAAACCATTTTTGGTCACACCAATCACTATTTTCAGCAGATGAAGCAAAACGGCACGCGCTTCATTGTGGTAGATCCGCGCTATTCAGATACCGCTTCTTCGCTGGCGGATGAATGGATCCCGCTGCGTCCTTCAACAGATAACGCGCTTATGGATGCGATGATGTACGTCATCGTCAGCGAAAATCTGCACGATAAAGCCTTCATTGAGCGCTATACGCTCGGATTTGATGAAAGCTCAATGCCGGAAGGCGTGCCGCCGAACGAATCGCTGATGGCGTATCTGACAGGTGCTAAAGATGGCGTGAAAAAAACGCCAGAATGGGCGGAAGTGATCACCCATGTTCCGGCTCAGACCATCCGCCGGCTGGCCAGAGAGTATGCAACAACCAAACCTGCCGCACTGATCCAGGGCTGGGGGCCACAGCGGCATAATTGTGGCGAACGTACCGCGCGCGGCTCGACGCTGCTGGCCACCCTTACCGGCAATGTCGGGGTCAAAGGTGGCTGGGCGGGCGGTTACGGCGGCATTGGCAACCGTAAATTCACCACGGGGCCGGAGATGCCGGACAATCCGGTGAAACAAAAAATCTCGGTGATGAACTGGGTACAGGCAGCCGATGACGCGAGCCTTGTCACACCAAAGGACGGGCTGACCGGCGGGGAAAAACTCGACAGCAATATCCGCATTCTTTTCTCTCTCGCGGGTAATTATCTGGCTAACCAGAACCCGGATATCCATCAGGCCGTAAAGGTGCTCGAAGATGAATCGAAAATTGAATTCATTGTTGCCAGCGATCTTTACCTCACGCCAAGCGCTAAATATGTCGATCTGCTGCTGCCGGAAACCAGCTTTATGGAACGCTGGAATATCGGTGAAACCTGGGGCACCGGCAATTATCTGATGTTGTCTGAAAAACTGATTGAACCCCCATTTGAAAGCCGGTCGGATTACGACTGGTTACGCGAGGTGGCAGCAAAACTGGGCGTCGAACAGGAATTCAGTCAGGGGCGTACGGAGAAAGAATGGATTGTCCACATCTGGGAGAAAACCCGTCAGGCGATGCCGCAGGAGGAACTGCCGACCTTTGAACAATTGCAGGTCACCCGCCGACATCTTTTCAAAAGCGCGCCGCATGTGGCGTTTGAAGATAATATCCGCGACCCGAAAAACCATCCTTTCCAGACACCTTCCGGCAAAATCGAGATTTTCTCGCGCAGGCTTTATGACATGAATCACCCGGAAATCCCGGCGTTATCGCACTATGTGCCCGCTCACGAAGGGCCGGAGGATGCACTGTCGGCGCGATTCCCGTTGCAGCTGATTACCTGGAAAGGCAAAAACCGGGCGAACTCGACGCAGTATGCCAACCCGTGGTTGCAGGAAGTGCAGACACAAAAACTGTGGATCAATCCGCTGGATGCCCAACGGCGCGGTATCGCGCAGGGCGACAGCGTACGTATTCACAATGACCGTGGTGTGACGCAAATTCCGGCGGAAGTGACTCAGCGGATTATGCCCGGTGTGGTGGCGATGCAGGCTGGTGCCTGGTGGCAGCCGGATGCCAGCGGTGTCGATCACGGCGGTTGCGCCAACGTACTCAGTTCGGCGCGTATTACCGCGCTGGCGAAAGGGAATTCCCATCAAACCATGCTTGTGGAGGTTGTTAAGGCATGAGCCAGTTTATTGATTATCCACCGGTCAGCGGCCGCCAGCTCGGCTTCTTTATCGATTCCTCACGTTGTTCCGGCTGTAAAGCCTGTCAGGTCGCCTGCAAAGATAAAAACAATCTTGAAGTGGGCAGGCGTTTTCGCCGTATCTATGAAATCAAAGGGGGCGGTTTCATCCCCACAGGCATGGGCGGAATGATCAACAACGTGTACGCCTATACGCTGTCTATTTCCTGCAATCACTGCAAAGACCCGGTTTGTACTAAAAATTGCCCGACCAAGGCCATGCATAAACGTCCTGGTGACGGCATTGTGCGGGTGAATACCGATAAATGCGTCGGTTGCGGATACTGTGCGTGGTCTTGCCCGTACGGTGCTCCTCAGCTGAATACGCAGACCGGTCAGATGTCGAAATGTGATTTCTGTGTCGATTTGCAGGCAAGCGGTCAGCAGCCGGTATGCGTCTCAACCTGTCCGTTAGGTGCGATCAAATTTGGTCCGATCGATGAATTACGGACGAAATACGGCAGCCTCTGTGATGTTCAGGGATTGCCAGATTCAGCGCTCACTCACCCCAATCTGGTCATCAAACCGCACCAGGGTGCAGAAAAAGGGAGTCAATAATCATGCAGGAATGGCCACTGATCGTCTTTACGTTGCTGATCCAGCTTTCCGTAGGCAGCACGCTTTTCACCACATTTATCCTGATGTATGCCGCTGACAGCCTGAATACGCAGGAAAAATGGCGCGTTGCAGTACCTGCCATGTTGCTGGCTTTTGTCGCCGGTGCGCTGGGCCTTGTCGCTTCAACCGCGCATCTGGGCTATCCGCTGAATGCCTTTCATGCGCTGAGTCATATCAGCAGTTCCTGGCTGAGCCGGGAAATCGTTTTCGCCAGTCTTTATCTCGGTATTCTGGGGTTGACCACGCTGATTGGGCTGGTAGCAAAACGCGTCGCGACTTCTCTTATGCTGCTCGCTTCTCTTTTGGGCCTGATTGATCTCTTCTGCATGAGCGCGATTTACGTCCATGCGTCTGTCGCGACCTGGATGCACATCAATACTTACGTGATGTTTTACGCAACCGCGCTGAGTCTGGGGGCCATCACCGCGCTGTGGCGGCTTTCCCGCTGCCCGTGGCTGCCCTGGAAACAGGCGAGGAGGATCTCGGTTATCTGCGGTGGCGCGCTGATCGCCGTTACGCTGGCGCGCCTGCTGGAACAACCGATCTACCTTGAGTCTCTGAACGGTGTGAGCCGCGATGCGGTGACATTCCCGCATCAGCCGCTGATAGCTTTCGCACAGTCCGGCAGGTTGCGGTTGATGGCGTGGGTGATACTGACTGTAGGCACGATTATCACGGCGTGCAGCCTGCAAACGCACCGTATTGGCCGCTTACTGCTGGTGACGGGCGGGACGGCGGTGTTACTGGCAGAAATCATGCTGCGTTTTAACTTCTTCAGCATTCACTGATGCGTGTGTTTTCGCTTCATGCCAGTCCGCGCATGATGTGCGCCGGACGGGCATGCGTGCGCAATACGGTGAAAAATAGCCGCTGCGTGGCCTGTGCAGATGTTTGCCCGACAGGGGCCGTTACGCTCAATGAAGAAGGCATGATAGAGATGGATCCGCAGGCCTGTATCGGCTGCGGTTATTGTCTTTTTAACTGCCCCACCGGTGCGCCGGAGGGCATTGCACCGCCGCAAAGGCATTATCGCGCTGACCGGCTGGTGATGCCGCTGACTCGCGTTGCGCCCTGTACTGAAGAATTGCTGATGTGGCACAGCGAATACGGCATCCGTTTTGTTGAGATGAAAGCGGAAAGCGCGGCTGGCTGGTTTAAGGCCATCGCCACGCTGAATGTTCGCCTGAAACGAATGCAGGAACCGCTGTGGAATATTGTGCCACCGTCCCGGCAAACGATGAACGGTTCACGCCGCCGGTGGTTGCATCTTAAAAACGAAGGCGCTTCTGCCGGTAACGTACCTGTCGGGCGTCGGTTCAGGCGCGCCCGTTTTACACAGATCAGTGAATATCACGTTGATCTCGATAAACACCGTTGCGTACTCTGCGGCGCCTGTAGCCGTGTCTGTCCCGAACAAGCCATCCGCCTGGATAATCTGGCATTAACGCTGGATCCTGTGAAATGTACCGGTTGTGGCAACTGCGAGGCGGTGTGCTTTGATGGCGCTATCTCCGTATCCGCGCGTGAAAACAGTGAAAGTACGTTAACCGTTTCCAGGCTTGAACAAGCACAATGCCGGGTGTGTGGCTGCATATTTCCCGCCTGGTCTGCGCAGGATAATGAATGTGCGGTATGCCGCCGCCATGCTTTTGGAATGCGTGAGGCCTGAAATGAACATCCCGGCGGGACTGCGTTACACTACAGAGATAATTTTTGGCTCAAATTTTATGCTTTCTGCCGAAAAAGAGCCTGTTTTCGGGTCAGAGAACTCTGTTTACACGGCGAAGAAGCGTCAGGTTTTGCCTGAAACGGCGCAAACCTATATTCTATCGGCCAATTTACTGAGACAGTTGCAATGAGGTCTATATGATTATCAAACCACGCATCCGTGGCTTTATCTGTGTTACTGCCCATCCGGAAGGTTGCAAGGCGAACGTTAAAGAACAAATCGACTACGTTACCGCGCAAGGCAAAATCGCAGGCGGTCCTAAAAAAGTCCTGGTGATCGGCGCTTCTACCGGTTACGGCCTCGCTGCCCGCATCTCAGCTGCTTTTGGTTCTGACGCAGCAACGCTGGGTATCTTCTTCGAACGTCCGGGCGATGAATCCAAAACCGCCACTGCGGGCTGGTATAACTCAGCCGCATTCGAAGAATTTGCTGATGCCAAAGGTCTGTACGCAAAAAGCATCAACGGCGATGCGTTCTCTGACGAAGTGAAGCAAAAGACCATTGAGCTGATCAAACAAGATTTGGGTCAGGTTGATCTGGTGGTTTACAGCCTGGCTGCGCCACGTCGCACCCATCCTAAAACCGGTGAAGTGTTCAACTCCACCCTGAAACCAATCGGTAAGCAAGTCACTATTCGTGGCATCAACACCGACAAAGAAACCATCAACGAAACCACGCTGGAACCGGCAACGCCTGAAGAAATCGCGGGCACCGTGGCAGTGATGGGTGGCGAAGACTGGCAGATGTGGATCGACGATCTGAAGGCTGCCGGTGTGCTGGCTGAAGGCGCGAAAACTACCGCGTTCACCTATCTGGGTGAAGAAGTGACGCAGGACATTTACTGGAACGGTTCTATCGGTGAAGCCAAGAAGGATCTGGACAAACGTGTTCTGGATATCCGTAGCACACTGGCAGAGCAGGGCGGCGACGCACGCGTTTCCGTACTGAAAGCCGTTGTGACGCAGGCGAGTTCTGCTATTCCTGTGATGCCACTGTACCTGTCACTGCTGTTCAAAGTGATGAAAGAGAAGGGCACGCACGAAGGTTGTATCGAGCAGGTTTACGGTCTGTACAAAGACAGCCTGTACGGCGCTGAGCCGCTGGTCGACAACGAAGGCCGTCTGCGCGCTGACCTGAAAGAGATCGCGCCAGAAGTGCAGGCTGAAGTGGGTAAACTGTGGAATGAAGTCACCAACGATAACATCGCGGAACTGACTGATTTTGCAGGCTACAAAAGCGAATTTATGCGTCTGTTCGGCTTTGGCCTGAACGGTGTTGATTATGCTGCCGACACCAATCCTGACGTGAAAATCAAACATCTGATTCAGATGTAATCTGATTTAGCGTACAGAGATTATGCGAACCCGCATCTGCCGAAAGGTGGGTGTGGGTTTTTTAATGTTTAGTAGATTTCAAAAAGCCACTTTGAAAGCGGCTTTTATAATCAGATAGCTAAACTCAACCGTATTTTTTGGCGAAGTTTTCATCTGAATCGCACAGATAAATAATGAATTCAATGAATGCAATTATTGAAGGAATAAACGTCCAGCAGAAGATGAGGTATAAGAACCCTTGCCCGATTTTACCCAGATAGAACTTATGAACACCAAAACCACCCAGGAAGAAAGCTAACAATGCTGCAGCAACCCTGCTTTTAGTCCCCTGAGGATTAATACTTTGAGTGGCGCCACAATGAGGGCATGATTTAGCCGACTCGTGGATCTCCTTTCCGCATCCTCTACAAAAAACCATAGATCCCATTTCTATTTCCTTACATGTTATTATTCGGACTAATCTTACCCGTAATTATCATTAAGAAAAAGAGAATGATGATGCTCCAGGCTGATGGGGCGGCGCTCCACCCGTGTACCGCGCGGCTAATGAATGGTCTTCAATATGCTTTCTCATCAATAAATAACGCCGCAAACCCTAAAGCCTGCGGCGTTCTTATTTCATGACACTCTGCTCTGCACATCAGCCATAGGCCACTTTGTGATTGATATGGTAAAAGGTCGCGGTGGCAGCCATAACGTGTTGCTGCTCTTTACCCGGTTTGTGCGATTCCACATTGGTAATGTGGTAGCCGACAGCGCCTGCATCCAGTGCTTTTTTAACAAATGCATTGTTGAGTTCTTCCATGGAGGTAGCCCAGGACACCGTGCTCACGCCGACAGCTTGCAGCGAGGCGATCTCGCGATGTGATAACCCTGAGCGGACCAAAACAGGCTTAACCGCTTTGGGTGAGAATATGGATAAGACATCATTCACTAAGCCTTTCATGGATTTACTCCTCATCAGGTCATTTTTCTAAATCGGATATTAAGCCGCACCGTTAATCGATCGGTGTGATGACGCATCTGAGATATTTAACGGGCGTGAGGTTAATAAATACCTTTTCATGTAATGACCTTTAGCTTTAATTGCTAATTCTTTGTTAGGCAACCTCCCGCCACAATTAACACGAAAGTAACAGAGGATATTTTCACCTGGTTACAGGTCATGTATTTTTGAAATGAGTGCAAGAAGGGGCACATTTCACGCCCTGTCTGCAGTATGCGCATTTCACCTTTCGTCCACGGTCCGGAGAGTGCGCTGGATAGCGTCGAAGGATTCAGACCCACGGCGCGGGAAGCGGCGGCCAGCATTGCGCTAGCGCCAGACCGGTGTCCTCTTGTTATGTCCATTCCAAAACACGTTAAAAAATGCCTTCTGCTCCACTAATTGCGAGTCACTTCACATCATCCCTTTCACGAACTCTATATAAAACACCGTGCCAAATAAAAAGAAACATTGTTTCATAAAAACAAATTTCGAATGACGTCTGAGCAAGGATGAATGAGGAATGTTGAAAAAATGTAACGATAAAGTTTCTTATAAAAAGGCCGCAACTTTCAATCAATATAAATTCAATGAAAGAGGGGAAGATGGAAATATTTCTGAGTTTGGTTAAAACACCGGCTGTTATCATTGCGATTATCGCATTTCTGGGATTGGTTTTTCAAAAAGCATCGGTATCAAGAATCATCACCGGAACGGCACTTTCTTTTATCGGATTTACCATGATAAAGGTCGGTGGCTCAATCTTAATGAAAGTGTTAACGGCTTTTAGCACCTTGTTTTCTAACGCCTTTAACATTGTTGGTGTGGTGCCGAGTAATGAAGCCATCATGGCAGCAACCATCGATCAGATTGGTTCAACGGCAGCGATAATTCTGTTGTTCTCTATGGTGATTAATATTCTTCTGGCCCGCTTTACGCGTCTGAAATTTATCTATCTCTCGCTGCATCTTGTCCTGTTTATGTCCTTTGCATTAACAGCAGTGCTGATGCAACTGGGTTATAGCTATTATCCCATTATTATCATCTCGTCGATTTTCATCGGTCTTTATATGGCCGCTTCTCCGTTTTTCCTGAACAGATTTAGCCGTGAAATCATCGGTTCTGACGAATATGCCATTTCTCACGCAGCCATTTCTTCATATATCATCGGTTCATATATGGGAAAATGGTTCGGTAATAAAAAGACCGATACAGAACATCTCAAAATCAGTAACAAGTTTGATTTCCTGCGTGAACCCAATATCGCCACGCTTTTAACGATGCTGGTTCTTCTGCTGATATCCTGTGTATTCGCTACGCAACCGCAGATCAAAACGGCGATGACGCTTGTGTATGGCGCCGGTGCGGCAGATAAAAATACGATTATTTTTATTCTTGAGCAGTCGGCTGTATTTGCTTGCGGTCTGTATCTCGCCAAAGCGGGCGTTAATTTATTTACGGCGGAAATCGTACCGGCGTTTAAAGGATTCTCACGAGTTTTCGCACCTGGCGCGGTCCCGGCGGTGGATGTCATGGTGCTTTTCACTAAAGCGCCAAATGCCACGTTGATTGGTTTTCTGGTGAGCTTCTCTGTGGAACTGGCCTGTATTCTCATTTTCCCGTTTGTCGGATTGCCCATTATTGTTCCGGGCATTATGGCGAGCTTTATTACGGGAGGCGCGGCGGCCATCTTCGGTAACGCCACCGGCGGTTTCCGTGGCGCGATTATTGCCAGTGGTATCAACGGACTGCTGTTATGTGTGTTACCTGCACTGACGTTGCCATTATTCTCACATCTTGGTGCGCAGGGTGTCACATTTGCTGACCCTGATTTCACCCTCTCTTCGCTGATTCTGGACCATCTGATGGGGCTGTTTAAGTAACCACAAAGGCGTCTCGTTATCAGCAGGCCGTCACGGCGATTGATGCCCGGCCTCACTCACAGGCTGGCAAAAAATAATAATCACAGGATTATAAAATCCTGTGATTAGTTTAAACCTCCACCGGTTAACGGTTATTTACGGTTGCTCCACACGGTCTGCACGTTACAGAACTCGCGTAAACCGAAGTGTGAAAGCTCACGACCATAGCCGCTTTTTTTCACGCCACCGAACGCTACGCGCGGGTCTGACGCACTGTAGCCGTTAATAAATACGCCGCCGGTTTCCAGCTCGCCAGTCATCTGTTCTGCCCGTGCCAGGTCGGCGGTATAAATCGTCGCGCTCAGACCAAAATCACTGTCATTCGCCAGTTCGACCGCATGCTCAGCATCGCGTGCAACCGTAATCGCTGCGACCGGGCCAAATAACTCCTGACGGAATGCGGTCATTTGTGGCGTCACGTTGCTCAGAATAGTGGGGGCATAGAAGTTACCTTCGCCAGCAATTTTCTCACCACCGAGCAACAGCGTTGCGCCTTCTGACAGCGTTTCCTGAACCTGCCTGTCCAGCTCATCGCGCAGGTCGTAGCGTGCCATCGGGCCGATGTAGGTGTCGTCGTCCTGCGGGTCGCCGATGACCAGTGCCCGCGTGGCGGCCACAAATTTCTCGGTAAAGGCTTCCAGCACACCTTCTTCAACAATCATACGTTTCGCGGCGGCGCAAACCTGTCCGGTATTCTGATAGCGGCCCGCAACAGCCGCCTTCACCGCTTCATCGAGGTTGGCGTCATTGAGCACGATAAATGGATCAGAGCCGCCCAGCTCCAGCACACATTTCTTCAGTGATTTACCTGCCAGCTCCGCAATAGCACCACCGGCACGCACGCTGCCGGTTACCGTGACGGCAACAATGCGCGGATCAGCAATCAACCCGGCAACATCTGCATTCCCGACATTAATTACGCCAAAGGCCCCTGCCGGAAAACCGGCTTTCAGCGCAGCCTGTTTCACCAGACGGGTCGTACCCATCACGTTAGGGGCAGGTTTAAGCAGGAACGTATTTCCCGCCAGTAACGCAGGTACCGCGCCGCGCAGGATCTGCCAGACCGGGAAATTCCACGGCATAACCGCCAGGATCATGCCGGAAGGGCGGTAATGAATATGCGCTTCGCCGTTATCGACGATGGTGGGTTCAGGTGCGAGCATCGCCGGGCCCTGCAGGGCATACCATTCGCACAGGCTTGCGGATTTCTCCACTTCAGCGCGCGCCTGTTTAATGGGTTTACCCATTTCGCGGCTGATCATGCGGGAGATATCTTCACTGGCTTCGCGAAGTTCAGTCGCCAGATTATGCAGATGGGATGCGCGCTGAGCGATATCCGTTTTGCGCCACTGCTTATAGGCCGCGCTGCCTTGTGTGACTGCCATCTCAAGAGTCAGTGCGGTGTCGAAAGGATACTCTGCGATACGCTGGCCGTTGAACGGGTTGAGCGAAATTGCGTGTGTGTCGGGCGTTGTCATTATGTGCTCCTCATTTATCCAGTCCGTTCAGCATAGAGACTTGCGAAGATGAATAAAAATGAATAAAAATAAGTAAACCGTTCACTTTTTGAGAAAGACTATGAATCTGTCACAGCTCGAGATGTTTCGCGCCGTTGCTGAAACCGGCAGTATCAGCGCCGCCGCCCAGCGGGTGCATCGCGTCCCGTCGAATCTGACAACACGCATTAAACAGCTTGAGGCGGAACTGGGCGTCGAATTATTCATCCGCGAGAATCAGCGTCTGCGCCTTTCGCCAGCAGGGCGAAACTTTCTCAGTTACAACAACCGTATTCTCGATTTAGTCGAAGAAGCGCGGGTGTCCGTGGCGGGCACAGAACCGCAGGGGATATTTGCGTTGGGCGCGCTGGAAAGCACTGCAGCGGTGCGGATCCCCACTTTACTGGCGCGTTATCACCAGCAATTCAGCAAGGTTGAACTGGCGCTGAGCACTGGCCCTTCAGGGGAATTGCTGGATAAATTGCTGGAAGGGGCGCTGGAAGCGACGTTTGTCGACGGCCCTGTGCTGCATCCGGTTCTGGATGGCGTGCCAGTGTATAAAGAAGAAATGGTGATTGTCGCCCCCTTACATCACGCGCCTGTGACTCGTGGGCAGGAGGTTAACGGGGAGATTCTGTATGCGTTCCGGTCGAACTGCTCTTATCGTCGCCATTTCGAAAGCTGGTTTGCGGATGATGGCGCTGCGCCGGGGAAAATCTACGAAATGGAGTCTTATCACGGCATGCTGGCTTGTGTGATAGCCGGCGGCGGGCTGGCGCTGATGCCGCGCAGTATGCTGGAAAGTATGCCGGGCAGCAGCACGGTGAGCATCTGGCCGCTGGCCGACAATTATCGTTTTTTGACAACGTGGCTGATATGGCGGCGCGGCGCATTAACCCGCAATCTGACAGAATTTGCGGCTCTGGCCTCTCAGTTAACGGTTAACCTTCCGCCACCTGCAAAATAATCTGCCAGTCCAGTGCGAGCTTCAGCGCCACACACGCGGCGCAAACAATAAAAATGGTCTTAAACATAGGGTAAATAAACATCCTGTGTGACGTGAGTCACATTTTAAAGCGATGCTGCGTAAACCGCTTTAAATTTTTTGTGCAGAAGATGCTTTTCGTCGATTTCCGGCAGGAAAATTTTTAGCGAAATGAATAAGAGTAAGCGTGAGATCCGCATCAAAAGAAAAGAACTGGCCCGATTTGTACATAATAGCAACATATGTTATTCACGCACTGATACTCTTATAAAGAGAGGTAAATTTAGCTTAATAATGTTTTCCTGCTTATTTTGAAGTTCTGCAGGTGATTTGTGCGCTGAAAATTTATTAACCCAGAGTCAATAATTACTTATAAAACTAACGCATTAAAACGCAATAAACCAAAGAGGCTCACGCAGGAATTGTGTAATAGGTTGTAATATTATCCTGACGCAATTGATATCAATATTGGTTTGTGTAGAATCAGAGTCACTAATTTAATGGCACATATCTAAAGTGAGCACATCATGGACAACGCATTAAACGTTTTGAATAATATCCGTACACTTCGGGCTCAGGCTCGCGAAATGCCTTTGAGTACTCTGGAAGAAATTCTTGAGAAACTGACTGCCATTGTTGAAGAAACTCGCGAAAATGCCAAAGCGCGCAGTGCGCAGCAACAAGAGCGCGACGAAAAATTACTGAAATACCGCGAAATGTTGGCAAACGATGGCATCGCGATTGATGACCTGTTGGGCCACCAGAGCGCGAAAGAAACCACTAAAGCCAAACGTAAGCCACGTCCGGCCATTTATGAGTACACAGACACTGACGGTTCTAAAAAGACCTGGACGGGTCAGGGTCGCACGCCTTCTGCCATTAAAGCAGCGCTGGATGGCGGCGCGACACTTGAAAGCTTCCTGATCGCGCGCTGACCTCACGGCTGATGTGCTGCGCTTTTCTGCCCCGCTTTTTAGCCGGGCAGAAAAACGTACTTCACCGCCAGTTTTTATTCTGCTGTTCCCCCTTTTAAAAATTCTCGCGTTTCTGGGGATTTTTTCCTTTTCATTACTCTCCGTCATTGTTCTTAAGGTAAGCTTAAGTCTGCATAAGTAAGGTTAACGTCTCTTCGTTTACCGGAACTTCTATGCGTACCCGATATTCTTTCGTTCAAATTATGCTCCACTGGCTGGTGTTTGTGTTAGTCGTACTGACCTATGCCACGATGGATATAAAAGGGTGGTTTGCAAAAGGCACGCCAGCGAGGGAGTTATTAGCCCTTACGCATTACAGCCTGGGATTTTGCGTATTATTCCTGATGTGTATGCGTCTGTTTGTTCGCGCAATGTATGTCACTCCGCCGGTTAAACCCGCGTTGCCGCGCTGGCAGCATTATTTGTCAGGTTCGGCTCATGTACTTATATATCTGATGTTTTTAAGCTTGCCGGTGCTGGGCATCTTGTCACGTTATTATGGCGGCCATGACTGGACGATGTTTAACATCCTTATGCCTAAAAGTGTTTTTCCGGATCTCCCTTTACAGAAACAGTTTAAAACGCTGCATGAATGGCTCGCGAACGCCGGGTATTATCTTATCGGATTACATGCTCTGGCTGCCCTCTGGCATCACTATCGCCGGCGCGATAACACGCTAATCCGGATGTTACCTTCGCGAAAATAGCCCGCGGGTGCGTGGGTCTGAGAAACCGTTGCCAGTTTCTGGTATCAACGGAGCGATTAACGTGACGGAAGGAACAATGATGATATCCAGTGCGAGGGGGCATATTGCCTGCTAATAAATGCGGCAGTATCCTAAAGCCCTTCTAATCAAAAGGATATTGAAATGGATACTATTGAAGAGCTAAACGGAACGTACTTTTATCACGGCCACGCCAATCTGAGTAATCAAGAGTTATTTGGTCTAATTTTTATTGAAAGCTTATCAAATCACCTCGGGTTAGATACTACGGCTACAGTTCTCATTATTACAGGGCAGCCTTACATTCCGGTTCCGGGCAAGATGGTAACTGCAATACCGGGAACAAGCGTGGCGTCAAAGCTATCGAGGGCCCTTTTAAAGCAAGCGAAACTGCCCTTTGGCCTTAAAGCGTGGACGCCGGTTGGTAAGTCGTTCAATACCTTGACTATGCGAAAAACCACAAAATGGGCTGCACTGATAGATAGATATGTCCCCTTTGTTGGATATGCAATGGCGGTCATATTAATCCAGCAGGTGGCCGCCGAAACCAGATCAAAATATAATTTAATAGCCCGTCCAGAAGATCGTATTGCATGGACATACTTTTAATGGAAGAAAAAGTCTTATCAATGTTCCGCGAGGAAATACCTGGCTACTACGATTTCGATTTGAAAAGAGAGGTTCCGCTTGAGTTTGATACCGAGCTACAAGATTTTGCTCCAGGTGATGATTTCGTATATGCCCTCGAAGCTTATGAAAAAACCTTTAAAGTGGACCTGTCAGTCGTAAATTGGTCCTTCTACTTTCCCTGGGAAAACCTTCCGTTTTTCACTCGCTGGTTTAAGGTTAAGCGTAAGGACATAGAAAAGACCAGAAAGCCCTTAACTGTAAGAATGTTCGCAGAATCGGCTAAGGCGGGTAAATGGCTTTATGATTAAGGGGCTTTAGCCTAATGCCGGTCACTTAAGGTGACCGGCATTGTTTTTTAAGGGATATTTTGACCTTTTTTCTCTCACTTCCCTCGCATATTCACGCTCACGCCTCGAGGGCAGCTTTAGCATCGCTGCGTTGCTGTAAAAATGCTTCAGATGACCCGGGATGGCTCCCGCTGATGCCCACGGCAGCCCGATTAACAACCGTAATATCTCCGACACTGCACCGCTAAAACTCAGCTGATAAGGCAGATAATCTCCCTTCAGGCTGAACGCCATCTTGATCATCTGGTAACGAATAAGGTTATAACTCAGCAGGATACCCCACAGTTCCTGCCT
>NZ_JABAED010000016.1:0-129203 GCF_023701875.1 Rahnella sp. CG8
GATATTTTTTGCCACCGAGGTGGCTGATATCGTCTTGTGAGTGCCCACACAGATTGTCTGATAAATTGTTAAAGAGCAGTGAGTTACGCGCTTTCGCTTGCTAACTCGAGGTGGCGTATATTACGCTTTCCTCATTCAGTGTCAACCGTTTATTTTATCCGGTCATCACTGTTTTTAATCTTTCCGACCCGGTTACTTCGTGATGTTGTTCACGTTGTTCCCTGTCGATGGAGCGGCATTATAGGGAGTTCTCAGCAGGCCGCAAGGGCTAATTTCACTTTTCCTACCAAGCGTTCATAAATTCACCAAATGAATAAGTAACACACAAGTAATGCATAAAAAACGGGCTCCGAATGACTCCGGAGCCCGTTATAAGGCCGCTACTTATCTATTTACTGTCTTGCGATGATGTGATCATCTTCCACATCGACAGTAATTGGTTTGCCTGGGATCAGCTTGCCAGACAAGATTTGCTGAGCCAGCGGGTTCTCAATCTCCTGCTGGATGGCACGTTTCAATGGACGCGCACCATAAACCGGGTCAAATCCTGTGTTACCCAGCAGTTCCAGCGCCGCATCGGTCAGCGTTGCCGTGTAGCCGTGTTCTTCTAAGCGTTTATACAAACGTGCCAGCTGGATCTTGGCGATATTCTTGATATGCGCATGACCCAGCGGATGGAACACAACCACTTCATCTATACGGTTGATGAATTCCGGACGGAAGCTGTGTGTGACCACTTCCATTACCGACGCTTTCATCTGCGCATAGCTGGCCTCACCGAAGTGCTGCTGAATAATGTCAGAGCCCAGGTTAGAGGTCATGATGACAACCGTGTTGCGGAAATCAACTGTTCTCCCCTGCCCGTCAGTTAAACGGCCGTCATCCAGCACCTGCAATAAGATGTTGAAGACATCCGGGTGCGCCTTCTCAACTTCATCTAACAAGATGACAGAGTAAGGACGACGACGAACCGCTTCGGTCAGGTAACCCCCTTCCTCATAACCGACATAACCCGGAGGCGCACCGACCAGACGTGAAACGGAGTGTTTTTCCATAAACTCTGACATATCGATGCGAACCATCGCGTCATCGCTGTTAAACAGGAATGTCGCCAGCGCTTTACACAGCTCTGTTTTACCCACACCGGTCGGACCGAGGAACAGGAATGACCCGATCGGACGGTTTGGATCTGACAATCCTGCGCGGCTACGACGAATGGCATTCGATACTGCTTCTACCGCCTCGTTCTGGCCAATCACACGGTTATGAAGTTCTTCTTCCATACGCAGCAGTTTTTCACGTTCACTTTCAAGCATCCGGGCAACCGGAATACCGGTCCAGCGCGCCAGCACGTCGGCAATTTCCACATCTGTCACACGGTTGCGCAGCAGCTTCATGGCTTTACCGTCTGCCTGAGTCGCCGCTGCCAGCTGTTTTTCCAGTTCCGGGATTTTACCGTACTGCAATTCTGACATACGGCCCAGATCGCCAACGCGGCGAGCCTGTTCAAGCGTAATCTTTGCCTGCTCCAGCTCGGCTTTAATATTCTGCGTGCCGGTCAGGGATGCTTTCTCAGCTTTCCACTCTTCTTCCAGCTCAGAATATTCACGCTCTTTCTGGCTCAGTTCGGTTTCCAGCATTTCCAGACGTTTCACACTGGCATCATCAGACTCTTTTTTCAGCGCCTGCTGTTCCAGTTTGAGCTGGATAATACGGCGATCGAGACGGTCCAGAGACTCCGGTTTAGAGTCCATCTGCATACGAATGCTGGATGCCGCTTCATCTATAAGGTCGATTGCTTTATCCGGTAACTGACGATCCGAGATATAACGGTGCGACAATGTGGCTGCTGCAACGATAGCCGGGTCAGTAATCTGTACATGGTGATGCAGCTCATAGCGTTCTTTCAGACCACGCAAGATAGCGATGGTGTCTTCAACAGAAGGCTCGGCAACAAACACTTTCTGGAAACGACGCTCTAACGCCGCATCTTTCTCGATGAACTGACGATATTCATTTAATGTCGTCGCACCTACACAGTGAAGTTCACCACGCGCCAGAGCCGGTTTCAGCATATTGCCGGCATCCATTGCGCCATCGGCTTTACCCGCACCGACCATGGTATGCAATTCGTCGATAAACAGAATGACGTTGCCTTCCTGTTTAGCCAGATCACTCAGCACGCCTTTCAGACGTTCTTCAAATTCACCGCGATACTTGGCACCGGCAACCAATGCACCCATGTCTAATGAAAGCACACGTTTATTTTTCAGACCTTCCGGCACTTCACCATTAATGATGCGCTGTGCCAGTCCTTCCGCAATCGCGGTTTTACCGACACCTGGCTCACCAATCAGCACCGGGTTATTTTTGGTACGACGTTGCAGAACCTGAATAGTCCGGCGAATTTCTTCATCACGACCGATGACCGGATCCAGTTTGCCCTGCTCGGCACGTTCGGTCAGATCGATAGTGAATTTTTTTAATGCCTGACGCTGGTCTTCGGCATTCTGGTCATCCACTTTCTCACCCCCACGCATTTGATCGATAGCCGCTGTGATTTTCTCGGCCGTTGTACCGCTGGCTTTTAACAGATCCGTTAAAGAGCCGTGGTCTTTCATCACGGCCAGAACAAACAGTTCTGAAGAGATGAAAGTATCGGCACGTTGTTGTGCCAGCTTGTCACAAAGATTTAAAACACGTACCAGCTCATGGGATGGTTGAACATCACCGCCGGTACCTTCAACTTGCGGCAAACGCCCCAAAGCCTGATCAACGTCCGTGCGCAGTTTCTGGGTATCTATCCCAGCCGCCGTTAATAAAGGACGTACGGTTCCGCCTTCCTGAGTAAGCAAAGCACTCATCAGGTGAACAGGTTCGATAAATTGATTGTCGCGCCCGAGCGCGAGTGACTGAGCATCCGCGAGGGCAAGCTGGAATTTGCTGGTAAGACGATCCAGACGCATAACACCTCCAATACTGAACAAAATTGCTACTGGAGATTAGATGAGGTCAACCCTCACGTTTTCAAGGTTATCTTGGCAGTATATTCAGAGGACAGCTGTTATGCGTGATGGATCGTCTTGATTCGATAGGTTATATCAGCCAAATTAAACTTGCCAGCCGTCCGGTAATTCCGTCGCGCCGATAAGAGTAAAATTTGTTGCTGTCTGTCACAGTGCAATATTCACCGCCGTAGAGGGCGGTGATGCCCGCAGCTTGCAAGCGAAACCGTGCAAGCTGGTAAATGTCGGCCATGAATTTGGCACCTGCAGGTCTGAAAGCGACGGATACGGCAGAGTCCACAGCCATAAAGGCTTCGCGAACTTCGCCGCCAACTTCAAAATGAGAAGGGCCAATCGCCGGTCCCATCCATGCCATCACGTCCCCGGTAGTCGCTTCAAAACAGGCCACTGTATTTTCTAATACACCCGCACACAATCCCCGCCAGCCCGCATGAGCTGCAGCGACTTCATCGCCGTTTTTACTGCAAAACAGAACCGGTAAACAATCGGCTGTCATTGCTGCACAGACAACGCCTGGCTCGCGGGTATAGGCCGCATCGGCAATCTGTGTCGGAATAAGGGGAGTTTGCGATGATAAACGAACCACGTCGGTGCCATGAACCTGCTCAAGCCAGTGTGGCGAAGCAGGCAGACCGCCCAGCGCGATCAACCGCTGGCGGTTCAGCGCAACATGCTCAGGAGAATCCCCGACATGACTGCCGAGGTTAAGCGAACCGTAAGGAGGCAGACTGACGCCTCCTTCGCGGGTTGTCGCACATGACCGCACCGATGCCGGTTGCGGCCACTGAGGCTGGATAAGCACGCTCATTACCAGTTCATCTGGTCCTTGAACTCTTCGGTATCCGCTTTAAGCGCATTGATCAGGTCAACCATATCCTGCGGAAGTGGCGCATGCCATTCCATCTGAATACCAGTGACCGGATGATAAAGACGCAGCATGGTAGCGTGAAGAGCCTGACGATCGAATCCGCGCAGCATATTAATGAACGGTTCTGAAGCACCTTTTGGCAGACGTGGACGGCCACCATACAGTTGATCGCCTAACAGAGGATGGTTAATGTGCGCCATATGCACGCGGATCTGGTGTGTACGACCGGACTCCAGACGCAAGCGCAGACGCGTATGAGCACGGAAATGCTCCATGATGCGATAGTGTGTCGTCGCCGGTTTGCCAGTCGGATGAACCGCCATATGCGTACGCTTGGTGGAATGGCGCGCAATCGGCTCATTCACTGTGCCGCCTGCCGTCATTGTACCAATCGCCACGGCTTCATATTCGCGGGTAATTTCGCGGGCCTGAAGTGCGGTCACCAGGTGCGTTTGTGCAGGCACCGACTTCGCCACCACCATCAGACCGGTGGTATCTTTATCCAGGCGATGCACGATGCCGCAGCGCGGTACATCAATAATTGCAGGGTAATAATGCAGCAGCGCATTCAGTACCGTGCCATCAGGATTCCCGGCGCCCGGATGAACAACCAGATCACGGGGTTTATTGATGACTAAAATATCAGTATCTTCATACACGATATCTAAAGCGATATCTTGTGGCAGCCAACGCGCTTCTTCTTCAATTTGCGCATCGATTGCGATAGCCTCGCCACCCAACACTTTTTCTTTTGGTTTGGTCACTTTTTTGCCATTGACCGTGACCCTGTCTTCAAGGATCCAATCTTTTATGCGAGATCTTGAATAATCAGGGAACAATTCGGCCAAAGCCTGATCTAACCGTTGACCGAGTTGAGATTCGGCCACCGTTGCGGTGAGTTGTACTTGTTGTGCCATATGCAGCTTCTTGGTTAACGTTGGGTTTTCACGGCGATGCCGTTTAAAATAATGTGCTATTGTAGCTGGTCTTTGTCGGGAGCTTAACGGACAGTCTCCCAGAATAACACCTGAGGATAATCAAAACGTCATGACGCGTGTGAAATATCTGGTGGCAGCAGCCACGTTGAGCCTGGCGCTGGTCGGTTGCTCCAGTTCCAAAGAAACGGTTCCCGATAACCCGCCTAACGTCCTTTATGCCACTGCCCAGCAAAAGCTGCAGGACGGTAACTTTAAAGGCGCTATTGCGCAATTAGAAGCGCTGGATAACCGCTATCCGTTTGGGCCTTACTCGCAGCAAGTTCAGTTAGATCTGATTTATGCCTATTACAAGTCTGCTGACTTGCCTATGGCTCAGGCTTCTATTGATCGCTTTATGCGTCTGAACCCAACACATCCGAATATCGACTACGTCATGTATATGCGTGGTTTAACGGATATGGCGTTGGATGACAGTGCCCTGCAAGGATTTTTCGGTGTTGATCGTTCAGACCGTGATCCACAGCATGCACGTGCAGCATTCCGTGATTTCAGCCAGTTGATCCACACGTATCCAAACAGCCAGTACGCCACTGACGCGACTAAACGTTTGGTATTCCTGAAAGATCGTTTGGCGAAATACGAGCTGTCAGTGGTGCAATACTACACTAAACGCGGTGCTTACGTCGCTGTCGTTAACCGTGTAGAACAAATGCTGAAAGATTATCCGGATACGAAAGCAACGCATGATGCGCTGCCGTTGATGGAAAACGCCTACCGTGAACTGCAGCTGAACACTCAGGCTGATAAAGTCGCGAAAATTATTGCCGCCAACAGCGCAGCATAATTTTACATGTCCGTGGACAAACGGTAGCTCAGGCTGCCGTTTTTTTTGGTTCTTTTTAGGGGATAATTGCAGAAACACAGGAAAGAATAACGTACTGATCCCATCAATCATGCCTGCTCCTGAATGAAGTCTCAAGGCCTTTCCGGCCATTAATTACCCTGAGTCACATAAACTTCAACATTGACAAAAAGTGAAAAAAAACCGCGAGTTTAGGGACGCATTTCGTAAAAAAGGCTGGTATGTTGGATTCATCGGAGACGGAAAGAAGAGAGGTAAGTTATATGACAGTCAACATTACCAGTAAACAAATGGACATCACCCCCGCGATTCGTGAACACATCGAAGGGCGTCTGAAAAAACTGGATAAATGGCAAACTCAGCTAATTAACCCACACATAATCCTGTCGAAAGAACCTCAGGGATTTGTCGCCGATGCGACCATCAGTACACCAAACGGAAAACTGGTTGCCAGTGCTACGCACGATGATATGTACGCTGCGATTAACGAAATGACGACCAAACTCGAGCGCCAGCTCAATAAAGCGCAGCATAAAGGTGAGGCCCGCCGTGCAGAGTCCGGCGTCAAAGAACTCAATCTGGAACCGGTGCAGGAAGAAGAGGAATAACCGGGTTATCCGGCATGTCAGTAACAACGCGCTCTGAGGGGCGCGTTTTTTGTGTCTGAAGGAATCTTATTGACACAGGGAAAACCCAGCGGTTACTTTAAGACTCTGCTCAAACTTATGGAAACAACGTATACATGAATACCCGTCTGTTTTTCTTCGCATTCTTTTTTACCTTCCCCTGATTGGGAGGCGTTTCGTCGCGAAAGAATGAATGCGAAGACGAACAACAAAGCCTCCTGAAAAGGGGGCTTTTTTTATGCCTGCGTTTTACACATTTTGCTGAAAGAAAGAACATCTAAAAGGGTAATAACATGACCGAGAACTCATTACTGGCTCTGCGCGAACGCATCAGCGCATTAGACCTGAAATTGCTGGCCCTGCTGGCAGAACGACGTACGATGGCGATTGAGGTCGCGCAATCCAAAATGCACTCTCACCGCCCTATCCGCGATAAAGAACGCGAAGCCGAACTGATTAACACACTGATTCAGGAAGGGAAAAAACAGGGGCTGGACGGTCATTATATCACCCGCGTTTATCAGCTAATCATTGAAGATTCCGTTCTCACACAGCAGGCACTCCTGCAGCAACATCTGAATAAAACCTCTTCTGATTCAGCCCGCATCGCTTTCCTCGGTCCGAAAGGTTCATATTCACATCTCGCCGCCCGTCAGTTTGCCGCACGTCATTTCGACCAGTTCATCGAATGTGGCTGCCAGAAATTCCAGGATATCTTTTCTCAGGTTGAAACCGGCCAGGCTGATTACGCGGTATTGCCGATTGAAAATACCAGTTCCGGCTCAATCAATGATGTTTATGACCTGTTGCAACACACCAGTTTGTCGATTGTGGGCGAGCTGACAAACCCTATCGATCATTGCGTTCTGGTGGCGGCAGACACGGATTTATCTCAGATTCAGACGGTTTACAGCCATCCGCAACCCTTCCAGCAATGCAGCCAGTTCATTAACCGCTTCCCTCACTGGAAAATTGAATACTGCGAAAGCACTGCGGCGGCGATGGAGAAAGTGGCGGCAGCCAATTCTCCGCACGTGGCTGCGCTGGGCAGCGAAGCCGGTGGCGCGTTGTACAAATTGCAGGTGCTCGAACACAACCTGGCGAACCAGCAGGAAAACATCACCCGCTTCATTATTCTGGCGCGCAAAGCCATTGAAGTGACAGACCAGGTTCCGGCTAAAACCACGCTGATTATGGCCACTGGCCAGCAAGCGGGGGCGCTGGTGAACGCGCTTCTGGTGCTGCGTGATCAGGGCATCATCATGACCAAGCTGGAATCACGTCCGATCAACGGTAATCCGTGGGAAGAGATGTTTTATATCGATGTGCAGGCAAACCTGCGTTCAGAAGAGATGAAAAAGGCGCTGAAGGATCTGGCTCCAATCACACGCTCGCTGAAAGTTCTCGGCTGTTATCCAAGCGAAAACGTCGTTTCCGTCGACCTGTAATTTTCCGCAAACAAAAAGGGCGCTGCATACAGCTGCAACGCCCTTCTTTTCATTTACAGACAGCATTTCCGAAAAGCTTACTTGCGGTTGTCGTTGGCCTGACGGAGTAACGCACCACTTTCTTTCAGGAAACGCGGTGCATAATCACCGAACCAGTGCTCAACCTGCCTGAACTTATCGATAAACGCCTGTTTATCACCCGTTTCCAGCAGAGCAAGTGCATCGCCAAAACGCTGATAGTAACGTTTGATCAGCGCCAGATTACTTTCTGACGACATAATAATATCAGCGTAAAGCTGCGGATCCTGTGCAAACAAGCGACCAACCATCGCCAGTTCGAGGCGATAGATCGGTGAAGACAGAGCCAGCAACTGTTCGATTTCAACGTTTTCTTCTGATAAATGCATGCCATAAGCAAACGTTGCAAAGTGGCGTAACGCCTGAATGAACGCCATGTTCTGGTCGTGCTCGACCGCACTGATTTTATGCAGGCGAGCACCCCAGACCTGTAACTGCTCCAGCAACCACTGATAGGCCTGAGGTTCACGACCATCGCAGTACACCACAACCTGTTTTGCCAGGCTGCTGACATCCGGCCCAAACATAGGATGCAAGCCAAGCACCGGACCTTCATGCACCGCCAGCATCGCCTGCAGCGGACGATTTTTCACTGACGCCAGATCCACCAGAATACAGTCATCCGGCAGTTTTGGCAGACGTGCGATCACTTCTTCAGTCAGATGGATCGGTACGCTGACAATCACCATTCCGGCATCCGCCAGTAATGTTTCTGCCTGCGGCCAGTCTTCCTGCTCCAGCACTTTTACCTGATAACCGGAAAGTTCAAGCAGACGAGTGAACAAGCGCCCCATCTGCCCGTTTCCGCCAATAATCACCACCGGGCGCAATGCCGGATGCAATGTTTTGAAGCCTTTATCGTTTTCGCTTGAGTAGGACTCACGCATCACGCGGCGCAATACATCTTCAATCAGATCGGGCGGAACACCGAGGTTCTGCGCTTCCTGACGGCGTGAAGCCAGCATTGCCGCTTCCCGTTCAGGGACATAAATCGGCAAACCATAACGACTTTTGACTTCCCCGACTTCTGCCACCAGCGCAAGACGCCGTGATAAGAGATCTAACAACGCTTTATCAACGTCGTCGATCTGATCGCGCAACGCGTTAAGTTCTGCCACCATAAAAACTTACTCTCCTGCGATTCGTGCCGCCAGCGCGTCGCCCAGTTCCTGATGCATCGTGCGCAGCAGGTTTTCCGTGGTTTCCCAGTTAATGCAGGCATCCGTAACAGACACACCGTATTTCATTTCTGAACGCGGTTGTTCAGAAGACTGGCTGCCTTCGTTCAGATGACTTTCCAGCATCAGCCCCGTGATAGAGCGGTTACCGGCTTTAATCTGATCGATGACAGACTGAGCCACGACAGGCTGGCGACGATAGTCTTTGTTTGAGTTACCGTGACTGCAATCTATCATCAAGGAAGGACGGAGTCCCGCATCGGCCATCTGTTTTTCACAGGCCTGAACGTCCTGCTCGCTGTAGTTTGGCATTTTGCCGCCGCGCAAAATCACATGCCCGTCCGGGTTGCCCTGAGTCTGCAACAGGCAAACCTGACCGGCCTGATTGATCCCCACAAAGCGGTGCGCCATTTCTGCAGCACGCATCGCATTGATCGCCGTACCCAGGCTGCCGTCAGTCCCGTTCTTGAAGCCCACCGGCATTGACAAACCAGACGCCATTTCGCGGTGAGTCTGAGATTCGGTCGTACGCGCACCGATTGCTGACCAGCTGAACAGATCACCTAAGTATTGCGGACTGTTGGGATCCAGCGCTTCTGTCGCCAGCGGTAAACCCATGCCAACCAGTTGCAGCAACAAATCACGGGCAATGTGCAGACCCGCTTCCACATCAAACGTGCCGTCCATGTGCGGATCGTTAATTAACCCTTTCCAGCCGACAGTGGTCCGCGGTTTTTCAAAGTAAACACGCATCACGATGTACAAACGATCGCTGAGTTCGGCCGCCAGTGTTTTCAGGTGACGCGCGTAATCCAGCGCCGCATCCACGTCATGAATTGAGCAAGGGCCACACACCACCAGAAGACGAGGATCACGACCATGGACGATATCCGCGATGGTTTTACGTGCTTCGGAAATACTGTTTTCGTCGCTGACGCTTAAAGGAAAACGGTTTTTCAGCTCTTCAGGAGTGATAAGGATTTGTTCGGCAGTGATATGAACATTATTCAGGGCGTCTTTTTGCATGATCGTGTTCCGTTATAAGGAAAATGGGCTGCCACGGCGGCATCTGCGGACAACATTAACACAGCACGTAAACTTAGCAAGCCTTAGTTGTAAACTTAACATTACCATTTCACCATTGATATGCAGACAACGGAAAGTTAACTTTACATAAAAAGCGAATCAGACGAAAAGGATGTACCGTAAATATTACACATGGTTTGTCAGCGGTGAAAAAGGAATTTCAGGGGAGGGAAGGAGAACAACGTCAGAAATACCCTCAGCAACAGGGAGCTGCTGAGGAGACGAAATTTACAGATTACGATCCAGGGTAATAAATACCTGCCCTAAAGCAGTCACTTCATCCACGCCACACTCGAAATGGCTTTCCTGACGCGTCACGCTCAGACGGTTACCAGGAATACGGGCCACATCATAAACGTCCAGATCACCATCAATGTCCAACAGCCAGCGACCATTGCCGGGATGTGTGCTGCCCAGATCGATAATCCATGAATGATTGCCTTTCACGATATACGCAGGCTGCGCCAGCGAATCGTCCAATAGCGAAGGGTCAACCGTCCAGAGGCCTTCTTCCTCAAGCTCCCCGCCGCGCAATCTCAATTTTTTAAGCTGACGGATTTCACCTGACGCCACGGCAGCCGAAGAGCTTGCATCCTGCATCGCGCCTTTGCCCGTTGCCAGCCAGCGCAACGAGACGCCGGTATCCAGCGCACAGGCCACGACCACATCACCGGGGAAATAATCTCTTCTTACCCAGGTACTTATCGTGCCAGATGATAATCCATACAGATCCCCCAGTTCCTTCTGCATGCTAAAGCCGTAAGCCTGAAGCATACGCGTCAGAACAGCTTTTCCACCTTCAAGTTCATCTAATTGCATCTGGCGAAAACCCCTGAATCTGTAAATATCATCTTGACAACTCGCAAATGCAAGTTTAGATTGATTATGTAATGTACCGACAGACGACCATGATACCAAATTTACGGCGTCGTGGAGAAATAAGGAGACGCGATGTTTTTAGGAACAGAGCAGCAGCGCCAGACCGGCCTGCGCCATATCGCTCATCTGAAAGAAACTTATTTCGTTCAGAGTAAGAATCAGGTTGAGGTTATTTATGATCAGGCTCCTGAAAAATGGAAACTCACATTATGTTTTCACGCCGGTCTTAAACGCCATCATACCTTACTGACATATTCACAATTAAATGATGAGGAAAAAATGAAAATAATGCAGGCATTATTATCACTTCGCCACTTCACGGCGATATTTAAAGGAGAACTTTACTGATGGCAGACTGGATAGATGAATCGCAGGAGTATCAGTTAAAAATCCTCGAAGCGCAGATTACGCAGGCAACCCGTACCCGGCCTGCACTGTCGGCCTTCTTCTGCGTGGATTGTGATTCTCCGATTGCGGAGCCACGCAGGAAAATCATCCCCGGTGTACAGCGATGTATTGAATGTCAGGAAATTGAGGAGATTAAAAGAAAGAATTACCGCCCCGTATAAAAAGTCTAATTAATATTATTTAAATTAATCATCACGCTGGAAATAATATTATTTCCGGAGAGGATTTTCTATTTTATTTTTCGGAATAAATGTATGTCAGAGAATATCAGAGGCAGAACAATCCCTTCGCCCCCACCTGCATTTAACCGGACACCAGGGCAATATTTTGCGGGTACCTGGTGGTGGAATGCCCCCCGCGCAGCGCTCAGCAGCCCGCTGGAAAAACCACTGACCCGTGACTTTTGTCAGCGCCAGCAAACGGCCCTTTCTCAGCTGGCAGCACTGCCCCGTTGCGTGCGCACGCCGTTATATCAGCGGTATACATTTTTACTGGAAACTAAAGGAGTGCGCGTGGCGTTTCATTTCCTGATGACAGTTTTCACGCAACGCGTATGGCCGCGTATTAAGCTGGTAAATGCGCGAAACACACTGAATCGTCAAATCTCGCAAAAGCTACTCACTGAAGAAGAAATGTTTAACCGCTTGCCCGATCTTAATGATGACGGTCTGAGAAGGCTGGCCAACAAACTTGCCGTGCAAATGCAGGATGCCTATGAATATCACTGTGAATGCTGGCTGAAAAACCGTCCTGACGAACCCGGCATTTTGTTGCGCGACAGCACACAGCAGGAAATTTACGGGCATGTCGCCGCGATGGCACGTTCCTGCCGCGTACAACCTCTTTACTGGCAGAAATGGCAAAAAGGCCATATGACAACGCATTCGGCTGTCGCCAGCATTTCACGTCTGGTCAGCGGCGAATGGTGGGAAAAACAGCTGCGTTCAAAACAGCGTTTGTGGCGGGAATCCCTGATGATTGCCTGCGGTTATGTCAGCCGCGCGACATCGCCTTATGCCAGTAAAAACGCCATCCGTGACGTGGTATCACGCCGCTTATCCGCCATCAACTACCTGAAACAGTGCCAGCTCGAAAATGTTGAATCCGGTGAAACGCTGAGTTTGCTGGATACCGTATTGGCCAGCATTTCCAATCCCAAACTTCGTCGTATGGAACTGATGACGCTGATCGCCGGCGTCGAAGATGTTGCTGACCAGCAGCGGGACTGCGGCCTGTTTATCACGCTGACCACGCCGTCAAAATACCATCCGCTAAAAACGACTGGCACCGGTTCATCACCCGTTTTTAACCAGAAATGGGATCAGCACGCGTTTACCCCCAAAGATGCGCAGCGTTATCTGGTGGCTGTCTGGGCAAAAATCCGTACCACTTTTAAAGACCGGAACCTGAAAGTTTACGGCGTGCGCGTCGTCGAACCGCATCATGACGGCACGCCGCACTGGCACATGATGTTGTTCACACCGCAGCATCAGCAGCAAAAAGTGACAGAGGTTATGCGCCGTTATGCTCTTGAAGAAGATTCGGATGAACCGGGTGCCGCTGAGTCACGTTTCAATTGCAAGCCGCTTAACCGGGGTGGGGCAGCCGGCTATATCGCGAAATACGTCGCCAAGAATATCGATGGATACGCGCTCGATGGCGAAACCGATTTTGACTCTGGACGCTTGCTGACAGATATCGCCACTGCGGTCACCTCCTGGGCCTCGACGTGGCGGATCCCACAATTCCACGCCATCGGTATTCCCTCAGTCGGCGCCTGGCGAGAATGCAGGCGGATCCGCTACCAGAATCTGACCAGCCGTTTTGACGCACGGGTTGAAAACGTGCGCAGCGCTGCCGATGAAGGTGATTTCGCCCGTTATATTCAGGCACAGGGTGGTATTCACATTCCCCGCAAGGCGCAAACGGTTCGCGTTGCCCGTCAACTCAGCGAGGAGAAAAATGCCTACGAAGAGCCCCGCAATAAAGTCATCGGCATTTATGCCCCTCATCTGGGCATCTCTCATATTTTTCTGACACACACTGCACAGTGGCGGATTGTCCGTCACCGGCCTTCTTATACGGAAATATCGAAGATTCGTATACCTTGGAGTTCTGTCAATAACTGTGGATCGCCTCCCGCCGGACAAAGTCAGTCATTGATACAAAAACCGCGCCAATAAAAATTCATACATAAATTCAATGGATTATAAATTTTAAAATACTCTGACTGTTGACGTATCAGATTAATTAAAGAATACTGTATATAAACACAGTATCTGGCGAGGGGAGAAAATGGAAAACCTGACTAAACAACAGTTAACGTTGTCCAGGATACAATTGATCGCAGACATTTCGCAGACGGCGCAATGCAATCCAAAAGAATTCCTGGTCGTGATGTCACTGATCTCAGAGCTGGCCAGCCAGGCGCTGACTGACGAGAACCAGGACGTTGTGTATTGCAACGGGAGCACTGACGACACCCACTGATTGCCAGATCCTGCGGCGGTAGTAGCCAACATTACTGGCGCTTGCCCGACCGGTTTCCCTCCGGACTAAGCGCCCCGCCCTTTCCCTCTCTTCGCTGTCTGCTTACCTGTTGTGCCAGCTGTTTCACATCCCACTCAGATTGCCGCCCGGCGTGCTATTGCGCAGACTGAACTCACCTCCTGACGATTTCACTCACTTGTGGAGAAAGTTCATGAAAGTCTATGCAGAACAGGGCGATACCCTCGATTCTCTTTGCTGGCGCTATTACAACCGCACGGCACTCGTCGTCGAAAAAGTGTATGCCGCCAATATTGGCATCGCGGATTTAGGCCCGTTATTACCTCACGGCACAGCCGTCTTTATGCCCGACATTGCAGAACAACCGGTTCAGGAAACGATCAAATTATGGGACTGAATACGGAGCGCATCAGTTCAGGCTGCGCCTATTTCATCGCCACTTCGCTGACCTGGCTCGCCAGTCTGACATCGCAGGACGTCGCCTTTCTGGTCGGCTCAGCAGTTGGCGTCGGCACGTTTTTGATCAACTGGTACTACCGGCGCAAAAGCTATCAGTTGCTGGCACGTAAAGGTCTGAGCAAAGACGACTATGAAAACCTCAACTCTTAAACGCTGTAGTGCCGCCGTGGTCCTGGGGCTGATGGCAGCACTGCCAGGCTACAGCTCCTTGCAGGTGTCAGAAGAGGGTCTGCGGTTGATCACCGATTTTGAAGGCTGTCAGCTGCAACCCTATCAATGCAACGCTGGCGTATGGACCAGCGGCATCGGTCATACGGCCGGCGTTAAACCGGCACAGGAAGTCACCGAACATCAGGCCGCTGAAAATCTGCTGGGGGATATTCAGCAGACAGAGCGCGCCGTAAAAAAATGTATGCCGGTGATCATGCCGCAACCGGTTTTTGATGCCGTGGTGTCCTTCAGTTTTAACGTCGGCACCGGTGCCGCCTGTAAATCAACACTGGCGTTTTTCATCAACCAGCAGCAGTGGCAACAAGCCTGCGACCAGTTGCCACGGTGGGTTTTCGTTAATGGCGAACGCAACCGGGGTCTGGAACGCAGGCGAAATGCCGAACGTACTCTCTGCCTGAAAGGAGTCTGAATGCGTCTGTTAACAGCACTTCTGGCGGGGATGGTTTTACTGGTCGCCATCCTGTTGCTTTCCAATCGCTCATTACAGCACGACCTCAACAATGCCAGTCAGCAACGCGATGCCCTGATTACACAGTTACAACAACGCGAGCAGTTGATCGCCACACTGAACCAGCAAATGCGCCAGCGCGAGCAAGCTGAACTGGCGTTACGCGAAGACCTGAACACCGCCCGGCAAGTGATGCAAAGCCGTGAGCAACAAAGGCAGAGGAGCCTCCATGATGATCCGCAAACCCGTCAGTGGGCTGACAGCAGTCTGCCTGCTGATATCAACCGGTTGCACCAGCGTCCCGCCTTCAGCTCCGCCAGCGATTATTTACGTTGGCTGTCCGGCGGTCAGCTCATGCCCTATTCCGGCCAGCAAACCGGCCACCAATGAAGATCTGAGTACCGACATTCTTCAGCTGGAGTCCGCGCTGATGGATTGCGGCTTACAAATTGAAGCCATCAAAAAGTGTCAGGAGGCACAACATGCAAAAACCGATTCAATTGCAACAACGGCTGATTGAACAGATCCCCTTGCTTGCGGCTACGCCTGAAAAACTGGTGATTGCCACCGGGCTGGGCAATGTGGTGGCCACATCTGCACCTTCGCTTTCTTTTGAGTACCGCTATCCGCTGACAGTGACGATCACTGACGACGCGCTCAGCGAAACGCTGGTCGATCTGGCCGTGGTCACCGTTCTCGACTGGCTGCAGGTTAATCAGCCTGAAATTCTCGGCAACGCCTTGCACCGGCTAAATGATTTTACCTTCACTCAGCAGGAACGAAGCCTCGCTCTGGTGCTGCAACTGACAGAACGCGTCCAGGTAAGTGACAAGGATGAGGTGCGCACCATCACTCATCTCCCGGAACCGCCACTGCCAGAAAATGTGGCGCTGCCGCGTCAGGTTTATCTCAACGGCGAACTGATCAGCAGCTGGACGGTGTAACCCGATAAACCTTGTTGTGTCAGCCGCTGGCGAACGGTCACCGGTTGTCGCTCAACCCTCTGAAACGGCATCCTTTATCCCATGAATACGACTCTTCAACTCAACGACATAATGCGGCTGATTGGCAATCTGGTACGCATCGGCAAAGTCTCCGAACTGGATCTTGCCAACGCCCGCTGCCGCGTCAAAACGGGCAGCAACGTGACAGCCTGGCTGCCGTGGATGACGCATCGCGCCGGACGTACGCGCAGCTGGTGGGCGCCCTCCGTCGGTGAACAGGTTTTGCTGCTCTCGATGGGCGGCGAGCTTAATACGGCATTCGTGTTACCGGCAGTATTTTCTGATGCTTCGCCCGCCCCATCTGCCTCGCCGGACGCCTTTCATCTGGCCTTCCCGGACGGCGCAGTTTTTGAATACGAACCGGCACAAAGCGCTCTGAAAGTGACGGGAATTAAAACAGCCGTGATTAACGCAGCGCAAAAGGTTGAGGTGACCGCACCCGAAATCCGCTGTACCGCCAGCACCCGCATCACGCTCGACACGCCGGAAGTAGTTTGCACCAGCAAACTGACTACCGGATCTCTCGAGGTGAAACAAGGCGGCACGCTGACCGGCAACTTAACCCACAGCGGCGGCAGCCTGACATCCAACGGCATCGTTGTGCACACTCACCGCCACAGCGGTGTTCAGACCGGCGGCGGTCAGACAGGAGGCCCGCAATGAGCAATCCCAAGTACCTGGGGATGAACAGAAACAGCGGTATGGCTATCGAAGATCTCGACCATATCCGCCAGTCCGTGAGCGACATTTTGAATACACCGGTCGGTTCCAGAGTGATGCGCCGCAATTACGGTTCGTTACTTTCTGAGCTGATCGACCAGCCGCAAAACGGCGCACTGCAACTGCAGATGATGGCAATTTGCTACACCGCATTGTTGCAGTGGGAACCCCGCATTTCACTGAATGCCATCACTTTCGAGACCGATTACACCGGCAAGATGGTGGTGGAACTGACCGGAAGCCGTAACGACACGGCAACGGATTTTTCCCTGAATATTCCTGTGAGCTGACACTTATGGCAACGATCGATTTGAGCCAGTTACCGCCCCCTGATGTGGTCGAAGAACTGGATTATGAAAGCCTGCTTGAAGAACGTAAAACGACGCTGATTTCGCTCTATCCAGCCGATCAGCAGGAGGCCATCAGCCGCACGCTGACGCTGGAATCCGAACCGCTGGTCAAACTGTTGCAGGAGAATGCCTACCGCGAACTGATCCTGCGCCAGCGGGTGAACGAAGCCGCACGCGCCGTGATGGTGGCCTATGCGACGGGCAGTGATCTGGATCAGCTTGCGGCGAATTTCAACGTTCAGCGCCTGGTTTTACAGCCTGCGGATATCAATACAATCCCCCCAAAAGCCGCCGTTCTAGAAGCCGATAGCGATTTACGCGTGCGTATTCCTCAGGCGTTCGAAGGGTTGAGCGTGGCGGGCCCGACCGGAGCTTACGAATATCATGCTCGTTCGGCAGACGGACGCATTGCGGATGCATCGGCTATCAGCCCGTCTCCCGCTGAAGTGACCGTCACTATTTTGTCACGAGACAACGATGGCGTTGCCTCTGATGACTTGCTCATTGCCGTTGAAAAAGCCCTGAACGATGAAGATGTCAGGCCTGTTGCCGATCGCGTCACTGTGCAGGCGGCCGAGATTGTGCCTTATCAGATTGATGCCGTGCTGTATGTCTTGCCCACACCTGAAATTGAGCCTGTTCGCGCGGCCTCTGAAGCGCAGTTAAAAACGTATATCAATACGCAAAGTCGGCTAGGCCGTGATATCCGGCTTTCTGCAATCTATGCCGCTCTGCATGTTGAAGGCGTTCAGCGGGTAGAGCTGTCGTCACCGCTGGCGGATATCGTGCTTGATAAAACTCAGGCGTCACTCTGTACCGGTTACTCACTGACAGTGGGAGGCTCGGATGAGTGATCGTCTGTTACCCTCGGGTTCCACTCAGCTTGAGGTTGCGGCCACGCAGGTGCTATCGCAAATCGGTAATCTCAGCGTTCCTCTGCGTGAACTCTGGGATCCTGATACCTGTCCGCTGGAGCTGCTGCCTTATCTTGCCTGGTCATTTTCGGTCGATCGCTGGGATGAAAACTGGACCGAACCAGCGAAACGCTCTGCAGTTAGCGCGGCCTGGTTCGTTCATAAACATAAAGGAACTATCGGGGCTTTGCGGCGGGTCGTTGAACCGCTGGGATATTTAATTCGCGTCACCGAATGGTGGCAGACCAACGATATTCCGGGCACTTTTCGCCTCGATGTCGGCGTGCTTGAAACGGGCATCACGGAAGAAATGTATCAGGAACTCGAACGTCTGATCACCGATGCCAAACCCTGCAGCCGCCATCTGAACGGTCTCTCCATCAATCTGGATGTCACGGGTGATTTTTATATAGCAGCAGCGACTTACGACGGAGAAGAACTGACGGTTTATCCGTATTTCCCCGAAACCATTACAGCATCCGGATCCGCGTTTACCGGTTCAGCAATCCATTTAATCGACAACCTGAGAGTGAATTATGACAGCTAAATATTATGCCCTGCTGACCAATCTGGGCGCAGCGAAACTGGCCAATGCGACGGCGCTGGGTACGCAACTCAGCCTGACCCAAATGGCGGTCGGTGATGGCGGCGGTACCCTGCCAACACCGGACCCTGCTCAAACGCAATTAATTGGCGAAAAACGCCGGGCGGCGCTCAATTCACTGAGTGTTGATCCGGCAAATACTAATCAGATTATCGCCGAACAAATTATCCCTGAGGATCAGGGCGGATTCTGGATCCGAGAAATTGGCTTATTTGATCAGGACAATACGCTGATTGCTATCGCCAACTGCCCTGAAACCTATAAACCCCAGTTACAGGAAGGCAGTGGCCGGACGCAGACGGTTCGTATGATTTTAGTGGTAAACAGCACGGACGCGGTCACGCTGAAAATTGATCCGTCAGTGGTACTGGCAACACGCAAATATGTCGATGATAAAGTCATTGAGGTTAAGGCCTATGCAGACAGCCTTATGGCTGCTCACCTGGCGGCAGCTTCGCCTCATCCACAATATGAAATACCTGTTGGTATCCCCCTTCCCTGGCCGACAGCAACACCGCCAGCCGGTTGGTTAAAATGTAATGGCGCTGCGTTTGATAAGGCAAAATATCCTAAGCTCGCCGCTGTTTACCCACTGGGTTTGTTGCCTGATTTGCGAGGCGAGTTTATTCGTGGTTGGGATGATGGCCGAGGAGTTGATACCGGACGAGTGATCTATGGCGCTCAGGGAGCTACCGGGATCAGAACCGCGGCGCTGGATTACTTCGGAGTCGATGAGACAGCGGCCGGAGCAACAATAGGCACTTCGTTTGTTGCCGCTGACTCAGCTAGCACTTTACAGCCCGCAGGAGCGAAAAGCCCAGCCAACACTACTCTTGGCTCCATCTTGGCGGACAACAGCATGACCGCCGTACAATCATCCTCCGGTTTGACAAATCCTGCTGGTGTATGGATCACTATGCGTCCTCGTAATATCGCTTTTAATTATATTGTTCGGGCAGCCTGATCCTCTTAAAGCGTAAAAACTTCCGGACCTGTGCAAAGAGATAATTATTATTATCTCTTTTTTATTTCCCCTCTCTGTTGTGCCACCGCCCCCACGCCCCTGATCAAATGCGCTTTCTGTTGCGAACCGGCATCCTTGCTTCACCACCCACAACAGAGAGAGTCACCCTGATGGCTGATTATCATCACGGCGTGCGTGTTGTCGAAATCAACGACGGCACCCGCGTTATTTCCACCGTTTCCACAGCAATTATCGGCATGGTTTGTACCGCAGAAGATGCGGATGCGACTGTTTTCCCTTTGAATACCCCGGTTCTGATCACTGACGTTCTGGCGGCCAGCGGTAAAGCGGGCACCAGCGGAACATTGCGTGCCGCGCTTCTGGCAATTGCAGACCAGTGTAAACCTGTCACCGTCGTGGTACGTGTCGCCACGGGTGAAGATGAAGCCGCAACCACCAGCAACATCATTGGCGGTTCTGATGCCAATGGCCGTTACACCGGTATGAAAGCGCTGCTTTCTGCGCAGGCAGAGCTGGGCGTGAAGCCTCGTATTCTGGGTGTCCCTGGTCTGGATAACCAGGCTGTCGCGACCGCGCTGGCAGGTGTTTGTCAGCAGTTGCGTGCGTTCGGTTATGTCAGCGTTTACGGTGCAAAAACCATTTCTGATGCGATCAAATACCGCGACAACTTCAGCCAGCGCGAGCTGATGCTGATCTGGCCAGACTTTGTTAACTGGAATACCACCACCAGCCAGTCTGATATCGCTTATGCCACCGCCCGCGCTCTGGGTTTACGCGCCAAAATTGACCAGGACACTGGCTGGCATAAAACCTTATCCAACGTCGGCGTTAACGGTGTTACCGGTCTGTCCGCCAGTGTCTTCTGGGATTTGCAGGCAACGGGTACCGACGCGGATCTGCTGAACGAAGCCTGTGTGACAACACTGGTGCGCAAAGACGGTTTCCGTTTCTGGGGCAACCGGACCTGCAGCGATGACACACTGTTCCTGTTCGAAAACTACACCCGTACAGCGCAGGTTCTGGCCGATACAATGGCCGAAGCGCACATGTGGGCGGTCGATAAACCAATGACCCCGACACTGGTGCGCGACATGATTGACGGCATCAAAGCCAAAATGCGCGAAATGAAATCAGCGGGTTACATCATTGACGGCGACTGCTGGTATGACGAAACCGCAAACACAGCGGAAACTCTGAAGGCCGGTAAGTTGTATATCGATTACGACTATACCCCGGTTCCTCCACTGGAAGATCTGACCCTGCGCCAGCGTATCACCGACTCTTACCTGGTGAACTTTGCCGCGTCCGTAAACAGCTAAGGAGACAAAAACTCATGGCACTTCCTAAGAAATTGAAATACCTGAACCTGTTTAATGACGGGAACAGCTACCTCGGTCTGGTCTCCTCACTGACGCTGCCGAAACTCACCCGTAAACTGCAAAACTATCGTGGCGGCGGCATGAGCGGTTCGGTCGCGGTGGACTTCGGTCTGGATGATGATGCGCTGACGCTTGAATGGTCCATCGGCGGTCTGGATGAGCTGGTTCTGCAGCAATGGGGCAGCACATCAGACATTCCGCTGCGGTTTGCCGGTTCATTGCAGCGGGACGACACCGGTGATGTCTCCGCAGTCGAAGTGATGATGCGTGGCCGTCACAAAGAGTTTGATTTCGGCGAGTACAAACAGGGTGAAGATACTGAAACCAAAGTCACCACCCAGTGTACGTATTTCAAACTGACCATCGACGGCAAAGAACTGATTGAGATCGACACCGTCAATATGGTGGAAGTCGTCAACGGCGTTGACCGTCTGGCGGAACACCGCACCGCGCTCGGCTTGTAATCCCTTCCCTGAGCCGGCAGCTTTTGCCGGCTTGATTTCCGATTTAAGCAGGAAAACGTATGAATCTCACTGATATCAACGACAACACCGTGATTTTGGATGTTCCGCTAAAACGCGGTGAAATGGAAATCACTGAAGTTCAGGTGACTAAACCCACAGCCGGTAGCCTGCGGGGTATCGGCCTCGCGGCGCTGGCGAACGCCGATGTGGACGCGCTGATCACTATTTTGCCGCGCATCACGTATCCGAATCTGACCAAAGAAGAATGCTCACGCCTGGAGCTTCCCGATCTGATCGCGCTGGCAGGTAAGGTGATAGGTTTTTTATCGCCGAAACCGGTGGCGTAAGTATTGCGCCCCGCCTCACCGTGGATGACCTGATGGCAGATATCGCGGTGATATTTCACTGGCCGCCGTCCGAGATGGACGGTATGTCACTCACCGATCTGCTGAACTGGCGACATAAGGCACTGCAACGCAGCGGAGTAAAAACAGATGAGTAATCTCGAAAAGTTACCTCACACGCTGGAAAAAATAAATCAGGATCTGGCCGCCTTCAGGGCCGAAACCGACAAGGTCAGAAACAACCTGCTGACACTGCCCGGGAAGACGTTATTCAGCGTCGTCTCAGAAGATATCACTGACGCTTCCCTTCAGTTTGAAAAGTCGCTTTTCGCCCCGGACAGCGAAACCGAAACGCAGGCATTTTCCGGCCTGAAAAAGGCGGTGGTCAGCCAGCCGGCAGAAAAGTTGCGGCAGCAACGCCCGATGCAAATGGAACAGAAAGGGCTGGAGATCGGGCAACAGTTTAAAAATCGCGAACTGAAAATTGGCCAGTTAAAAAATATCAGCTCATCAGCCCTTTCCTTTGCACAACCGAAACTGGCGCTGGCGCAAACTTTTCTCAAACCGGGTGCAGATCTGGAGGCCGGGCTGGCTGAAGTGCAGTCGGTCCTCGGACTGAAAAATGACGATCCGCACATTGCCGCTCTGCGTCAGCAAAGTCTTTCGATGGCGGCTTCCGGCCATTCGCCGGCGGAGGTTGTCGCCAGACAGCAGGCATTAGCGAAAGGCGGAATGAATGCCGATCAGGTTCTGGAACAAACACCGGCGGCACTGAATGGCGCAACGCCTGCTGCGCAGATGGCGGTGACCGTGAAAGGCGACAATCTGGATGGCGATATCACTAAGTTATTTGCCACCTGGGACACTATCCGTATCAATCTTTTTGACGGGCAAAGTGCCGCCCTGCGTGAACTGACGCAAACGGCTACCAGCTGGCTGGGCACGATCAATACCTGGATCACCGATAATCCTATGCTGGTGAATTCCCTGCTCGGTCTGGCATTAGGCATCACGGGCATTGTCGGCGGTATGGGTGCGCTCGGCATGGTCATCGCGCCGGTGCTCAGCGGCATCAGTATGCTGATGGCGGGAGCCGGTTTGCTTGGGACTATTTTTACCGGTACCGGTGGCATGATTGCCGCAGCGTTCACGGCCATCGGGTTGCCACTTCTGCCCGTCATCGCACTGATCGCCGGGATCGGGATCGCCGTAGTGAAACTTTGGGAACCGATCAGTGCCTTTGTCGGCGGAGTAATTGACGGATTTACTGCTGCAATGGGGCCAATAAGTGGCGCGTTTACACCGTTCAGAACCGCGCTGGGATGGATTACGGATTTGTTTGAGCCAATCCACTTCACTCAGGACACCCTGAGCGGCTTCACTGATATCGGCAAAGGGGTCGGAGAAGCGATCGCAGAGATTTTCGTCACGCTGAATAAAGCCGTCTCTCAAATCGGCGAAGTCTTTAGCTGGGCGAAAAAAGGATGGGACTCCATTTTTGGTGACAATGAACCCGCTGAACGCCCGGATATTTCAACACCGCCCTTAGATGGCATCTCCCCAACCGGCGGTGCGCTGAACCTGTATCAGCCAGCTAAAAGCAGCGTGGCCAACAACCTGACGGATAACCGGGCAACGACGGTAAATTTAAGTTTCACAGCTACCCCGGAGACGGATCATAACCAGGTCAGAGCCTGGATCGAGGATTCCATTAACCAGCGGGAATGGAACAATACCAACAATCTCCTCAGCCAGTACAACAACGGAGGGATTTACTCATGATGATGTCACTGGGTTTATTTGTATTTAAGTTGAGCACGCTGCCCTATCAGAATACGAACCGTCAGGTGAACTATGGCTGGGGGGCGAACGCGCGTTTCGGACAGCGTCCGGTCTCGCAGTTTCTCGGGCTGGGTGAGGAAACGATAAAAATCACCGGGCAATTATTGCCTGAAATGACCGGCGGCATGCGCTATTTGCAGGCACTGAAGAGCATGGCAGATTCAGGGCGGGCATGGCCGCTCATTGAAGGCAGTGGCACGATTTACGGCATGTTCGTTATCAAAAGTATAGCCAATGACAATGCCGAGTTTACTTCCAGCGGCCAGGCGCGAAGCATCAATTTCACGCTCAATCTGACGCGCGTCGATGAATCGCAGGCCGCCATGTTCGGCGATCTGCTGACTCAGGCCGAGGGCTTATATAACAAGGCCAGTTCGGCACTCAACAATTTCGCCAGCGGAGTCTGATCATGCTTACTGATTTGCAGCTACCCGTTGGCGCACGCATCACGCCCGCATTCACGCTGACGATAAAAAATAAGGTGCTGGAAGAAAATATCTCTGCTCGGATCATCAGTTTATCTGTCACGGATAACAGCGGTTTTACCGCAGACACATTGAATTTAACCTTCGATGACAGCGACGGGCAATTGCAAATGCCCGTTCGCGGCACCGTTTTACATCTGCATCTGGGGTGGTCGAAACAGGCGCTCTATGACTGCGGCTATTTCACGGTCGATACAGTCACTCATTCCGGCTCTCCGGACAAAATAGGTGTGGTTGCCCGCAGCGCAGATTTCCGCGGTTCCTTTGATAACAAAATCAGCCAGTCTTACGATGATTACACGCTCGGCGCGATTGTCAGAATCATTTCAAGCCGGAATAAATTAGATCTGCCAGTAATCCCGCAGGAACTTGATAGCGTTAAGATCCCGCATATTGACCAGACCAGCGAAACGGACAGCTACTTTCTCACCCGGCTGGCACAACGTTACGGTGCGCAGGTAACGGTTAAAAACGGCGCAATTTTATTTTTTAAAGCAGGCACCGGTCGAACCTCTTCCGGACAAGCAATCCCCTGGAAAACCATTGTCCGCAGTGACGGCGATAACCACAACTATCAGATGGTCGATAAGAAGGCATACGATGGCGTGAAGGCGCAGTGGCATGATCTCAAAACGGCGACCACCAGCAATGTTGCTCTCAAGCGTTCGCCCGCAGAAGGCAAAGAAGCCCAGCCTGCCAGTTACATCGCGGGATCCGGGACAAATGTTCTTGAACTGGGCAAAATATTTCCTGACGAAGAGACTGCTAAGCGGGCTGCGGATTCAGTGTTCAATCAGATTCAGAATGATGCCGCAACATTCAGCATACGGCTGGCCCTGGGACGTGCTGATTTGAGTGCGCAATCTCCGGTCAATGTGCAAGGGTTTAAAGACGTGATCGACAGTCAGCGCTGGGTGATTGATTCCGCTCTGCATGAGATTAATGAGAAAGGTTTTACTACTAAATTGATTCTGAAACCTTATGTTGCAGATATCACTTATCAGTCTTCAATTTTGCAACTATAACTTGCTTTTGCGAGTTATGAGTTCATAATTACCTCATCGCTTACCTGTTATGCCGGAGGTTTTTATGATGCATTGTCCACTTTGCGGAAAAGTAGCCCATACGCGTTCGAGCCGCTATCTGAGTGAATCGACCAAGGAACGCTATCATCAGTGCCAGAATATCAAATGCAGTTGTACTTTTGCGACGCATGAATCAGTCGCCCGGGTTATCTCAAAACCGGGTAGCCAACCTGCCACTGCGTAGCCATTTTGTAGTCACTGATGTAAAAAAAAGGGGTTAGCCGATGGCTAACCCCTTGTTCTATATTAACTAGTAGATGTCGCGTTAGCGATACCTTAGTTAAGACGCTCTTTAATACGAGCAGACTTACCAGTACGCTCACGCAGGTAGTACAGTTTAGCTTTACGAACGGCGCCACGACGTTTAACAGTAATGCTGTCGATTACCGGGGAGTGAGTCTGGAATACACGCTCAACACCTTCGCCGTTAGAAATTTTGCGAACAGTGAATGCAGAGTGCAGACCGCGGTTACGAATAGCGATAACCACGCCCTCGAATGCCTGCAGACGCTTTTTAGAACCTTCAACGACCCATACCTTAATTTCCAGAGAATCACCTGGACGGAATGCAGGTACGTCTTGCTTCATCTGCTCTTGTTCGATTTGTTTAATGATATTGCTCATAATATGTCTCTTACCCTAGGTAAACTGATATATCGGGACGGCCTCGCGTTATGCTTTGGCGTTCCCTTCATAGTTTTGTTGACTGAGCCGATGTTCCTTTTGGAACTCTCTCAGCAACACCTCTTGCTCGTCAGTCAGAGCTAGGTTTTCCAGAAGTTCAGGTCTTCTAAGCCAGGTTCGACCCAGCGACTGTTTCAGGCGCCAGCGACGTATATCAGCGTGGTTGCCCGACAGTAAAACTGACGGTACCTCCATGCCTTCCAACACTTCAGGGCGGGTATAATGGGGACAATCCAACAATCCGTCAGCGAAAGAATCTTCTTCTGCTGAAGCCTGACGACCCAGAACGCCCGGTATAAAGCGGGAAACTGAATCAATCAGAGTCATTGCCGGCAACTCTCCACCGCTAAGAACATAATCGCCAATTGACCATTCTTCATCAATTTCGGTTTTAATTATGCGCTCATCGATCCCTTCATAACGGCCACAAACCAGAATAATTTTCTGATGGGCCGCCAGCTCGCAAACACCGGTTTGATCCAGTTTGCGCCCCTGAGGTGAAAGATAAATCACCTTCACACCTTCGCCTGCCGCTGCTTTTGCTGCATGAATAGCTTCCCGTAAGGGTTGCACCATCATCAGCATTCCGGGACCACCGCCATAAGGGCGCTCATCCACGGTACGATGTCGATCGTATGCGAAGTCACGAGGACTCCAGCAATTTACGCTCAACAGGCCATTCTTAACTGCCCGGCCAGTTACCCCGTAATCCGTAATTGCGCGGAACATTTCAGGAAACAGGCTAATTATACCAATCCACATAGCCTACCCCTTCCAAATGTTTGACCGCTCAACCAGACGTTGTTTACATCAGTAAACACTACGGAGGTCAAAAACCAGGATCCCAATCTACTTCAACAGTGCGAGTAGCGAGATCGACTTTCTTGATAACCTGCCCATCGAGGAACGGAATCAACCGCTCCTTGAGTCCGAAGGCATCTTTCAGGTTGGCTTTAACTACCATCACATCGTTAGAACCGGTTTCCATCATATCGATGATTTTGCCCAGTTCGTAACCGGAAGTTGTCACTACCTGGCAACCGAAAAGGTCTTTCCAGTAGTAGTCACCGTCTTCCAGTGGAGGCAGTTGCTTTGAATCGACGACAATTTCGCAATTAGTCAGAAGATTCGCGGCATCCCGATCATCAACGCCTTTGACTTTGATAATCAGGTCCTGAGTGTGGCGTTTCCAGCCTTCCAGCTCGACAACTTGCCACTTACCGGCACGCTGGATAAACCAGGGCTGGTAGTCAAAGATGCTTTCAGCGTCTTCGGTGGATGAAAACACTCTGAGCCAACCACGAATGCCGTACGTTGAACCCATTTTGCCAAGAACTAACGGCTCAGCGGGTACCACTGGATTGGATTGCTTGCTCATTGCCACCACCGCGACAGATTAAGCTGCTTTCTTAGCGTCTTTGATCAGCGCAGAAACGCGATCAGAAACGGTAGCACCCAGACCAACCCAATGGGCAACACGGTCCAGATCCATACGCAGTGCTTCAGCCTGGCCAGAAGCCAATGGGTTGAAGAAACCTACGCGTTCGATGAAACGACCGTCACGAGCGTTGCGGCTGTCGGTCACTACTACTTGATAAAACGGACGCTTTTTTGCGCCGCCACGTGCTAAACGAATTGTTACCATAACATCCTCTTTAGTTAATAAAACAACCAGACCCCATCGGGGAACGGGGTCTGGTTGCAATATAAAAAGCCCGAAAATTTTACTCATTTTGGCGCAAAAAGCAATCTAAAGCGTAGAAACCTTAGCCACCATTTTGCATGAGCCACCTATATGGCTGATATATAGGCAGTGACGTCGATTAACGGCCAGGGAAACCTGGTGGCATCATACCTTTCATGCCACGCATCATTTTCGCCATGCCGCCACTCTTCATTTTCTTCATCATGCGCTGCATATCGTCGAACTGCTTAAGTAAGCGGTTGACGTCCTGCACTTGCATGCCGGAACCCATCGCGATACGACGCTTACGGGAACCTTTAATAATTTCTGGCTTAGCGCGCTCTTTCAGCGTCATCGAGTTGATGATCGCTTCCATCCGCACCAGCACTTTGTCATCCATCTGGGATTTGACGTTATCCGGCAACTGACCGACACCCGGCAGTTTGCTCATCATACTCGCCATGCCGCCCATATTACGCATTTGCTTGAGCTGCTCGAGAAAATCGGTCAGGTCAAAGCCGTCGCCTTTCTTGAGTTTGCTGGCCAGTTTTTCAGCCTGCGCGCGGTCAACTTTGCTCTCAATATCTTCGATAAGAGAGAGAACGTCGCCCATACCCAGAATACGGGAGGCAATACGATCCGGATGAAACGGCTCCAGCGCATCGGTTTTTTCACCCATACCCAGGAATTTAATCGGCTTGCCGGTGATGTGACGAATCGACAGCGCAGCACCGCCGCGGGCATCACCGTCGACTTTTGTCAGGATCACACCGGTCAACGGCAGCGCCTCATTAAACGCTTTCGCGGTATTCGCGGCATCCTGACCGGTCATAGCATCGACCACAAACAGGGTTTCAACCGGATTAATCGCGGCATGTACCTGTTTGATTTCGTCCATCATCGCTTCGTCGACGTGTAAACGGCCGGCGGTATCGACAATCAGCACGTCGTAGAATTTCAGTTTCGCCTGCTGCAGGGCGCGGCTAACGATATCAACCGGCTTCTCCTGTGCATCAGACGGGAAGAAATCCACTTCAACTTGCTGCGCCAGGGTTTCCAGCTGTTTGATCGCCGCAGGGCGATAAACGTCGGCGGACACCACCAGTACTTTTTTCTTTTTCTTTTCTTTCAGGAATTTCGCCAGTTTACCGACGCTGGTTGTTTTACCTGCACCTTGTAAACCCGCCATAAGAACCACGGCCGGAGGCTGCGCCGCTAAGTTAAGCTCGGTGTTCGCCTCGCCCATCGCAGTTTCCAGTTCTTTCTGGACAATTTTGACGAATTCCTGCCCCGGCGTCAGACTCTTATTGACCTCATGGCCAACAGCGCTTTCCTTCACCCGGCTGATGAAGTCACGTACGACCGGCAGCGCAACGTCCGCTTCCAGTAAGGCCATACGCACTTCACGTAATGTCTCTTTGATATTTTCTTCGGTCAGCCGCCCGCGGCCGCTGATATTGCGCAGTGTGCGCGACAATCGATCGCTTAAATTCTCAAACATCGTCTCTTGCTCAACGTAATGACAGGCCGCTTTTGCGACGTAATTGCGGGATTATAACACGAAGCGCGGACGATCTCTGCTTTGGCATCTCAGATAGGTTGGAGCGTGACGCGGGTAACGTTATACTGCGGTTCTCATTCACTTTTCGATGCTACCGAAACGCTATGTCAGTTTTTGCTCTCGTCGCCATGTTGGCCTATCTGCTCAGCCTTGCACTGATCATTCCGAGCATCATCCGGAAGAACAGCGCATACCGGCGTTTAGCACTGATTTCCGTTGTGGTGGCACTTGTTTGCCACGCTGTCGCATTGCAGCAACGTATTTTCGACGTCAGCACCGGCCAGAACCTCAGCCTGGTCAATATCGGTTCGGTGGTCAGTTTAATCATCGGAACGGTGATGACCATCGTAGCCTCGCGCAATCGCGGCTGGTTTGTTTTGCCAATTGTTTACAGCTTTTCGCTGATCAATCTGGCGTTCGTGACGTTTCTTCCTGGCGAATTCATCACGCATCTTGAAGAAAGCAAAGGCTTACTGGTACATATCGGCCTGGCATTATTCTCTTATGCCACGCTGATGATTGCCGCCCTTTACGCGTTGCAACTGGCGTGGCTGGATTATCAGCTAAAGAATAAACGCCTGACGTTTACGGCTGATATGCCGCCGTTAATGAGTATTGAACGCAAACTTTTTCACATCACTCAGATTGGCGTTATTTTACTGACGCTGACGTTGTGCACCGGATTACTTTATCTGAACAACCTGTTCAGCCCAGAGAATATCGACAAGGCTGTCTTATCGATACTGGCATGGTTTGTTTATATCGTTCTGCTGTGGGGCCATTATCACGAAGGCTGGCGTGGCCGTCGCGTGGTATGGTTCAGCATGGCGGGCGCCATCCTGCTTACTCTTGCCTATTTTGGCAGTCGCCTGATCCAGCAAATCATGGTTCATTAATTAAAAGGAATACCCGTTGGAGCACGTCTCAACAACAACCCTGATCATCACATTGATCATCATGGTGGTGGTTTCGGCTTATTTTTCAGCCTCCGAAACCGGTATGATGACACTCAACCGTTACCGGTTACGTCACCTGGCTAAACAGGGTAACCGCGCGGCGCGTCGCGTCGAAAAGCTGTTAAAACGCCCGGACCAGCTGATCAGTCTGGTACTTATCGGTAACAACCTGGTCAACATCCTTGCTTCCGCTCTGGCAACCATTGTGGGCATCCGTCTTTACGGCGATGCCGGTGTAGCGATTGCCACGGGTGTACTGACATTTGTCGTACTGCTGTTTGCAGAAGTGCTGCCTAAAACATTTGCCGCCCTGAATCCTGAACGCATCGCGTTTCCGAGCAGCATTTTGTTGCGTCCGCTGCAAACCATTATGATGCCGCTGGTGTGGATCCTTAACAGTCTCTCGCGTTTGCTGATGCGAATGTTTGGTATCAAAACCACCACAAGCCTCAGTGACGCCGTCAGTAAAGAAGAGCTGCGTTCCATCGTGAACGAGTCACGCTCGAATATCTCGCGCCGGAATCAGGACATGCTGCTTTCCGTGCTTGATCTTGAGAAAGTCTCTGTTGATGACATCATGGTTCCGCGCAATGAAATCGTCGGTATTGATATCAATGACGACTGGAAATCGATTATTCGTCAGCTTACCCACTCACCTCATGGCCGTATTGTGCTTTACCGAGACTCACTCGACGACGCTATTGGGATGCTTCGTTTGCGCGAAGCTTATCGCCTGATGACCGAGAAAAAAGAGTTCACCAAAGAAAATCTGCTGCGCGCCGCTGACGAGATTTACTACATTCCGGAAGGCACGCCGCTGAATATTCAGCTGGTAAAATTCCAGCGAAATAAAAAGAAAGTGGGCATCGTGGTTGATGAATACGGTGATATTCAGGGGCTGGTAACGGTTGAGGATATCCTCGAAGAAATCGTCGGTGATTTCACGACGTCGATGTCGCCAACGCTGGCAGAAGAAGTCACGCCGCAAAGTGATGGTTCAGTACTGATCGAAGGCAGCGCGAACGTGCGGGAACTGAATAAAGCCTTTAACTGGCATCTGCCAGCCGAAGAAGCGAGAACTATCAACGGCATGCTGCTGGAAGTGCTGGAAGAGATCCCGACAATCGGTACTAATCTGCGCATTGAGGACTATGAAGTTGAGATCCTGGATGTTCAGGACAACATGATCAAACAGGTGCAGGTCCGTCCGTTACAACCGTTGCAAAGCAGTGTGAATCAGCGCTAATCCTCTGAATTTCAGACATAAAAAAGACGCGGAATTCGCGTCTTTTTTGTCATCAGCACAAACTAAAAACTAGATGTGCAGTTCGGACAATTTCTCTTTTGGCAGAGCCAGATCATCGTTATGGTTCACAACAACATCATGATCGAGAATGTGCTGTGCAATTTCCTGGGCTTCTTTCAGGGAATGCATTTCGTAAGTCCCGCACTGGTATTCATTCAGCTCAGGGATCTGGCGCTGCTCTTTCACTTTCAGAACGTCAGCCATCGCTGCTTTCCAGGAGTCAGCAACCCGTTGCTCTTCCGGCACACCAATCAGGCTCATGTAAAAACCGGTACGGCAACCCATCGGAGAAATATCAATGATTTCAACACCGTTACCGTTCAGATGATTACGCATGAAACCCGCGAACAGGTGCTCGAGCGTGTGGATACCACGTTCCGGCATCACTTCAATATTCGGGCGGCAGAAACGCAGATCGAACACAGTGATCGTGTCCCCGTGCGGGGTTTTCATGGTTTTTGCGACGCGAACAGCAGGTGCTGCCATACGGGTATGGTCTACGGTAAAGCTATCCAACAGTGGCATATCGTCACCTCTCCTAAATAAATTAATTTTTTTTACGAACTCAGGAAACCTTTTCCCAGCATGCGGGTCTTAATTAGTGAAAGACGCGCATTTGTTATCATCATCCCTGTAAACAGAGATGTTTATTTGGCCACATTAATTGTGGCCTTTTTCTTTTCTACTCATTGCTACTGCCTGCATTCGCAGCCAGGTATTCTTCAAAGCTTAGCTTATCACTGGCTTCCAGTGTGCGCTGACGCTGCCATGAACCATCCTGTTCAGCCATCAGAGCGCTTTCATCCAACACTTCCAGCGGTTCACTCACCAGCATCTGACGATATTTTTCTGCCAGTTCCAGCCCGAGGTTACCAACGCCCTGTTGTTTCAGATCCTTGAGGATGCGGGCAGAGTAAGTCAGTTCAGGATCATCAAACGCAGCAACCAGCTCTTTACAAACATCCTGATAGAGATGATCACCGTTTTGGTTATCCATGATCTGAGCCACCCGATTCAGATCAGCAAACAACGCATTGCCAACGCTGGCTAACGGCTGACGTTCATCGTTACACCCGATACCAATCGTCTGGCCCGGTTTACGTCCTTCGAGGATCACCCGGTTCCAGTTTTTACGCGTACAAAGCAGCTCATCGCTGTTCATTTCCGGCGCATCCGCTAAAGCACACCATACCAAAAACAGATCCAGGAAACGCGCCTGGGTTGCATCAATCCCCACCGGAGAGAACGGGTTGACGTCCAGCGAGCGGACTTCAATATATTCGATCCCGCTGCGCATCAGCGCATCCGAAGGTGTTTCACCCGATTTGGTGACCCGTTTAGGACGGATTGGCGCATAAAGTTCGTTCTCAATCTGTAACACATTGGTGTTCAGCTGAAGATATTTACCGTCTTTTTTCACACCCATTTCCGCATATTCAGCAGACGGTGTGCGGATCGCTCTCTTCACGCCCTGAACGTAGGTGTTCAGATCATTAAAAGTGATGCCCAGATTGCTCTGTGACTTATTGGTATACCCTAAATCACTCAGACGCAGTGATGTCGCATAAGGCAGATAACATAATCCACCTTCGGTATATTCGAAAGGCAGATCCGTTTCACGTCCTTTGAGGAATGAGGAACAGATTGCAGGCGAAGCCCCAAACAGATACGGGATCACCCAACCGAAACGGTAATAGTTACGGATGAGTTTGAAATAACCTGCAGAGATCGCCTCTTTCCCGCTTTCCGTATCAGTCACGCCCAACCGCTCCTGCCAAAACGTCATCGGCAGCGAGAAATTGTAATGGATGCCGGAAATTACCTGCATCAGCGCGCCATAGCGGTTTTTCAGGCCTTCGCGATAAAGTGTCTTTAAACGCCCGATGTTCGACGAACCATATTGCGCCAGTTCGATATCCTGTCCGGATTCGATAAAGCAGGGCATGCTGAACGGCCACATACGCTCGTCACCAAGCTCACGGGCCACATGACGATGAATGTCACGGAGAAACGCCATCAGATGTTCAATATTGTCATCGACGGGCGTAATAAATTCTAATAAGGCTTCAGCAAAATCGGTGGTGATCCAGCGATGCGTCAGAGCCGCACCTAAAGATTCCGGGTGGCCCGTAGTCGCTAATGAACCGTCAGGATTAACCCGAAGCGTTTCACGCTCGATACCACGACGAATACCTTTTAATGCCTGAGGGTGGGCTTCCAGCCAGGAAAGCGCCTGAGATACATCCGGGATCAAATTGACCTCCCGCTTGGTGAAACCATTAATTTGCAAGCATACTGAATCTGCATAGATGTGACCATAATTGATAGCTGATGCCAATCTAACCGAACCATGAGAGCCCCTCCAGCGTTACAAAAGTCAAAAGGATGTAACGCACTGCTTTTCCGATAAACATGAAAAAGACGACAGGACCCCACGGCATTCGCAGCCAACCTGCTAATACGCATAACACATCACCAATCACCGGTAACCAGCTCAGCAATAACGCCGCAGGTCCGAAGCGCTTCAGCCAGCCCTGTGCAACATTGAGTCCACGTTGAGGCTTAAGCTGCGGCAAAAAGCGTCCGATGATGACGTTGGTTATGCCACCTAAGGTATTGCCAACTGATGCAGACAAAACCAGTGCCGCTGGCATTGCGCTGCCAGCTGACAATAAAGCCACTAATAAGACTTCTGAATTCCCAGGCAATAATGTGGCACTTAAAAAGCTGCTGCCGAATAAGGAAGCCAGCGCCAGGGCGCTGCTCACAGCGTACGCACGTCCACAAAATCCATATTGGCGCGTTTTGCTGCCTCAATACCGAAATCAGCATCTTCAAAGACGACACATTTTTCAGGAGGCACGCCAATCAGCTCCGCACAACGCAAAAAAGTGTCCGGTGCAGGTTTGTGATTCTTCACGTCATTGGCCCCCACAATCGCATCAAAGCAATCGCGCAGCCCTAAATGCCGTAAGAGTGCATCCGCCATCCAGTGCTCACTTCCTGTTCCTACCGCCATTGGACGCCGGCCATGATAAGCCTTCACGACATCAATCAGCGGCAGAGGACGTACGGTATCGAGCAACATTTCCTGCACGGCAGCCGTTTTCTCAGCAGCAAGAAGATGGGAGTCCATCTCAACATTATTGCTGTCTATAACAAACTTGGCGATGCGCCAGGTTGGAGAGCCATTCAGAGCGACCATGGAGTCGACATCATACCGCATGCTGTATTTGGTCAAGACCTGATGCCATGCCTTACGGTGCGTAGGTTCGGTATCCAATATGGTGCCATCCATATCAAATATTAGCCCTTCGTATCGATCGTACATCGGATGCTCCATGATCACGAAAAAACAGGAAAACTACTTTATCGCAAAGTCTGTAGAAAGTCGCATTTTGTCCACGCGCACAGCACATCAGAACACGTCAGAAAGATCAGGAAAATGAAAAAGAAGAGTGAGATACAGACGTGAAATCCAGAAAACAAAAAACCCGCCGAAGCGGGTTTTCTAATGCTGAAAGACAAAAATCGCTTCAACATACACAAAATATGGTGCACCCAGGAAGATTCGAACTTCCGACCGCTCGGTTCGTAGCCGAGTACTCTATCCAGCTGAGCTATGGGTGCATTGGGTTACTACAGATTTTATTTCGGAAATTGCTAAAAGAATGGTGCACCCAGGAAGATTCGAACTTCCGACCGCTCGGTTCGTAGCCGAGTACTCTATCCAGCTGAGCTATGGGTGCATTTTGATTCTTACTGCAGATTTACCTGACCATTTTACCGTACTACATCAGCTTTCGCTTTTGCCCTTCACGCTCATTTGATTGCAAATCAACATACATTCAGGAAAGTATGGTGCACCCAGGAAGATTCGAACTTCCGACCGCTCGGTTCGTAGCCGAGTACTCTATCCAGCTGAGCTATGGGTGCATTTTAAATGGCGGTGAGGCGGGGATTCGAACCCCGGATGCAGCTTTTGACCGCATACTCCCTTAGCAGGGGAGCGCCTTCAGCCTCTCGGCCACCTCACCATACGCCTCTTGCGAGTGTGCTGACTAACTTTGTTCAAGCTCATCGGCACTGCGTGGCGCACATATTACTTTCTGGCCCTTATAAGTCAAACCCTTTTTTCCTAACAATCACCCGTTTGGACATTTCACGCGCAACCTGCGCAGTTTGAACACAATAACAGGCCGCGAACGCGTAAAAAACGCCTTCATTTTTAGAAAAAGACAATTCAGGAGATAAGACACAGGAAGAAATTAAAAACTAAAACGCAGGAAAACGAGGGAAGAATAAGGGATAACACACACAAAAGAGGTTCAGCGCCTCGCCATTAGCGAGACGCCTCGTAAATCAGTAACTCGTCTGCTGTGACTTTTCAGCCTGAATACGCTGATAAATCTCTTCACGGTGAACAGAGACCTCTTTCGGCGCATTCACACCAATGCGCACCTGATTACCTTTAACACCTAATACGGTAACAGTAACCTCATCGCCAATCATGAGGGTTTCACCAACTCGGCGAGTTAGAATAAGCATTCTTTGCTCCTTGAATAATTAAAAGAGTCGGGTCTCTCAGTTTCCCGGCCATTATCGATCATAAGCGGGTAAAACGTAAGCCATGACCCCTACATAAAATGTAAGCAGCCTGCAACTTCAGCCATGAGTACTTTAAGTTTAGCCGATATCGTCATTGTCGCGACTTTAATCGCGAAGCTTACATTGCCATTAAGACTGAAAACGCCATACAGCACAATACATTATGACGTTTTCATGGTTAGCTATTTATTTCTTATTACAGCTTAGCTTCAACCCAGGCTTCAACAGTCGCCAGCGCGGCAGGCAATGCCTGTACATCGCTGCCGCCAGCCTGCGCCATATCAGGACGACCACCACCTTTGCCACCGACCTGCTGTGCCACAGAAGCAATCAGCTCACCGGCTTTAACACGATCGGTCAGATCCTTTGTGACACCTGCAATCAGGCTGACTTTGTCATCGGCAATGGTTGCCAAGACAATAATCACTGATCCTAACTGATTTTTCAGGTCATCAACCATCGTACGCAGCATTTTAGGCTCTACGTTATCCAATTGACGAACCAACAGTTTAACGCCTTTCACTTCTTTCGCCTGGCTGGACAGTGATGCACTTTCCTGCGCGGCTTGCTGACCTTTCACCTGCTGAAGTTCTTTTTCCAGCGTACGTGAACGCTCAATCAGAGAACGAATTTTATCGGTGATGCTGTTCACATCCCCTTTAACCAGATGCGCGACATCCTGCAGCAAATCACTTTGCTGATGCAGGGCATTAATCGCGTTTTCACCGGTGATCCCTTCAATACGACGAACACCTGCTGCAGTACCGGATTCACTCTGAATACGGAACAGGCCGATATCACCGGTACGACTGGCGTGCGTACCGCCACACAATTCGGTAGAGAAATCGCCCATGCTCAGCACACGAACGCTGTCTTCGTATTTCTCACCAAACAGCGCCATTGCACCTTTTTCTTTCGCTTCGTCCAGATCCATGATGGTGGTCTGAATCGGCAAGTTGCGACGAATCTGGGCATTCACCAGATCTTCTACCTGGCGAATTTCCTCTGGTTTCATTGCTTCAAAATGCGAGAAGTCAAAACGCAGATAGTTATCGTTAACCAGAGAACCTTTCTGAGCAACGTGCTTGCCCAGCACCTGACGCAGCGCGGCATGCAGCAAGTGCGTTGCCGAGTGGTTCAGACGGATGCGGTCACGGCGGGCGACATCAACTTCTGCTTCGACGCTGTCGCCGATACTCAGTTTACCTGCGCTCAGTGCGCCCTGATGACCGATCGCTTTTCCATATTTCTGGGTATCAGAAACAGAGAATACGCCAGTAGTCGTTTTCAGAATGCCTTTATCGCCAACCTGTCCACCAGATTCACCGTAGAACGGCGTGTCATCCAGAACCACGATAGCATTAACGCCAGCCTGAATATCATTCACTGGCTGCCCATCGACAAACAGCGCCACGACTTTGGAATGGCGCTGCAAATGTTCGTAGCCTGAGAACTGAGTCACGCCGTCAACACGCACCATGCTGTTGTAGTCTGCGCTGAAACCGCTGGACTCACGTGCGCGGCGGCGTTGAACATCCATCGCTTTTTCAAAACCGGCTTCATCCACTTTCAGATTACGTTCACGGCAAACGTCAGCAGTCAGATCCAGCGGGAAACCAAAGGTGTCGTACAGACGGAAAGCAATTTCGCCGTCCAGAGTGTCGCCTTTCAGTGCAGCCAATTCTTCGTCCAGCAACGCCAGTCCGCGCTCCAGAGTACGGGCAAACTGTTCTTCTTCGGTTTTCAGCAGTTGCTCAACCATCGCCTGCTGTTCTTTCAGTTCTGTCGCAGCCGGCCCCATCACTTCAATCAGCGGAGCAACCAGTTTGTAGAAGAACGTGTCTTGCGCCCCCAGCATGTTGCCGTGACGGATCGCACGACGAATGATACGACGCAGCACATAGCCACGGTTTTCATTCGACGGGATAACGCCATCTGCAATCAGGAATGCGCATGAACGGATATGGTCAGCAATAACGCGCAGGGATTTGTTGCTCAAATCGGTCGCGCCAGTGACTTCTGCCACCGCAGCGATCAGTTTCTGGAACAAGTCGATGTCGTAGTTTGAGTTCACATGTTGCATAACCGCAGTGATACGCTCAAGCCCCATCCCGGTATCTACGGATGGTTTTGGCAGTGGCAGCATGGTGCCGTCAGCCTGACGGTTGAACTGCATGAACACCAGGTTCCAGATCTCGATATAACGGTCGCCATCTTCTTCAGCAGAACCCGGAGGACCGCCCCAGATGTGATCGCCATGATCATAGAAAATCTCGGTACAAGGGCCGCAAGGGCCGGTATCGCCCATCTGCCAGAAGTTATCAGAAGCAAATGCGCCGCCTTTATTATCGCCAATGCGGATAATACGTTCTTTTGGAACGCCGACTTCTTTTTCCCAGATTTCGAAGGCTTCGTCATCAGTCTCATAGACGGTGACCCACAACTTCTCTTTCGGCAGATTAAACCAGTTTTCGCCGGTCAGTAGTTCCCAGGCGTAGTTGATGGCATCGTGTTTGAAGTAATCACCGAAGCTGAAGTTGCCCAGCATTTCGAAGAAGGTGTGGTGACGTGCGGTATAACCGACGTTTTCGAGGTCGTTGTGCTTACCGCCTGCGCGGACGCAACGCTGAGATGTGGTGGCGCGGTTGTAATCACGCTTATCCAGACCGAGGAAAACATCTTTAAATTGGTTCATCCCGGCATTGGTAAACAACAGTGTCGGATCGTTTGTCGGGACAAGCGAACTGCTTGAAACAATGTTGTGTCCCTTACTATGGAAGAAATCGAGAAACGCTTGACGGATCTCAGCGGTGCTCTTGCTCATAAATGTCCCGGAATCATGCTGGAAGAACGGCTCTTGAGCCGGATAACGCTGCATATGGCAGCAATCTGTTCAGCTCACGAACGAAAAAGTGCGGATAAGATAAAATTTCTGCGCGGGGAAGTAAAATACCGTATGCGGTCAATCGTCAAAATCGCGATAAATAGACTGTATTTCTTCCTGAAAGAAGCCCCGGTAGAGCAAATAACGCAGAACTTTTGATTTTTCTTTCCAGTCAGTCGGTAAATTTTCACCAAATTTCCTGACGGCCAAATCCCGCGCCAGAACGCACCAGTCTACCTCAGTGTTTTCCAGCGCCACTGTAATGATTTCTTTATCGACGCCTTTTTGCAGTAATTCCGAACGGATGCGCTGCGCACCGTAACCTTTGTTACTGCGACCGGAAATATAACGGCTGGCAAATTTGGCATCATCGAGCCAGTGATGCTGATAGCAGTAGTCAATCACCGCCTGCACATGTTCTTCCGCAATTTCTTCTGGCACTGGCCGCGGCTGAGGTTTAGCTCTCACCACCTCTTCTTCAGCAAACGCATTTTGCTCCGCTTTTTTACGTGATGACCAGCTGTTTTTCTTATTCTGAGGTTTAACAAAAGGCATTGGTGGAATAAGCAACTTGCGGCGCAACTCTGTTTCGCCGTGATCACGCTGAGAAAGCAGGCGCATAGCGCGGTTAATCAGCGTGTTGATTTTCGCTGCATCACCGTCTTTTTTCTGCGGCTCAAACAGCGTGGACTCACTGTTTTGCGCAACGTCTTCCAGCAATTTTTTCAGGTCGACGATTTTTTCATTAAGTATTTTTTCATCGGGCATAAGATTTCCCCCTGATATGCAAAATGCCAGTCTGGAAACCAGACTGGCATTTTAACGACTGTTGAAAGTAGCGGACAAAGTCCCCTGCCCTTCAAATGTCTTTGTCAGACAACCGCGAAATTAAAACTCTTCGCTGGTTTCCATGTTGTCGTCAGCGTCTTCAGCAGTAGTCGCAACGCTCAATTCACCGGTGCCGCTCAGCAGCATATCACGCAGTTTTTTGTCCAGTTCAGCAGCAACTTTCGGGTTTTCTTTGAGGTAGTTACAAGAGTTCGCTTTACCCTGACCAATCTTCTCGCCGTTGTAACTGTACCATGCACCCGCTTTCTCGATCAGTTTGTGCTTAACGCCCAGGTCGATCAGTTCGCCGTTGATGTTGATACCTTCGCCGTACAGGATCTGGAATTCAGCTTGTTTAAATGGTGCGGCGATTTTGTTCTTCACGACTTTCACACGTGTTTCACTACCGACAACCACATCACCTTCTTTGATAGCGCCGATACGACGGATATCCAGACGTACAGAGGCATAGAATTTCAGGGCGTTACCGCCGGTGGTGGTTTCCGGGTTACCGAACATCACACCGATTTTCATACGGATCTGGTTGATGAAGATCAGCAGGGTATTGGCGTTTTTCAGGTTACCCGCAAGCTTACGCATCGCCTGGCTCATCATACGAGCTGCGAGGCCCATGTGAGAGTCACCAATTTCGCCTTCGATTTCAGCTTTTGGCGTCAGTGCGGCAACGGAGTCAACGATGATAACGTCAACGGCGCCTGAACGGGTCAGCGCATCACAGATTTCCAGAGCCTGTTCACCGGTATCTGGCTGAGAACACAGCAGGTTATCGATATCGACGCCCAGTTTTTTAGCGTAGATAGGGTCCAGCGCGTGTTCTGCATCGATGAACGCACAGGTTTTGCCTTCACGCTGTGCAGCAGCGATAACCTGCAGAGTCAGCGTGGTTTTACCGGAGGATTCCGGACCATAAATTTCAACGATACGGCCCATTGGCAAGCCGCCAGCACCTAACGCGATATCCAAAGACAAAGAGCCGGTAGAGATCGTTTCGACGTCCATAGAGCGATCTTCACCCAGACGCATGATGGAGCCTTTACCGAATTGCTTTTCAATCTGGCCCAGTGCTGCAGCTAACGCTTTTTGCTTGTTCTCATCAATAGCCATTTTTACTCCTCGTCTGATACAGGGGAACATCCCGCCTGCATCACTGAATATAATTTATGTACAGGTAATTGGCAGTAATTATACTGTATGCTCATACAGTATCAAGCCTAATTTTTAATAAACTCACGCAATGCAGTTTGTAACGAAAAAACAGCAGCTTGCAAACGCACTGCTTCGCGATCGCCGGAAAACTGCTGTTTCGCGGTCAGAACCCGTCCGTCTTTTCCGGCAAATCCAAACCAGACAGTGCCGACAGGCTTTTCTGCAGAACCCCCGTCAGGGCCGGCGATACCGCTGACCGAAACCGCCACATCAGCACCCGCCGCATGTAACACGCCCAGTGCCATTTCATGCACCACCTGCTCACTCACTGCGCCATATTGCTCAAGCGTGCTTTCAGAAACGCCCAGCAATTCATGCTTGGCCGCATTGCTGTAAGTGACAAATCCGCGGTCAAACCAGGCGGAGCTTCCAGCAATATCGGTAATCGCTTTGGCAATCAGGCCACCGGTACAGGATTCCGCACAGGTTACCCACCATCCCTTCGCTTTCAGCGCCGCCCCGATTTCCACACTCAGTTCATGTAAACGTTTTTCGCTCATACTCCCTCCTGGCGGGTCATCTGAAACTGACCCGATGTTAGCATTTCTCTTCCGGTCTGTGAGTCCCGTCGAAGCGTTTTGCGCGATGTATTCAGAATTGGAATAAAAAGAAAAAGAAGGGCCACAATCTGCGGCCCTCATGAAAGATTAACTCACCGGCGTTAGCGCGCGGCTTTCACCGCTTCACCCAGTTGCCATACCGCCATCGCATAATGCACGCTGTGGTTGTAGCGGGTGATGGTGTAGAAATTCGGCAATCCGTACCAGTACTGGTAATTAGTGCCCATATCAAGGCGCAGCAAGCTGGCTTCCTGATAATTGCCCAGTGAACCCAGCGGGCTAAGCCCCGCTGCTTTGAGCGTATACAGCGGATACTTGGTTTTGAAGCCATTCTCCAGCAGAGGCGCCTGGCCTGCTGCCGGCACCGCAATCGGTGCGCCTTTCGTCCAGCCGTGTGCCTTGAAATAATTGGCAACACTGCCGATGGCATCAATCGGATCCCACAGGTTGGCATGACCATCACCGTTAAAGTCTACAGCGTAGTCCTTATAAGAGGATGGCATAAACTGGCCGTAGCCCATCGCACCCGCAAAGGAACCACGTAAACTCAGCGGATCATCGCCTTCACGGCGGGACATCAGCAGGAAGGTTTCCAGCTCGCCGGAGAAATATTCTGCCCGGCGCGGATAAGCAAAGGATAAGGTCGCCAGCGCATCGATTATGCGGGTTTTACCCATTACGCGTCCCCAGCGGGTTTCCACACCGATAATCCCGACAATGATTTCCGGCGGCACGCCGTAAACCTGCTCCGCACGCTGTAACGCATCCTGATACTGATTCCAGAACACTACGCCGTTTTGCACGTTATCCGGCGTAATGAATTTGCTGCGATAGCGGTTCCATGCGCCATTCGGCACGGTAGATGGCGGGCCAGATGGCGCCTGCTGATCCATCAGTCGTAATACAAATCCCAGACGTTTGGTTTGCGACAGGACATCATGCAATTGCTGACGGTCAAATCCGTGCTCGCGCACCATTTTGTCAACAAACTGGTTCATGGCCGGATCATAGGCGAAATCACCGGTCTGGACGGCACCGGTGTGCTCAGCCTGCAGCAGAAAACCACCAGCGGGAACCGTATTCGCACTGGCATTTCTTCCATCGGAAAAAGGATTTCGCGGGCCTTCAGGTTGAGGTGCGGGCTTATTACTGCTACATGCAGAAAGTGTAAGAACCAGGGGAAGAATGACTGCCAGGTGGCGCATCGGATATCCGTAACCATGCAATAAAAGAGGTGCGGATATGGTAGAGCATTATTAAAGCCGAAAAAACTGAAAATCATCGTCTTTACAAGGCACAAAAATTCTAAGTGACGGGCCCGCTGTAACGGACCCGCACGTGTTAAAAATACTGCGTAATTATTTCACCGACGGCGTCTTGGAACGCCACTGGCTGCCTGATTTAAGCGTACTGCTTTCCTCAAATTTCACCGGATTATCACGATAAGCTTTCAGCTTGTTGCGCATCCAGCTGCTGGCATCACCCACGCCGCTGATCACCCCGGTCGTCGCTCCGCCGCCCAGGTGGACATGGAAAATACCGCGTGACGGGAAATCCAGATACTTAGGTGTGGAAAGATCCCATGAATGCCGGGAGAACAGTTCCCGGGTGTCGTGGCCCATCATTGAGGCATAAGCGGCATCGAATTTCAGCGGCAGAAGGCGTTCATGGATGGCATCCACCGAGGCACCAATTTCGGAATGCCCCATCAGGTAGCTGCCGCCGCTGCCCCAGTTCTGGGTGTTGAAATCAGCATTAACCTCATCTGCGGAAGTTGGCAGATGGCTGGCCGGGATCTGCCATGGCAGAACCGGTTGACGCAGGTGGCGACTTAAGGATGCGCAGAAATCGAACGTACGCTCCCATTCGTATGGCGAATAACAATAACCATTGGCATATGAACGGATAGTGAAGTCATCAGCCTCATAACGGTCAGCGGCCATAAAATCAGCGCCCTTCGCCACGTCAGGAGAACCGTCTGCACGGATATATTCGATGTCATCAAACACGCCGACCAGCAATGCATATTGCGCCGTCAGTCTGCCCGCAGTGAACGGATCAACCGTCATTTTTTTATGTTGCCCGTCAGCGGCATCAAAAACATCATCGTAGACGAAATCTTTATAAATCCACTGCGAACCTGCCACTCCCCACAGGTTGACCTGCCAGCCGAGTACGACGTCTGGCGCAACCACGCGCGTCAGCCAGTTTACCGCCCGGATATAGCCTTTCAGGGTATTGGTGATGCCTGCCGGAACCTGCACATTCACATTGTGGTGGGCAAGTGCTTCGCTCAGAGGCTGACGAACCGGAATTTCATACGTTGGCAGGAAACCGTATTTCTGGCATTCGCCGAGATAATCCGGATTCACAATATACCCGGCTGGTACCGGATGTTCCGCATCCTGCTGGGATTGCGCCATTTGCAACGACTGAATAAAGTTGGCGAAGCTGAATTTATGGCGTACCGGATCAGCAATAATATTCGGCACATCACCCAATGATAAGTTACAGGTGTAAGACACCATCAGCGGCAACACGGGTTCATTCAGTTTGGCGGAGACGTCCCGTGCCATTTTAATAATTTGCAGCGTCGGTTCTTTAGACGGTGACAGATAATCGCCCGCATCGCCCATGCCGTCATCACCGGAATATTTGAAAATTGAAGACACACGCGCCGCGGCAAAATCATCCACGTTAGTCGGCACCATATTGGCGCAGGCACCAAAGGTGAGGAACTCAGGGAAACCTTTCACGTGCAGATTCGCCCCTTTCACAATCGTCACATTCAGCTGTGCCGGTGCATTCGCGCTGACCAGTAACGGCTGAGGGCTGACATCCACGTAATGTACGATGCCGTTGTGAATAAAGGTTCCCGAGACCACGGTATAAGAACCCGGCACAACCAGAACTGGCTGCTCAATGCTGCCATTTTGCGCGGCAATCGCATCGAAGCGGTACTGACGAGGTGTAGCCGAATTGTCTGTCAGTCGCAGGGAAATGGATTTACTGACCGCGCTTTCCGCTTTCACACTGACCGTCAGCTTCGCAGCATTTGGCTGTGAATCACCACGCTGGCTGACCTGCGCCTGAGTGAAGTTAATACTGTGATACTGGCCGTCGAACTGACCGTCGTAATCATCAAACAGATAATGAATATTGTTCAGACGTAAATCGGCAATACGGATTTCAAAGCAGCCGGTAGCAGGTAAATGTTCCAGACGATATTGCTGGCCGGAGCGTACTGGCAGGCTCAGTTTATCTGTGCCGTTCTCGCTGCAAATCAGCGTCAGCTCTTCATCGCGCAAACCGGCAATGCCTGAAAAATTCAGTGCCACATCAATAGTTGTACTGCGATCCACAGCGCCGAAAGTGACGGCCAGCGAGGTGGTACGGCCTTTATCAATGGTGATTTCTGTCTGTCCGAGATTGACAGGCACGCGGACAGTACCGTCTTCCGTGCTTAATTCTGCTGCAAAGACACTGTAATTCCCCGCATTGACGGAAAATTTAGAGACGTGACCAAACTCTGGCAAAACGCGCAATGTTTTATCGCCGCGCACCAGACGCAGTTCGAGTGCGGCATTTGTCAGCCCGGCAGGCAACGGCGGACAACTGACCGACAATTCACCGGTAACACCCGGTTCTTCATCAGCGGCCAGCGCAAAGGTTTCGCGGAAATCAGACCAGGCAGGCGAATCCGCAGAGGAGACGTTCAGCCCCATATGAATTTTCTGAATGGCATCGCCCACAGGCTGTCCATCGGTCGGCTCAATCGTCACTTTGACATCAAAAATCCCGCCGCCAACTTCCGTGGATTCCACTTTCGTGCCGAGCGGTTTCCACGGATTGGTTTCGACATTAATATCACCGGCAGTTATTTTTCCGGGTGCTGAAAATACGATCACTAACTTTTCTTTAATATCAACCGCGCCGCCAGACGTTGATTTAATCTCATTCAAATCGAGAGTGGGATACCAGGCATCGTTGATCATGTTTAATTTAAATTGCAATTGCATAATACTTCTCCGCAAAGATGGATAAATAGCGTGGAAAAATCCCGTATTAATAAGATCATCCGGGAACAGCCATCACCCTAGCAGAGGAGTAAAACATTCATATCCACACTTAATTCATTTTATATACTTATTATTAATAATATTACGAACAACTAACCCATTAATATAACGGCACGTTTTTTATTATTATCACCTCCTTATTATTATTCTCAAAAAAATAAAAACTCTATTATTACGCCCGTTGCAACATGTTCAAATCCCCTGACCTTTACGCTCTGCAAACGAAGGGGGTGTTACATGTCTGGTTTGCGCGATGCTTTCCATTTTTAGTTGTGACAGCTTCTTGCCCGCTGGGCTAAGATACGCAACAGAAAAAATCCTTAAACCCATCGCGTCGAAAAATGGATTAAAAAGATTAAGTCTATGACAAATAATGTAAACCTGGATGCCCACACCCCGATGATGCAGCAGTATCTGCGTCTGAAAGCTGAGAACCCGGAAGTTCTGCTGTTCTATCGCATGGGTGACTTTTACGAACTGTTTTATGACGATGCGAAACGCGCATCTCAGCTGATGGATATCTCCCTGACCAAACGCGGCGCTTCTGCCGGTGAGCCGATCCCGATGGCGGGCGTGCCTTATCATGCGGTAGAAGGTTATCTGGCGAAACTGGTCCAGCTAGGGGAATCCGTCGCGATTGCTGAACAAATTGGCGACCCGGCCCTAAGTAAAGGGCCGGTTGAACGCAAAGTGGTACGCATCGTCACGCCGGGCACCGTCAGTGACGAAGCATTGCTGAGCGAGCGTCATGATAACCTGCTGGCGGCTATCTGGCAGGACGGGCGCGGGTTTGGTTATGCCACGCTGGATATCAGTTCCGGCCGTTTCCGCGTCGCACAGCCTGACGATCTGGAAACCATGGCAGCCGAATTACAGCGCACAAATCCGGCGGAATTACTCTACCCGGAAAGCTTTGAAGCCATGTCGCTGATTTCCTCCCGCCGTGGCCTGCGCCGCCGTCCGATGTGGGAATTCGAGCTGGAAACCGCGAAACAGCAGCTTAATCTGCAATTCGGTACCCGCGATCTGAGCGGCTTCGGCGTTGAGCAGGCTGCTCAGGCGCTGCGTGCTGCCGGTTGTCTGCTGCAATACGTTAAAGATACCCAGCGCACCGCCCTGCCGCATATCCGTGGCGTCACCATGGAGCGCCAGCAGGATGGGATTATTATGGATGCGGCCACGCGCCGTAATCTGGAGCTGACGCAAAATCTGGCGGGTGGTGTAGAGAACACGCTGGCGGCAGTGCTGGATCAGGCCGTAACGCCGATGGGCAGCCGCATGCTCAAGCGCTGGATCCACATGCCGAGCCGCGATATCAAACTGCTGACGCATCGTCAGCAGGCGATTGGTGCGTTACAGGATATCACCGCCGATTTACAGCCGGTGCTGCGTCAGGTCGGCGACCTCGAGCGTATTCTGGCACGTCTGGCACTGCGCAGCGCACGTCCGCGTGATCTGGCCCGTATGCGTCATGCCATGCAGCAACTGCCGGAAATCCGCGAGATCTTGCAGGGAACCGAAGCCGCTCATGTGAAAACGCTGGTGGAGCAAACCGGTGACTTTACCGAACTGGTGGAACTGCTTGAACGCGCTGTGATCGAAAGCCCGCCGGTTCTGGTGCGTGACGGTGGCGTAATCGCACCAGGTTACAACGCTGAGCTGGATGAATGGCGTGCGCTGGCAGACGGCGCGACGGATTATCTCGATCGTCTGGAGATCCGCGAACGTGAAAAGCTGGGGCTGGATACGCTGAAAGTCGGTTTCAACGGCGTTCACGGTTATTACATTCAGGTCAGCCGTGGGCAGAGCCATCTGGTGCCGATTCATTACGTCCGTCGCCAGACGCTGAAAAATGCCGAGCGCTACATCATTCCTGAGCTGAAAGAGTACGAAGACAAGGTGCTGACCTCCAAAGGTAAAGCCTTGTCTCTGGAAAAGGCGCTGTACGAAGAGTTGTTCGATTTGCTGATGCCGCACCTGTCTGCATTACAGCAAAGCGCCAGTGCACTGGCCGAACTGGATGTGCTGAGCAATCTGGCGGAACGTGCTTACACGCTCAATTACGCCTGTCCGACCATGAGTGAAAAACCGGGTATTAATATTACCGGCGGTCGCCATCCGGTGGTTGAGCAGGTGCTAAGTGAACCGTTTATTTCTAACCCGCTGAACATGTCCCCGGCGCGACGGATGCTTATTATCACCGGTCCGAACATGGGCGGTAAAAGTACCTATATGCGCCAGGCAGCACTGATTGTTCTGATGGCGCATATCGGCAGCTATGTACCGGCGGAAGCCGCTGTCATCGGGCCGGTGGATCGCATCTTCACCCGTGTCGGTGCCGCGGACGATCTGGCTTCCGGGCGTTCGACCTTTATGGTGGAAATGACAGAGACGGCGAATATCCTGCACAACGCGACCGAAAACAGCCTGGTGCTGATGGATGAAATCGGGCGCGGGACATCAACGTACGATGGTTTGTCGCTGGCATGGGCATGTGCGGAAAACCTCGCCAGCCGTATTAAAGCCATGACGTTGTTCGCCACCCATTATTTCGAGCTGACCACCCTGCCGGAAAAAATGGAAGGCACCGTCAACGTGCATCTGGATGCTATCGAACACGGCGACACTATCGCGTTTATGCACAGCGTACAGGATGGCGCCGCCAGCAAGAGTTATGGTCTGGCCGTTGCCGCACTGGCTGGTGTGCCACGTGATGTGATTAAGCGCGCCCGTCAGAAACTGAAAGAGCTGGAAACGTTGTCGAACAACGCTGCCGCCAGCAAAGTTGACGGTCCGCAACTGGCTTTACTGACCGAAGAAGTGTCTCCGGCAGTTGAGGCACTGGAGTCACTGGATGCAGATTCTTTATCGCCACGTCAGGCGCTGGAATGGATCTATCGTCTGAAAGATATGGTGTAAACGTCCGCTGAACTGAACCGGATGCATAAAAAAACGGTGGGGATTAACCCACCGTTTTTATTGGATGCTGCATATTGTGGCAATTGCCTGTGAGTTATTTACTCACGGAAAAGTGCTTCGATACTCAGTCCTTGCCCCTGCAGGATTTCACGCAGGCGACGCAAACCTTCTACCTGAATCTGACGAACACGTTCACGTGTCAGACCAATTTCGCGGCCCACATCTTCCAGCGTTGCCGCTTCATAGCCTAACAGGCCAAAACGACGCGCCAGCACTTCACGCTGTTTTGCATTCAACTCGAATAACCACTTCACGATACTCTGTTTCATATCGTCGTCTTGTGTGGTGTCTTCCGGGCCGTTGTCTTTTTCATCCGCCAGAATATCTAACAACGCTTTCTCTGAGTCACCACCCAATGGGGTGTCTACAGAAGTGATGCGTTCATTCAGGCGCAACATACGGCTGACGTCATGTACCGGTTTGTCGAGTTGCTCAGCAATCTCTTCAGCGCTCGGTTCATGGTCCAGTTTATGTGCAAGTTCACGTGCGGTACGCAGGTAAACGTTCAGTTCTTTAACGATATGAATCGGCAGACGAATAGTACGGGTTTGATTCATAATCGCCCGTTCGATTGTCTGACGGATCCACCATGTTGCATAGGTAGAGAAACGGAAGCCGCGCTCAGGGTCGAATTTTTCAACCGCACGGATCAGACCCAGGTTACCTTCCTCGATCAAATCCAGCAGTGCCAGACCGCGGTTACTGTAGCGGCGGGCAATTTTAACCACCAAACGCAGATTACTTTCAATCATACGGCGGCGGGAAGGAACATCTCCCCGCAGCGCGCGTCGTGCGAAATAAACTTCCTCTTCTGCGGTAAGCAGAGGGGAATAACCGATTTCACCGAGGTACAGTTGAGTGGCATCCAGCACTCGTTGGCTTACAGTCTGCGACAACAATTCTTCTTCAGCATCGTTGTCGGCAGTCTCTTCGACTATTGCTTTCTCGTCAAAGGCTTCAGCGCTGTTCTCATCGAAATCTACATCATCATGTAACTCGTTAACTTTCAGCGTATTCTGACTCATAAGCTGCTCCTACCCGTGGTCCCGAGGGCAGAATCGATGCTCTGCCCCGATTTATCGCTGCGGAAGATAACGCAGCGGGTTTACGGATTTCCCCTTGTAACGAATTTCAAAATGCAATCTTACTGAACTGGTTCCGGTGCTACCCATAGTCGCTATTTTTTGACCCGCCTGCACTTCTTGTTGTTCCCGGACCAGCATTGTATCGTTATGTGCATAGGCGCTCAGGTAATCATCATTGTGTTTGATGATGATCAGATTACCGTAACCGCGAAGAGCATTACCGGCGTAGACCACACGCCCCGAGGCGGTTGCTACGACAGACTGTCCACGCGAACCAGCAATATCGATCCCCTTATTTCCCCCTTCAGAAGCTGAGAAATTATCGATAATTTTCCCGTCAGTCGGCCATTTCCAGGAGGAAACCGGACCGCCATTATTTGTAGATGTGGCGACGGGAGTGCTGGCTACAGCAACAGGTGTTGTGGTGGTAGTAACTGCACCTGATGAAGGCAACATCTTGCCTACATTCTGTTTACCAGAAGAATCAGAATACGTGGTAGTTGGTTGAGATGCAACCACAGAACCTGTGAGCATGCCCCCGGTTGGAACTTTCGGAACACCGCCATTTGTGGCATCTGTGACCGCTATCGCACCCCCGGTACTTGCTGCGGAAGAGACGTTATTTATCTGGATTGTCTGGCCAACTTCGAGGCTGTATGGCTCTGGGATATTATTGCGCGCGGCCAGGTCGCGGAAGTCATTGCCCGTGATCCATGCAATATAAAACAGAGTGTCGCCACGCTTCACCTGATAGGTGCTGCCACTGTAACTTCCCTTAGGGATTGAGTTATAGCTGCGGTTGTACACAATGTGTCCGCCAGGGCCGACAGCAGGCGCCATTTGCGGAGTGGAATTCAGAGTATTCTGACTACTATTGCCACTGCCACCGCCGCCATTAACGCTGCTGATGGGTGCAGATGTCGTTGAATTGTTCGTACATCCCGCCATCCAGGCACTGATAAAAGTACACATTACAATGCGGCTTAGTGTTTTTATTGGGCTTCCCGTGCTCATATTTCCCCCGTTACGGCAATCTCAGAATATCTCTTTAACCTCGCACACCGCGCCAGCTGGCGCTTTTCGTGTCATCAGACACGGTGCGGGCAGGCAACATGCTCATTCAGGCCTTTGCCCAAATGCCGCTGTGCCATAAAAAACTGTAGTGGATGCTATCAACATCGCCAGTACAGCACCATATAACAGTTGTATTTAAATTTTAAGAGGTTAGTCCTGCTGGGATCGGCTTATCACCGGTTTCAGGCGAGCTCGCCTTTCACCAGCGGGACAAAACGAACGGCTTCGATAGTCTCTGCAACAAACTCATCACCACGTCGTGTGACCCGTTGCAATGTTTGATTTTCTTCGCCCACGGGCAGAATTAATACGCCGCCATCATCGAGTTGTTGCAGTAGATCTTGAGGTATTTCAGGAGGTGCAGCAGTGACAATAATGGCATCGAACGGGCCACGCGAAGGCCAGCCCTGCCAGCCGTCACCATGACGGGTGGAGACATTATGCAAATCGAGTTGCTTGAGGCGTCTTTTGGCCTGCCACTGCAACCCTTTGATGCGCTCAACCGAGAAAACATGTTCAACCAGGTGTGCCAGAATCGCAGTCTGATAGCCTGACCCGGTGCCAATTTCCAGCACGCGTGAAGAGGGTTCAAGGCGCAGCAGCTCGGTCATTCTCGCCACGGTATAAGGCTGAGAAATGGTCTGACCGGAGCCAATAGGCAACGCAGTGTTTTCGTAAGCTTTATGCTGAAATGCCTCATCCACGAAACGCTCACGCGGCACAGATTCTATGGCATGCAACAGTTTTTCATCATGAATGCCCTGCTGGCGAAGTTGTTCCAGCAGGTTGTACATCGGTTTATTCACCATTCGCGCTCACCCCGGCCTTTTCCAACCATGAGACCACGACATCCTGAGCCGCATAGGCGGTTAAATCCACCTGAAGTGGCGTCACTGAAACATAACCTTGCGCGACAGCAGCAAAATCAGTATCAGGTGCGACATCAAATTTATCCCCCGGCGGGCCAATCCAGTACAAGTCCTGACCACGCGGGTCCTGCTGACAAAATACCTGCTCGGCCGGATGACGGCTACCGCAACGCGTCACCTTGATCCCTTTGATCTGCGAAAGTGGCAAATCCGGGACGTTAATATTCAGAATTTTGCCAGTACGCAAAGGCTCACGCGCCAGAGCCCTGAGGATCCGACAGGTGATGATCGCCGCCGTGTCATAATGCTGATGGCCGTCCAGTGAGACCGCCAGCGCGGGAAAGCCCAGATGGCGGCCTTCCATCGCGGCGGCAACCGTACCGGAATAGATGACGTCGTCACCCAGATTCGGCCCCGCATTGATGCCAGAGACCACGATATCTGGCTTAGGGCGCATCAGCGTATTCACGCCAAGATACACACAATCGGTCGGCGTACCGTTAATTACGGCGGTATCCCCGTTAGGGTAAGACTGAATACGCAACGGGCCGTCCAGCGTCAACGCATTAGATGCGCCGCTACGGTTACGATCAGGGGCCACCAGCGTCACGTCAGCAAATTCACGCAGTGCTGACGCCAGCGCCTGTATACCCGGAGCCAGTACGCCGTCGTCGTTACTCAGTAATATCCGCATCACTTTCATCCAGATTCATCAGTTCACGCACCACGCTGGTGGCATAACTGCCGGCCGGTAACCAGAATTTGAGTTCCAGAGTAACATCATCCCAGCGCTGCCATTGCATCTGCAAAGGTTGCAGCATGATGGCACGACGTGCCGGTTCGACCCTCTCACGGTTAAGCAGCGACAGTAAATCCTCCTGACCATTCAGACAGGCCAGCTCATAGGCTTCAGCGTCTTCGAGTGTGCCCAGCGGGCCATCTCCCGGCAATGGTGCGGTTACCAGCAATTCACCGTTTTCAACGCGCGGTAGCAGCGATTCGAACTCTTCGGCTTTCGCCACAAACCAACTGCCACGGCCATTCAGTTGCAGGGCATCGCCCAGCATCGGCTGACGTACGGTGCCATCGGCCAGACGCTGGCTGGCGACGATATTGAACATCGCACTGCGGCTGGCGGAAAGATAGAAGCTGCGTTTGGCGCGTTCTTTCGGACGGGCTTCATTGGTTGCCCAGCGTTTCGCCTGCACCAGATTATTGCCACCACGGCCAAAACGCTGAGTGCCGAAATAGTTCGGTACGCCCTGTTGGGTGATTTTTTCCAGACGCGCCTCGACATCAGCCATATCGCTTACCTGACGCAGCACCAGCGTAAACGCGTTGCCTTTCAGCGTACCGATACGCATCTTTTTGCGATGGCGTGAGGCGCGGACAACTTCGCAGCCTTCGAGATCAAACTGGCTTAAATCGGGATCAGTCTTGCCCGGCAGATGCAGGCAAAACCATTGTTCGGTAACGGCATGACGGTCTTTGAGACCGGCATAACTGACATCGCGCGGATGCACTTTGGCAAATCGCGCCAGTTGTTCCGCGACAAACTGCGTGTTACAGCCATTTTTGCGGATCCGCACCAACAGATGTTCACCTTCGCCATCCGGCTCAAAACCCAGATCCTCTTCGACAATAAAGTCTTCGGGATTGGCTTTCAGCAGGCCGGTGGCAACAGGCTCGCCCAGCAACCAGGTGAGACGGGACATATCTATCATGCGGTAATCTTCCACAACATCATTCCTTAATCAGCAGAGCAACGGCTTCGCAGGCAATACCTTCGCCACGGCCAGTAAAGCCCAGCTGTTCGGTTGTCGTGGCTTTCACGTTGACGTCATCCATATGACATTGCAGATCTTCTGCCAGAAACACGCGCATCTGCGGGATGTGCGGAGCCATTTTCGGTGCCTGTGCGATGATCGTGATATCCAGATTGCCCAGCTTGTAGCCTTTTGCACGGATACGGCGCCAGGCTTCGCGCAGCAGTTCGCGGCTGTCAGCACCTTTGAATGCCGGGTCAGTGTCCGGGAAAAGTTTACCTATATCTCCCAGCGCAGCGGCACCAAGCAGTGCGTCCGTAGCCGCGTGCAGGGCAACATCACCATCTGAATGCGCCAGTAAACCCTGCGGATAAGGGATACGCACACCACCGATCACCAGCGGGCCTTCGCCGCCAAATTTATGTACATCAAAACCGTGACCGATACGCATTATGCGTTCTCCTCCTGGGATAAGCGGGTTAAATAGAATTCAGCCAGGGCCAGATCTTCTGGCCTTGTGACTTTAATATTATCGGCCCGTGCCGGGATCAGCATAGGATGAAAACCGCAATATTCCATTGCCGAGGCTTCATCTGTGACCACCGCACCTTCATTGAGTGCACGGCGCAGGCAGGTTTTCAGTAATTCGAGCGGGAAAAATTGCGGCGTCAGTGCATGCCACAGGTCCTGACGATCGACCGTATGTGCAATCGCTGTAATGCCCGGTTCACCACGCTTCATCGTGTCGCGCACGGGGGCGGCAAGGATCCCGCCCACTTTACTGGTGGTGGCAATCGCCAGCAGATTATGGAGATCGTCAGGATGCAGACACGGGCGCGCCGCATCATGTACCAACACCCAGCCGCTGTCTCCGGCAACATCCAGCCCGGCCATCACCGACTCAGCACGTTCCGCACCGCCTGCAACCACGCGAATACGCGGATCACGGGCAATGGGAAGTTGTTCGAATTGCGTATCGTGCGGGCTTAATGCCACGATAACCTGACTGACTTTGCCGCTTTGCAGCAAAGCGAAAATTGAGTGTTCTATCAGCGTCTTACCGCCAATAGAAAGATATTGCTTGGGGCATTCTGCCTGCATACGGCTGCCAATGCCGGCAGCCGGTAACACGGCAATAACCTCTGGAAGGGAAACAGCGATATGGCTCATGGCTATTGATTCAGGTTGTTTTGCGAAACGGTGCTACCAGGCGCACGTTTGTTGTCAGGCACCAGACGATAAAAAGTCTCGCCGGGTTTAATCATGCCCAGTTCATTGCGTGCGCGTTCTTCGATCGCTTCCTGACCGCCGTTTAAATCGTCGATTTCTGCGAAAAGTTGATCATTACGTGATTTCAGTTTGCCGTTATTAACTTGTTGCACCTGAACGTCATCGTTTACACGTACATAATCGTGAATACCATTCTTACCCAGCCACAGCGAATACTGTAGCCAGCCAAGTAAAATCAGTAATAGCAGTGTTAGTTTGCCCATCCCCGCCCCCTAAAAAAGCTGGACAATCATCCCACAACTTTCCCTCTGACTCCACTGTGGCAGTGGTAAAGCCGGTGAGAATCAGACTTACGCACGCAATTAAGGGTGAGAATGACACAATGGGTTACATCGTGAAGGGAATTTGCAGGGAAAACCGCCAGGAAAAGTCACCAGCCAGACAGGAAAGAGAAGACTGTCCAGAACATGCCGATAACGCAGACCGCGCTGGCCAGAGAGGTTTTAAACCAGCCACCGCCAAAGAACGTGCTGAACGCAATGCCTATCAGGACGGAAACGGGCATCAGCGCCAGGAAGAACGGCCAGGTGTAGAGCAGGAAAAAAAGGGTATTTGAACCGTAAACCAGGAAGGGGATCGCGAACGCCAGCCAGTAGAAGACAAACCCGATGAATCCGCCCTGCATGGAGTAGGAAGGATCTTCGGTGTCTGCACTGTCGGTTTCCGGTATCGGCACGCGTGTCCGGGGGGTAATTTCCCCGGTGCGATCCACGCGGTTCCGACTGACAAGTCTGCTAAATAACGCCTGCATAGATGATCCCTGTATTTCAGTGTAAACCGGCACGCTCTGTGACGTTTGGCCGGCAACATTCAGGGATTGATAATAGCGCGCTGGCGCATCACTTCTAATAATTGAGGCACCAATTGTGTTACCAATTGTTCACCATCAAGATGCACATCCGGGGTTTCCGGTGGCTGATATTCTGAGTCAATACCGGTGAAGTTTTTCAGTTCACCCGCACGGGCTTTTTTATACAAACCTTTCGGATCACGTGCCTCGCAGATAGCCAGCGGCGTATCCACAAACACTTCAATAAACTGACCGTCTTCCAGCAAATCACGCACCATTTCACGCTCGGCGCGGTGAGGTGAAATGAACGCCGTCAGCACGACCTGCCCGGCATCCACCATCAGTTTCGCCACTTCACCTACGCGACGGATGTTTTCACGCCGGTCGTCGTCGGTGAAGCCCAGATCACGGCACAGTCCGTGACGGACATTATCGCCATCGAGCAGATAAGTGCTAACGCCCTGCGCATACAGCGCCTGTTCAAGCGCACCGGCCACGGTGGATTTCCCCGAGCCAGAAAGCCCGGTGAACCACAGCACCGCACCACGATGGCCATGTTGCTTTTCGCGATCCGCACGAGTCACCGTGTGCGGATGCCAGACAACATTCTCATCTTTTAAAAAAGTGCTGTCTTGTGACGCCATCTTATTTGCCACCCAGCAGGTCGCGCGCACCCCAGTGCGGGAAGTGACGTCGAACCAGGCTGTTCAGTTCCAGCTCAAATGCGCTGTATTTATCCGATTCCTGATATACCTGTTCAATGGCTTCACGTACCAGACCAGCACCCACGGTAACGTTGGTCAGCCGATCGATAAAGATCATGCCGCCGGTCACCGCGTTGCTCTGATAGTTATCCAGCACCAGTGGTTCGTCGAAGGCCAGTTCCACCAGTCCGATACCATTCAGTGGCAGGTTTTCTACCACACGCTGCGTCAGCGAGTTAATTTCCACCTGATATTCGATATTTTCCACACGCGCACGGGCTTTCTTGCCGCCGACTTTGATGTCGTAACTCTGGCCGACGCTCAGTGGTTGCTCGGCCATCCACACCACATCGACTTTGGCATTTTGTACCGGTTTAACCGTTTCTTCTGCATCGACCAGCGTGTCGCCACGGCTGATATCACGCTCATCGGCCAGCACCAGCGTAATCGCGTCGCCCGCCCAGGCTTCCTGCAAATCACCGTCAAAGGTCACAATGCGTGCCACGGTAGATTCCACACCGGATGGCAATACTTTCACCTTCTGACCGACACGGACAGAACCGGATGCCAGCGTTCCCGCATAGCCACGGAAATCAAGATTCGGGCGGTTAACGTACTGCACCGGGAAGCGCATCGGTTGCTGTTCACGAATGTTAATAATGTTTACCGTTTCCAGCACGTCGAGCAACGTCGGGCCGGTGTACCAGTTCATTTTCTCGCTTGGTGTGGCAACGTTGTCGCCTTCCAGCGCGGAAAGCGGCACAAATTTGATGTCCAGATCGGTCGGCAGTTGCTGCGCGAAATCCAGATAATCCTGTTTAAACTGCTCGAATACCGCTTCGCTGTAATCCACCAGATCCATTTTGTTGACGGCCACCACCAGATGGCGGATCCCGAGCAAGGTCGCAATAAAGCTGTGGCGACGGGTTTGATCCAGCACACCTTTACGGGCGTCGATCAACAGAATCGCCAGATCACAGGTCGATGCACCGGTCGCCATATTGCGGGTGTACTGTTCGTGCCCCGGCGTGTCCGCAATGATGAACTTACGTTTCTCGGTAGAGAAATAACGGTAAGCCACATCGATAGTAATGCCCTGTTCGCGTTCGGCCTGTAAGCCATCCACCAGCAGTGCCAGATCCAGTTTCTCGCCCTGGGTGCCGTGACGTTTACTGTCGTTATGCAGAGAAGACAGCTGATCTTCGTAGATCTGACGGGTGTCATGCAGCAGGCGCCCGATCAGGGTGCTTTTGCCGTCATCGACGCTGCCGCAGGTCAGAAAGCGCAGCAGGCTTTTGTGTTGCTGAGCGTGCAGGTAAGCTTCAACGCCACCCTGCTCCGCGATTTGTTGTGCAATTGCGTTATTCATTAGCTGCGGCTCCTCAGAAGTATCCTTGACGCTTTTTCAGTTCCATCGAACCGGCCTGATCACGGTCGATCGCGCGTCCCTGACGTTCACTGGTGGTCGATACCAGCATCTCTTCGATGATCTCCGGCAACGTTTGTGCCTCAGATTCAACAGCACCGGTCAACGGCCAGCAGCCTAATGTGCGGAAACGCACCATTTTCTTCTCGATCACTTCGCCCGGTTGCAGATCAATACGATCATCATCAACCATCAGCAGCATACCGTCGCGCTCCAGCACCGGACGCGGTGCGGCCAGATACAACGGAACGATTTCGATATTTTCCAGATAGATGTACTGCCAGATATCCAGCTCAGTCCAGTTAGACAGCGGGAACACGCGGATGCTTTCGCCTTTGTTAATCTGGCCGTTGTAATTGTGCCACAGTTCAGGACGCTGGTTTTTTGGATCCCAGCGGTGGAAGCGGTCACGGAACGAATAGATACGCTCTTTGGCACGGGATTTTTCTTCGTCACGGCGTGCACCGCCGAAAGCGGCATCAAAGCCATATTTATTCAGCGCCTGCTTCAGACCTTCAGTTTTCATGATGTCAGTATGTTTGGCACTGCCGTGCACAAACGGGTTGATGCCCATTGCCACACCTTCCGGGTTTTTATGCACCAGCAGCTCAAAACCGTAATTCTTCGCCGTGCGGTCACGGAAGTCGTACATTTCGCGGAATTTCCAGCCGGTATCCACATGCAGCAGCGGGAACGGCAAGGTGCCCGGGAAGAAAGCTTTGCGCGCCAGATGCAACATCACCGAGGAATCTTTCCCGATGGAGTACATCATCACCGGGTTGGCGAATTCAGCAGCCACTTCACGGATGATATGGATACTCTCCGCCTCCAGTTGCCGCAAATGAGTCAGTCGTTTTTCGTCCATAACAGATCCTTTAAGCCAAATTCACAACCGACGGGCGTTGGGTGCCGTCAGTCTCAGGATGATGCCCAAACCAGGCCAGTTGCTGATGAAGTGATACCACTTCACCAATCACCAATAACGCCGGCGCCGGCGCCTGCTGAGCCAGATGTTCAAGATTATCGAGTGTTCCGGTCAGCACCTGCTGATCAGAACGCGTTCCCCGTCCGATGACCGCAACGGGCGTATGCGCTGCGCGACCATGAGCGATCAGTTGCTGGCTGATTTCGGCAGCTTTAAGCGTGCCCATATAAATCGCCAATGTCTGCTGGCCTTTCGCGAGGGTCTCCCACTGCACGCCGTTGTTTTCCGGACGGCAATGCCCGGTCACGAATATCACACTTTGCGCGTAATCGCGGTGCGTCAGCGGAATACCTGCATAGGCTGTCGCACCGGCAGCCGCGGTAACACCCGGCACCACCTGGAAAGGAATGCCTGCCGCCTGCACCGCCTGTAATTCTTCGCCGCCGCGTCCGAAAATAAACGGATCACCGCCTTTGAGGCGCACGACTTTTTTCCCCTGCTGCGCCAGTTCGACCAGCAGACGGTTAGTGTCTTCCTGCGCGACAGAATGGCTGCCCGCACGTTTACCCACACAAATCTTGTCCGCATCGCGGCGCACTAAATCCAGCACGTCTTCGCTGACCAGATAGTCGTAAAGCACGACATCGGCCTGCTGCATCACCTGCAGCCCGCGAAGGGTGAGCAATCCTGCATCACCCGGCCCGGCACCGACCAGCGTGACATTCCCGCGATGCGAGATGTCTTCCGCGTTTTCTAACTGCTGTTGCAGCGCCTGTTCTGCTTCTGCGAGCTTTCCCGCAGAAGCGAGGCTGGCAAAGCGTCCGGCAAACAGTTGTTCCCAGAAACGGCGACGCGCACGCATTGAACTGAACTGTACTTTCACATTGTCGCGCCAGCGTCCGGCGATATCGGCCATTTGCCCCAGGCTGCCCGGCAGTAGAGTTTCCAGCTTCTCGCGCAACATTCTGGCGAGTACCGGCGCTTTACCGCTGGAAGAAATCGCGACCACAATCGGCGAACGGTCGACAATCGAAGGGAAAATGAACGAGCACTTCGGCTGATCGTCAACCACGTTAGCCAGAACATGACGGCGGTTGGCCTGTTCAAAAACCTCAGCATTTAACGCGGCGTCGTCGGTGGCGGCAATCACCAGAAAAACATCGTCGAGCTGTTCCGGCAGAAATGCCTGTGCCGACCAGCTAACTTCTGCGGCCTGTCTGCGTTGTTCCAGCTCGGGAGAAAGTGCCTGTGCGACTATCCGTACTTGCGCACCTGCCCGCAGGAGGAGATCAATTTTGCGAGCAGCGACTTCGCCACCTCCCACGACCAGCACAGGGCGTTGTTTGAGGTCGGCAAATATTGGTAGATAGTCCACAAAAGCCTTTAATGATTGTCAGAGTTAATAAACAAACTATACGTGCAGGCAATAATTGATCTGAAATGACGAAAAGGAATGATTAGTTACTAAATGGAATATAGCCCGACAAAAAGAGCGGTTTGGGATAACGGGAAATTGTCTAATCGCACAGACAATCGCATACTGTACGCCCCAGAAAGACCGCCACACGCGGCCTGTTGTTTGATTGCCTTCCGGTCATATTGACCAGCAAATAAGGATTTTTGGCTATGTTTTCTTTTTTACGCATGAAGCGGACGCTGCTGGCGCTGAGCCTGAGCTGTGTCTGTATGGGTCATGCGATGGCGGCGTCCGCCCCGCTTCCGCCAGTGGGGATGATCGCCAGTCAGCAAATTCGCCATATCGCCACCTATTTTCCCGGACGCATGGCCGGCAGCCCGGCAGAACTGATCGCTGCGGATTATCTGAATCAGCAGTTCAATAAATTAGGATATACGAGCGATTTACGTGGCTTCGATACCCGCTATCTTTACACCAGCAATGCGGGCAAAAAGAACTGGCAAAATATTCACGCCACGTCGGTGATTGCCGCACGTGCAGGAGAAGTGCCGCAGCAAATCATCGTGATGGCGCATTTCGATACCTATGTGCCGCAAAGTGACAGTGATACCAACCATAATCTCGGCGGCCTGACGCTGCAGGGGGTCGATGACAACGCTTCCGGCGTTGGTGTGATGCTTGAGCTGGCCGAACGCATGCAGGCCATCCCGACGCACTACAGCTTGCGTTTCGTGGCGCTGAGTGCGGAAGAAACCGGTGCTAAAGGCGCGGAAGACTTTGTGAACCGCATGAGTGCTGAAGAGAAGAAAAATACGCTGCTGGTGATCAACCTGAATTCGCTGATCACCGGTGACCGGTTGTATTTCAACAGCGGCGCGAATACTTCCGTGGCCGTGGCGAAACTCACCCGCGTACGGGCGCTGAATATTGCGCACAGTCTGGGTATTCCGGCAGAAAGCCACGAAGGCGTACATTGCTGCGATGGCATAAAAGCGCTGGATGACGCACGGCTGCCGCTGCTGAACGTGACGGCGACTAACTATGCGCTGGGTAAGAAAGACGGCCTCCAGCAACGCGCGATCACCAGCCACTTCCCGCTGGGTACCACGCGTTATCAGAGCCAGTTCGATAATCTGCAGTATCTGGATAAAGCCCTGCCGGGACGCATTGAAAAACGTTCCCGCGATACGGTGAAAGTGTTATTCCCGTTGCTGAAGGATCTGGCGAAACCGGCGAAACACGCCTGATTAAATATGGGGAGTTGAGACGTTAATTACAGGAATCCCCTAAATAATTCGGATTGCAGGAAGGCGGCAAGTGAACGCATCCCCGGGAGCATAGATTACTATGTGACCGGGGTAAGAGCGCGCAGCCAACGCATCTGCAACCCGAAGTATGACGGGGATTTATTCATGGAGGCCGCATTCGCGTTTCAGTCCAAAAAATCGCGTGTCTTCTTCCTTCATCCCTTCTTCCCATTTTTTCGTGGTGTGCGTGTCACCGACGGAAAGATAGCCCTGATCCCACAGCGGGTGATAGCTCAGGCCGTTGTCTTGCAGATAACGGAAGATCTGACGGTTATCCCAGTCAATAATCGGCAGGATTTTAAACACACCACGTTGCACCGCCAGCACCGGCAGATGCGCACGGCTGCCGGATTGCTCACGACGCAGACCGGCGAACCAGGTCTGCACGCCGAGCGTCTGAATCGCACGATTCATCGGCTCGACTTTATTGATGTGATTATATTTCTCGATGCCCTCGACGCCCTGCTCCCACAGTTTGCCGTAACGCGCTTCCTGCCAGGCTGCCGAATGTTCAGCACGGAATACCTGTAAATTCAGGTTCAGCTGTTCGGTTAACGTATCGATGAACTGATAGGTTTCCGGGAACAGATAGCCGGTATCGGTCAGGATCACCGGAATGTCCGGTTTCTGCTGTGTGACTAAGTGCAGACAGACCGCCGCCTGAATGCCGAAGCTGGAAGACAGGGCGAATTCACCAGGCATATTTTCCAGCGCCCATTGCACACGCTCCTGCGCGGACAATTTTTCGAGGCTGACGTTAATTTCCGCCAGCGCCATGGATTGTCCGGACTTCGGCAGTTCATTCAGTTCAGCCAGAGTAAGGTTCAGCAAACTCATATCGCCTCCTGTCGGTTATCGCTCTTAATCATAAAAGTCACGTGCCGGATCCAGCACGGGCTTAATGATCCCTGCGCGGATCACAAAGTCGCCAAAGCCTTCACCGGTTTCGCGCTCTTTCGACCAGCGTCCGACCAGTTCGTCAATGATGCCCAGGATCTCTGCATCAGAAATATTTTCGCGGTACATGCGCGGAATACGTGTTCCGGCGCGGTTACCGCCAAGGTGCAGGTTGTAGCGGTTCATCGCTTTCCCCACCAGACCAATTTCGGCCAGCAGCGCACGACCGCAGCCGTTCGGACAACCGGTCACACGCAGCACGATGTGTTCATCGCCTACGCCGTGGCCGTGCATGATGCCTTCTACTTTGGTTACAAACTCAGGCAGGAAACGTTCCGCTTCCGCCATCGCCAGCGGGCAGGTCGGATAAGACACGCAGGCCATCGAGTTTTTACGTTGCTCGGTGACGCCGTCGTCAATCAGGCCATGATTACGCGCCAGGGTTTCGATCGCGTCTTTGTCTTTTTCCGCGACACCGGCCACGATCAGGTTCTGGTTAGCAGTAAGCCTGAAATCACCTTTATGGATCTTAGCAATTTCTGCCAGTCCGGTTTTCAGCGGCTTGCCCGGATAATCAAGAATACGGCCATTTTCGATAAACAGTGTCAGATGCCATTGTTTGTCGATGCCCTTTACCCAGCCGATGCGATCGCCGCGACCGGTGAATTCGTAAGGACGAATATCACCAAACTGAATGCCTGCACGTTTTTCAACTTCGGCTTTGAATACCGGCACGCCGACGCGTTCCAGCGTGTATTTGGTTTTGGCGTTTTTACGGTTGGTACGGTTACCCCAGTCGCGCTGCGTGGTCACCACGGCTTCGGCGACGGCCAGCGTGTTCTCCAGCGGAATAAAGCCCAGCTCGCTGGCAGTTCGTGCGTAAGTGGCTTTATCACCGTGGGCGATAGAAAGCCCGCCGCCGACCAGCACGTTGAAGCCGACCAGTTTGCCGTTATCGGCAATCGCCACAAAGTTCAGGTCGTTGGCGTGAAGATCCACGTCATTTTGCGGCGGGATCACCACGGTGGTTTTGAATTTACGTGGCAGATAGGTCGCCCCCAGGATCGGCTCTTCGTCGGTGGTTTCGACTTTTTCCTGATCCAGCCACACTTCGGCGTAAGCACGGGTGCGCGGCAGCAGGTGCTCGGAGATTTTCTTCGCCCACTGATACGCTTCCTGATGCAGTTCAGATTCCACCGGATTCGAGGTACACAACACGTTACGGTTAACGTCGTTGGCGGTCGCCAGTGCATCCAGACCAAGTTTGTTCAGCAACTGATGCACCGGTTTGACGTTCGGTTTCAGGATGCCGTGGAACTGGAAGGTCTGACGGTTGGTAATACGGATGCTGCCATACAGCGTGCTGTCTTCAGCAAATTTGTCGATGCCCAGCCACTGGGCAGGGGTCATCACCCCGCCCGGCAAGCGGCAACGCAACATCATGGCGTGACGCGGTTCCAGCTTCTGCTCAGCACGCTCAGCACGAATATCACGGTCGTCCTGCTGATACATGCCGTGGAAGCGGATCAACAGGAAGTTGTCACCGTTGAAGCCGCCGGTCAGGCCGTCTTTTAAATCTTCTGTGATGGTGCCGCGCAGGAAATTGCTTTCCTTCTTCAGGCGTTCGGCGTCAGCCAGCGGGGCATCGACGATCAGCGGGCCCGGACCGGGATTGAGTTCACTCCACAACTTATTGCTCATAAGGTTTTCGCTCATTGCTCTGATTCGTTAGTAGACGTCGCGCTGATAACGGCGATCAAGGCGTAATTCACTGAGATATTCGTCGGCAGTTTCCAGATCCATCACGCCGTATTCGGCGATGATTTCCAGTAACGCCTGTTCTACATCTTTCGCCATACGGTTAGCATCGCCGCAGACATACACGTGTGCGCCTTCCTGCAACCATTGCCAGACTTCAGCGCCCTGCTCGCGCAGTTTGTCCTGTACATACACTTTTTCAGCCTGATCCCGTGACCATGCCAGAGAGATATTGGTCAGCAAGCCGTCTTTCACGTAACGCTGCCACTCGACCTGATACAGGAAATCATCGGTAAAGTGCGGGTTGCCGAAGAACAGCCAGTTTTTGCCGGTGGCGCCGTCGTTATCACGCTGCTGAATGAAGGCGCGGAATGGCGCAATGCCGGTACCGGGCCCTATCATAATGACCGGCGTCTCCGGATTCGCTGGCAGACGGAAGTTGTCGTTATGCTCGATGAAGACTTTCACTTCACCGTCTTCTTCCAGACGATCGGCCAGGAAGCCGGACGCGCCACCAGAGCGCGGACGACCATCGATGTCATAACGCACCACGCCAACAGTAATATGGACTTCTGTTTCAGTTTCAGCCTGCGAGGAGGCAATCGAATACAGGCGCGGCGTCAGCGGACGCAGTAAATCCACCAGTTGCTGGGCATCCAGCTCAGTCGGTGCGCGGCGTACCATGTCAGCAAACGGCACGGTCTGGGCGTATTGCTGCAGCGCAGGCTTGTCAGCCAGCAGACCGGTCAGGTGTTCATCGCGGCACAGCGCGGCATATTTTTCGATAATCGGCGTGGTGTTTTGGGTCAGTTCGATGTGATGTTGCAGCGCCTCTGAAAGCGACAGTTTTTTGTCGTTCACCTCGACAATTTCATCGCCTTTCAGCCACAGCAGTTCAACGATTTCCTGCACCAGTTGCGGATCGTTTTCAAACCAGATCCCCAGCGCATCGCCCGGCTGGTAACGCAGGCCGGAATCACCGAGTTCGATTTCCAGATGACGCACGTCTTTATCAGAATCGCGGCCGGTAATTTTCTGGTTAACGGAAAGTGTCGCGGTCAGCGGCGCTTCTTTGGTGTAAGGGCTGCTGTCGACCTGATTCACACTGCCTGCCAGCGTCGGAGCCGCCTGCGCCCCGGTGTCAGCCGGTACGCGCTGTTTCAGCACATCGACAATACGCTTACGCCAGTTTTCGGCGGCTTCTTTATATTCCACATCAGCATCAACGCGGTCTAACAGGCGTTCTGCCCCCAGCTCGCCCAGACGGGTATCGAAATCTTTACCTGCCTGACAGAAGAATTCGTAAGAGGTATCACCCAGCGCAAACACCGCAAAAGCCGTGTCTTTCATTTGCGGGGCTTTTTTGGATTGCAGGAATTTGTGCAGCGCGACGGCTTCTTCAGCCTGTTCGCCTTCGCCTTGCGTGGAGGCCACGATCAGCAACAGCTTTTCCTGACCAATTTGTTTGAATTTATAGTCACCGGCATTCACCAGATTGACGTTAATTTTCGCGGCGATCAGGTCATCACGCAGTTGCTCGGCAACACGGCGGGCGTTACCCGTTTGCGAGGCGGAAATCAGAGTGACTGACGCGGCATTCTGTACCGGAGCAGAAGCTGCCACCGCACCCGGTTGCTGATTAACCATGCCCCAGAAATACCCTGACAGCCAGGCCATCTGAGTCGGTGAGTAATCACCAATCGCCGATTGAAGGCGGGCCATTTGCTCGGGGGTCAGCGGGAGCAGTGAAGTTGGAGGAGCCTGAGTCGTCATCGCGGTACGAATTCCCTTATGCAAAAGCAAGTCATCAATCCGGCCTCCGGCGCTTTTTACAGTATATGTTCGCGCGGGAAAAACCTTTCAGAGGATGTAGGTTAACGAGCAGGATAATAACAATTAAAGAAGTGATGGAAATAATAAATAACCAAAATGACTAAGAGGATTTAGAGGTAAGTTCTATCTAAAAAAGTGGTAAGTCATGATTTTTATCCTACTGAAATCGCTAAAAAATTTACCTCACTGCGAGCAGGCTCTTTGCAAAGTGCCGGATACATAAAGAAAAACCCCGCCGGAGCGGGGTGATGAATATTTTTCAGGATCCAGCTAAACGTGACGATTTTAAAGATGAAAAGCGTTGTGCTGTTCAAACCAGGCGAACTGTCCGGCGGCAAATACTGACATTTTACTGCCACTGTGGCCGACATCTGACAGGTCCATAAAGTGCCAGTTAAACGGTGTGTTGTTCTGTTCAGCGCGTTGCTGGGAGGTGGTGAAATAACTCTCGGCGCGCTCCAGACGGTTTGTCCCCTGCGCCATCGCCTGCTTGGATTTGCGCAGCAGGCGGTTTTCCGGATCGTCGTCTTCAGCCCCCACGGCAATCAGCACCGGTTTGGCAAAGTAATCATTCAGTTGCTGCTGGCTGACCGCCACCGGCGCTTCGCGTAAACCGTAAGGCCAGCGCTGATCGGTATCCGGTAATGTCCACCAGCCTGCCGCCGCACAGACCGCGGCTTTCACATTCGGCTCAGGCAACAGCGTCAGCATGCGGTGTACAAACTGGCAACCCGCGCTGTTTCCAAATAAATAGTATTGTTTCTGGCTGGTGACGCCCTGCTTTTGCAGCGTCGTAAACAAGTTATCGACCATGCTGAACGCCCACTGCGATTTCGGCAAACGGTGATGGGTTTTGCTGTCGGTCAGATTACCGAGGTTATAGCCAGCGGCGCCGGGGAAATCCTGCTCGCTGAAATGCGGCACGACCACGCGCAGATGATACTGATCAGCAACGGTCATCCAGTCATTGCGGTAAGTCGCGGCATTACGGTCCACGCCGGTCATCACCATCACCACCGGCGTAGTCTCATCCGCACCGGCTGGTTGGTAGGTGAAAACCTCCAGCGGCTTTTTACCCGGTGCCAGTGCAATATGCATCACACCGGATCCCGGTGGGAAAACCAGAGGTGCTTTACTGACCGGAGTTTTGGCAACCGGAGAGGCTTTAACCGCGAGTTGAACCGGTTTAGCCGTAGCGGGGACGGACTGCTGAGGGGTGGCAGTGGTCTCTGCCTGAACACCAGCCGAGAACAACAACGCCAGAACAGCGCAACGAAGCACAGTAATCATTCACTATCTCAACAAGTTAGTTTCTACCGGCTCACTGTATGCCAGCAATGCGGGCGGAGTAAAGAGAGTAAAAGTCAGGATTTGGTGAAGAAAAGCGCAGTTAAGTCATGGCACGTAAGCCGGTATTCCGGTACTATGCCGCGTTTTTTCGAGCAACGAGACATGCCTCATGACCACCACATTATTTAAAGATTTTCAGTTTGAAGCCGCCCACCATTTACCGCATGTGCCCGCAGGGCATAAGTGCGGACGGTTGCACGGCCACTCTTTCACCGTCCGTTTAGAAATCACCGGTGAAGTGGATCCGCATACCGGCTGGGTGATGGATTTCGCCGAACTGAAAGCTGCGTTTAATCCGACTCTGGATCGTCTCGATCACTATAATCTGAACGACATTCCGGGCTTAGAAAACCCGACCAGCGAAGTGCTGGCCGCGTGGATCTGGAACGAGATGAAACCTAAGCTGCCACTGCTCAGCGCCGTGCGCGTGAAAGAAACCTGCACCGCGGGTTGCGTATATAAAGGTTAACTCAGCATATCTCTTATGCAATGTTGAGATACTTATGTGTCTGCATTGAAAGCCGCCAGTTCCTTGCAATGCAGGTCGCAATGCACAGTCTGGTGGCTTCTTCTTTTTGACTGATTGGCTGCAGGGCAATAATCCGCGCTTTGCTGTCAGTCAGGGTTTCCAGCAGGGCATCCAGAGCGTCGATATCACGCTGACGCGCCACCGGATGTTTCACTTCATCGGCGCGTTTCAGTGCCTGCGGCAGAATGTCGTAACCGCCACGCATATTCACTTTCGGGGAAACCGTCACCCAGGTATTCACCGAGCAACGGACTTCGTGCGTGCCGCTGGTTTCAATCTGGCAACTGAAGCCGCTCTTTTCCAGCAATGACGTCAGTTCAGTCAAATCGTAAATGCATGGCTCGCCGCCGGTGATCACCACGTGACGCGCGGTGTAACCTTGCTGCGCGATAACCTCGAGCAGTTGTTCTGAGGTGGCGTTACCCCAGGCATCACTCTCTTCGGTTTTGACCAGAATGCGCTGCATATCGACTTCCCGATCGGCAATTTTATCCCAGGTGTGTTTGGTATCGCACCAGCTGCAACCCACAGGACAGCCTTGCAGGCGAACGAAAATCGCCGGCACGCCGGTAAAATAGCCTTCCCCTTGCAGGGTTTCGAACATCTCATTAATCGGGTACTGCATCGGTTTCTCAGTCATCTCTAAAAAAATCAGCGCGCATTATCGCAGATCGCAGGCGCTGCGCCAAATACAGGGCGCAGCGGGAGTGTGTGCAAAAATGTTTATCAGCGCAAAGAGCGGATGGCGTCAGTAAAGCGTTGCGTGATCTGCTGCGGTCGGGTAATTGCACCACCGACCACAACGGAATGCGCCCCCAGCGCTAAACATCGCGCCGCCATTTCTGGGGTATCCACGTTTCCCTCGGCAATGACCGGCGTCGTGCACTGCGCCAGCACCTGACGCAGGAAAGCGAAGTCGTCATGCCAGAGTTTGCTGCCCTGCGTCTCCTGAGTATAGCCGTGCAATGTTGTCCCGATACAATCAAAACCTAAAGCCTGCGCGTTTTGCGCTTCTTCTAAGGTCGCGATATCCGCCATCAGCAACAGGGACGGGAACTCCTCACGGATGCGATGTACCAGCGCCGCAAGTTGTAATTCACCCGGACGCTGATGGAACGTGGCATCCATCGCGATCATGTCCGGCGCAACAGTCATCAGCTCACGGACTTCTTTCAGGGTTGCCGTGATATAGACATCGCTTGCGGGGTAATCACGTTTGATGATGCCGATAACCGGCAGCGGCACGGTAGCGCGGATGGCTTTCACATCTGCGACGCTGTTGGCGCGGATCCCCGCGGCACCGCCCTGCATAGCGGCCAGTGCCATACGGCTCATAATAAAATCGCTGTGCAGCGGTTCGTCATCCAGCGCCTGACAGGACACGATCAACTGTCCCCTGACGGTCGTTAACATTGACTGATTCATACTCCCAACATCTCCTCAATTTCATTTTTAATAATCGTGACATGCGGTCCGTAGATCACCTGAATACCGTTTCCGCGGATCAGCACGGCGCGTGCCCCGCTCGACTTCAGCTTGTTTTCATCCACTTCGCTAGCCTGATGAACGCTGATGCGCAAACGCGTTGCGCAGCAATCCAGCTCGGCGATATTGGCCGCGCCGCCCAGTGCTTCGATAATCAGTCCGGCGCGATCGGTCACGACGTTATCCTGCTGAATTTCAGCCTCATCACGCCCCGGCGTTTTCAGGTTGAAGCGCCTGATCAGGTAGCGGAAAGAGAAGTAATAAAGGGCAAACCACGGCACGCCGACCAGCGGGACGTACATCCAGTGCGTTTTGCTTTCGCCCTGTAAAACCCCGAACAGAATGAAATCGATAAAGCCGCCGGAGAAAGTCTGTCCGATGGTGATCTGCAAAATGTGGGCAATCATAAACGCCAGACCGTCGAATACCGCATGCAGGACATACAGCATCGGCGCGACAAACAGGAACGAGAACTCAATGGGTTCGGTGATCCCGGTCAGGAAGGAGGTCAGTGCCGCCGACAGCAGCAGCCCGGCGACGCGTTTTTTATTCTCAGGCCGCGCCGTGTGGTACATCGCCAGACACGCCCCCACCAGACCAAACATCATGGTAATGAAGCGCCCGGACATAAACCGTGAAGTGCCGATATAAAACTGCTGCGTATTGGGGTCTGCAAGCTGGGCGAAGAAGATCCGCTGCGTGCCTTCCACCAGATGCCCGTTAATTACTTCGCTGCCGCCGAGTGCGGTGGTCCAGAAAGGCAGATAGAAAATATGATGCAGGCCGAACGGGCCGAGCATGCGCAGCACAAAACCGTAAATGAAGGTGCCAAGGTATCCCGTCGCATCCACCAGCCCGCCCATGCCAAAAATCACTTTCTGGAAATGTGGCCAGATGAAGAACATCAACGCCCCGACCACGATGGCCGCAACGGAGGAGATGATCGGCACAAAGCGGGAACCGCCAAAAAACCCGAGAAACTGCGGTAATTCGATTTTGTTGTAGCGCTGATGGAGCCACCACGTCACAAGACCGATCACCACGCCGCCAAATACGCCGGTTTCCAGCGTCTGAATGCCGAGCGCCATTCCCTGCCCGGCGGCACTGAGATTAGTGGTCACCAGTTGCCCTTTGAGGATCAGGATGGCGTTGATGGTGGCGTTCATCACCAGGTATCCGAGCAGCGCGGACAAGCCTGCGGTTCCTTTATCACTGCGTGCCAGCCCGACGGCGACCCCGACGGCAAACAACACCGCCAGATTGGCAAAGACGATCGATCCGGCACTGGCCATGACGGTGAAAATCGCCTGCAAGGCCGGAATATTCAGAAACGGATATGCCGTTAAGGTATTGGGGTTGGAAAGCGCCCCGCCAATACCCAGCAGCAATCCGGCTGCGGGCAAAATAGCGATAGGCAACATGAAAGACTTGCCAAACTTTTGGGCTCTTTCGAACCACGCCCCGCCCCCTGAACCATTGAATATTGACATGAGATGACTCCGCGTTGTGTTGTTGTGATAATTATTTTCACCACATTATATAATTAAAATAATAATTACCATCAAATGTGCGACGTTATCCATATGGAATTCTTCTGGCGTTAACTGCGTCACATCAGCCAAACTAGTCAGGTCAATTATTCTGAGGAGAGCCGAGTGAGTCAGACCAAGGAAACAGGCACGCTGTTACTGCGAATGCGTCAGGGACTGGAGAATTACAGTCCGACGCTGCACAAGCTGGGCAGTTTTGTGCTGGAACAGCCGCAGCGCGTGCTTTACCTGACCATCACTGAACTGGCGCGTGAGAGTGATACCAGTGAAGCCAGCGTCACGCGGCTTTGCCGCCAGCTCGGTTGCAAAGGGTTTACCGAATTTAAGATGGGTCTCGCGCTTGAGACGCGACAAAATCCGACATTGCCGTCCGCTGAAGGGAATGACGACGTTCAGACGCTGATCGAAGACAGCATCACTGCCCTGCGTGATACCGGAAAACTGCTCGATCGGCAGGTGCTGGCGGACGCCGCGTTTCGCATTCATAACGCGCGTTCCGTTCAGGTGTATGGTGTTGCAGCCAGCGCTATCGTGGCGGATTATCTGGGTTACAAGCTGCTGCGTCTGGGCAAAGCGTCGCAATGTTTCGCTGATATGCACCGCGCGGCGATGAATGCCGTGAGCCTGGATAGTCAGGATATTGTGGTCGTGATTTCCAGCTCAGGTTCCACTAAAGATGTGTTGCACGCCGCCGCGCTGGCGAAGCGTCAGGGCACCACAGTCATCGGTATCAGCAATACGTTGCGCAGCCCGCTTTCCTCACTGGCCGATATTTTACTGGTGGCCGCCAAACCCGAAGGTCCGCTGACGGCGGGTTTACTGACGTCCAAAGTCGGCGGGATGCTGCTGGTGGAATTACTGATCAATCAGCTGTTAACGCACTCTCCGGATTATCTGCAAGCCAGCGAACACAGCGCGAGTGCCACGCTTTCTTTATTGCTGTAAGACGGAGATCTTAACGATCTCCCTGAATTGCAGACATAAAAAAACCCGCCGGAGCGGGTTTTTATGAAAGCGTTACGGGGCAGTAATTACTGACCTTTAACTTCTTTCAGACCGTTGAACGGAGCAGGAGTACCCGCAGCCGCCAGCGCTTCTTCGATACGGATCAGCTGGTTGTATTTAGCAACACGGTCAGAACGGCTCATAGAACCGGTTTTGATCTGGCCAGCAGCGGTACCCACAGCCAGGTCAGCGATGGTCGCATCTTCAGTTTCGCCTGAACGGTGAGAGATAACGGCAGTATAGCCAGCGTCTTTCGCCATTTTGATCGCAGCCAGAGTTTCGGTCAGAGAACCGATCTGGTTGAATTTGATCAGGATGGAGTTAACGATGCCTTTGTCGATACCTTCTTTCAGGATCTTGGTGTTGGTGACGAACAGATCGTCACCGACCAGCTGGATTTTGTCGCCCAGAACTTTAGTCTGGTAAGCAAAGCCAGTCCAGTCAGACTCGTCCAGACCGTCTTCGATAGAAACGATTGGGTACTGTTTAGTCAGGTCTTCCAGGAAGTGAGTGAACTCTTCAGAAGTGAACGCTTTGTTGCCTTCGCCAGCCAGAACGTATTTGCCATCTTTGTAGAACTCAGATGCCGCACAGTCCATCGCCAGAGTGATGTCTTTACCCAGTTCGTAGCCTGCTGCTTTAACCGCTTCAGCGATGACAGCCAGCGCTTCTGCGTTAGAACCCAGGTTTGGCGCGTAGCCACCTTCGTCACCAACAGCAGTACCCATGCCTTTAGATTTCAGCACTTTAGCCAGAGTGTGGAACACTTCTGAACCCATACGGATAGCTTCTTTCAGCGTTTTAGCGCCAACAGGCTGGATCATGAACTCTTGAATATCAACGTTGTTATCAGCGTGTTCGCCGCCGTTGATGATGTTCATCATAGGCAGTGGCATAGAGTATTTGCCTGGGGTGCCGTTCAGTTCTGCGATGTGTGCGTACAGTGGCAGACCTTTAGAAGCCGCAGCCGCTTTAGCAGCAGCCAGGGAAACAGCCAGAATCGCGTTAGCACCGAACTTAGATTTGTTCTCAGTACCGTCCAGATCGATCATGATCTTGTCGATGTTAGCCTGATCTTTCGCGTCTTTACCGGTTACAGCCTGAGCGATAGGACCGTTAACCGCAGCAACGGCTTTCAGTACGCCTTTGCCCAGGAAACGGGATTTGTCACCGTCACGCAGTTCCAGCGCTTCGCGGGAACCGGTAGAAGCACCTGATGGCGCAGCAGCCAGACCAACAAAACCACCTTCCAGATGAACTTCAGCTTCTACGGTCGGGTTACCACGGGAGTCGATGATTTCACGGCCGATAACTTTAACGATTTTAGACATTAAGATTTCCTCAGTACAAGTTAACTAAAGCTTCAGACAAGAGATGCGCCAATGGCGCATCTCTTCCCCGGTATTTTATTTTACCTGACGCTTCTGATACTCACCGGCAGCCTTCACGAAGCCTGCAAACAACGGATGACCATCACGCGGCGTTGACGTAAATTCTGGATGGAACTGACAAGCGACAAACCACGGATGGTTAGGCAGCTCGATGATTTCCACCAGTTGCTTATCGCCAGAGCGACCGGCTACGCGTAAACCTGCGGCTTCGATTTGTTTGAGCAGCATATTGTTCACTTCGTAACGGTGACGATGGCGTTCAACTATTGTCGGCTCGCCGTACATCTCACGAACCAGGCTACCGTCGTTCAGGTGACATTGCTGTCCGCCCACACGCATGGTGCCGCCTAAATCACTGTCTTCGGAACGTACTTCGACGTTACCTTCTTCATCGCGCCATTCGGTGATGAGTGCAACCACCGGGAACTTACAGTCTGGCACAAATTCGGTGGAGTTGGCGTTCTCCATACCCGCAACGTTACGGGCGAACTCAATCAGCGCAACCTGCATACCCAGACAAATGCCCAGATAAGGAATGTTATTTTCACGTGCATAACGCGCCGTTGCCACTTTCCCTTCCACACCACGGTAGCCGAAGCCACCCGGGATAAGGATCGCGTCCAGGCCTTTCAGCACCTCGACACCACGGGTTTCGACATCCTGAGAATCGATAAGTTTAATGTTCACGGTCAGACGATTTTTCAGGCCGCCGTGTTTGAGCGCTTCAATCACAGATTTATAAGCATCTGGCAGCTCAATGTACTTACCGACCATGCCGATAGTCACTTCACCGCCCGGATTGGCTTCTTCGTAAACAACCTGTTCCCATTCGGACAAGTTGGCTTCCGGTGCGTTGATGCTGAAACGTTTACAAATATAGTCGTCCAGACCCTGAGATTTCAATAGGGCCGGGATTTTATAAATAGAATCAACGTCTTTAAGGGAGATAACCGCTTTTTCCGGCACGTTACAGAACAACGCAATTTTCGCGCGTTCGTTGGCAGGCACTGCGCGGTCAGAACGGCAAATCAGCACGTCCGGCTGGATACCGATAGACAGCAGTTCTTTTACAGAGTGCTGGGTCGGTTTGGTTTTCACTTCACCGGCTGCCGCCATGTAAGGCACCAGTGTCAGGTGCATATACAGCGTGTGCTCACGGCCCACTTCAACCGCCATCTGACGAATCGCTTCCAGGAACGGCAGGGATTCGATATCACCGACAGTACCGCCAATTTCAACCAGCACGACATCGTGGCCTTCGCCGCCTTCAATGATGCGTTCTTTGATGTTGTTGGTGATGTGCGGGATAACCTGGATGGTTGCGCCGAGATAGTCGCCACGGCGCTCTTTGCGCAGCACGTCGGAATAAATACGGCCCGTGGTGAAGTTGTTGCGACGAGTCATCTTGGTGCGGATGAAGCGCTCGTAGTGACCCAGATCGAGATCGGTTTCAGCGCCATCTTCGGTAACGAAGACTTCGCCATGTTGAGTTGGGCTCATCGTACCCGGATCCACGTTGATATACGGGTCCAGTTTCATGATGGTCACGTTGAGGCCACGGGCTTCGAGAATAGCCGCCAGAGAGGCTGCGGCAATGCCTTTACCCAGAGAGGATACGACCCCGCCGGTCACAAAAATATAATTAGTTGTCATGCTGAACCTGAGAGGTTAGGTTTAAAGATGATGGAGTAACCAAGACGGGAAAACAGTATACCGGAACCTTGTGTGCGCCACAAATAAACGTTTTGCTGTCCATCATCGTTTTCCTTACCGTCAGTTCAGAAGGGTTAACCCTGCCAGCGCTGTTCTTTCATTCGTTCAAAAACAAACAGTTAGCTTGTAAAAAGTGCTGTGTTGTTCGCATGACGCACTAAAACATCTTAGATTTCAATTTGTTGGACTTTACTGCTCTCAGATCAGCCGGTTAAGCACTGAATGACATTGAGCTTAACCGTTTCAGCAGATTCAGATCTTGTTTCCGATCAAAGTCGGAGAGCTAACTCAGCCTTCCTGCTTTTTCACCTGCTGCCAGGCGTCTTCCATCTGCTCAAGTGTAGCATCTTCCATGTTTAAGCCTTTTCCACGGATAATTTCCTCGACCTGCCTGAAACGGCGCTCAAACTTGCGGTTGGCCGCCTGCAACGCATCTTCCGCTTTGTGGCCTAAATGGCGGGAAAGATTCACCGTCGCGAACAGCAGGTCGCCGATTTCCTCGCCGAGCTTTTCTTCATCGATCACTGCCTGACGCGCTTCAAACATCACTTCGTCGATCTCTTCGTAGACTTTGTCGAGCACCGGCCCGAGTGTGGTCCAGTCGAACCCGACATTCGAACAACGTTTCTGAATTTTGTGTGCTTTCATCAGCGCAGGCAACGCGGAAGGAATGTCATCAAGCGCCGAATGCAGGGATTTCTCCGCCCGCTCTTGTGCCTTACGCGCTTCCCATTTGACCAGCACATCCTGACTGCTGGCGTCTTTCGACCAGGCCGCTTCCTGCCCAAAGATTTGCGGATGGCGGCGCTCTAATTTGTCCGAAATAGCATTGCAGATATCGTCAAACTCAAACAGCCCTTGTTCGCTGCCCATCTGCGCGTAAAACACCACCTGAAACAGCAGATCACCCAGTTCGTCGCGCACATCGTCGTAATCTTTGCGGGCGATGGCATCCAGCACTTCGTAGGTTTCTTCCAGCGTGTACGGGGCAATCGTCTCGAAAGTTTGCTCTTTATCCCACGGGCAGCCCGCTTCAGGGTCGCGCAGGGTTTTCATAATGGTGAGCAGGCGTTGTAAAGAAGAGTCGGTCATAGGATCTGTCCGTTTTAAAAGAGATGAGTCAAAAACATAAAAGAAAAGGCCCGACTGGCGGGCCTTATAAGCGTTTGATCAGCTGCCGTGAAGCCGCTTGGCTTCAATTACATCCGGCAACTGGTTCAGTTTGGCAATCACACGTCCCAGCACCTGCGGGTTGTAGATTTCGATATCCATGTCGATAGTCGCCAGTTGCTGGCGTGTGTCGCTGCGGCTGGCAACACCGAGTACGTTCACTTTTTCATTGGCAAGAATCGTGGTGATATCACGCAGCAGGCCGCTGCGGTCGTTAGCCACCACACGTACCACCAGTGAATACCCGCTGGAGTAACTTTCGCCCCATACGGCATCGACCACACGTTCCGGCGCATTCGAACGTAAATCTTCCAGTTGATCACAGTCGGCACGGTGGATGGAAATCCCGCGGCCCTGAGTGATGTAACCGACGATTTCGTCGCCCGGGATCGGCTGACAACAGCGCGCAATGTGGTGCATCAGATTACCGACACCTTCAACCACCACGCGGCCATTGTCTTTGGTACGGGTCGGTGGCGGTGTGGTTTTCTGCGTCAGCTGGCGCAAAGCTTCTTTATCCAGCTCTTCCGCACTCGGCTTTTTCAGCTGCGATTGCAGGAAGTTCACCATCTGATTCAGACGGATATCGCCGTTACCGATTGCGGCCAGCACTTCATCCAGCGAGTTGACGTTGTAGCGCGGCAGCAGCAGTTTCTCGGCATCTTTGATGCTGATATCCAGTCTGTCCAGCTCGTCATCGAGGATTTGTTTACCGGCAATAATGTTCTTATCGCGATCCTGTTTACGGAACCAGTTTTGAATTTTCGAGCGCCCGCGGCTGGTCGTGACGTAACCCAGACTTGGGTTCAGCCAGTCGCGGCTTGGGTTCGCATGCTTCTGGGTGATGATTTCAATCTGATCGCCCATATGCAGCTGATAGGTGAACGGCACGATGCGGCCGCCAATTTTCGCCCCGATACACCGGTGCCCCACATCACTGTGGATGTGATACGCAAAGTCGAGCGGCGTGGAGCCCATCGGCAGGTCGATCACGTCGCCTTTTGGCGTAAACACGTAGACGCGATCGTCGAACACCTGGCTGCGCACTTCGTCGAGCATTTCGCCCGAATCGGCCATTTCTTCCTGCCACGCGATAAGTTTTCGCAGCCAGGCAATACGACCTTCGTAGCCCCCGCTGCGGCCACCGACCACAGCGGTGCCTTCTTTGTATTTCCAGTGCGCCGCGACGCCCAGCTCAGCATCTTCATGCATCTGACGCGTGCGGATCTGCACTTCCAGCGTTTTCCCACGCGGCCCCAGCACCACAGTGTGAATCGACTGATAACCGTTCGGTTTCGGGTTGGCGACATAATCGTCGAACTCATCCGGCAGATGGCGGAAATGAGTGTGCACAATCCCTAACGCGGCGTAACAATCCTGTAAACGCTCCACCACAATACGCACGGCACGCACGTCGAAGAGTTCGTCGAAGGACAGGGATTTTTTCTGCATCTTGCGCCAGATGCTGTAGATATGCTTGGGACGGCCGTAAACATCAACTTTGATGCCCTCTTCGGCCATCGCATTTTTAACGGTCGAGACAAAATCGTCGATGTACTGCTCACGGTCGATACGGCGTTCATGCAACAGTTTGGCAATGCGTTTGTATTCGTCAGGATGCAGATAACGGAAGCAAAAATCTTCCAGCTCCCATTTCAACTGGCCGATACCCAGACGGTTAGCCAGCGGCGCATAAATATTGGTACATTCTTTGGCCGCCAGTACGCGCTCTTCTTCCGGCGCATCTTTCACTTCGCGCAGATGAGCGATACGTTCAGCCAGTTTCAGCACCACGCAGCGGAAATCTTCCACCATCGCCAGCAGCATGCGGCGGACGTTGTCCACCTGCTCGGAAGCCATGGAATCGTTTTGCGTGGCTTTCAGCTGGCGGATGGCATCCATATCACGCACGCCATGTACTAGATCAGTAATGGCTTTACCGAACTGTTGGGTCAGGGTGTCTTCATCAATGATGCCGTCATCAACCAGCGGAAACAGCAGCGCCGCGCGCATACTGTCGTTATCCATGCTGAGGGTCGAGAGGATTTCAACCATCTCCAGACCGCGCCATAGCAGCAGCGAGGCGTCAGGATGGCCCTGCGTTTGTTGCTCGCAGTAGCGCCAGGTTTCGGCTAAACGCTCACATGATTGCTGGCTGGACAGTCCTAAACTATTAATCCAGTCGTCGAGCGCGAACTCGCCAGCCGTGTTCAGATGTGCACTTCTTACCGCAACCATACCCTCTCCCTACGTTTCTGACACAACACCTGTGTCAGACGGGTTGATAAACAGAGCCATCGATTCAAGGTGACCGGTGTGCGGGAACATATCCAGCATACGCACCCCGGCCAAACGATAACCCGCCTCCAACAAAATTTTACTGTCCCGCGCCAATGTTGTGGGGTTGCATGACACATACACCACACGCGCCGGGGCAAGCTTAACAATATGCGTCATCACGCCAGCAGCGCCACCCCGGGCCGGGTCCAGCAAGATTTTATTGAAACCTTGTGCCGCCCAGGGTTGTTTACTGACATCATCTTCCAGATTCTCATGGAAGAAGGACACATTCTCTAATCCATTATTCCGGGCATTATCTTGCCCATTCGCCACCAGTGTAGCAACACCTTCGACGCCGACAACCTGGTTAGCTCTTTTTGCCAGCGGAAGGGTAAAATTCCCCATCCCGCAGAACAAATCCAGCACGCGATCTTCCGGCGTCAGTTCCAGCCAGTCCAGGGCCTGCGCCACCATTTGCTGGTTAACGGCATCATTCACCTGAATAAAATCGCGCGGGCCAAATTTCAGATTCAAACCATCAATCTGATAATAAGGGGGTTCGCCGCACAAAGGCTCCAGAGTCTCGCTGTCAGGCGCCAGAAAAATCGTTAACTGATGTTGCGCCGCAAACGCCGTCAGGCGCGTACGATCGGCTTCACTGAGCGGATCAAGATGACGCAGCACCAACAGCGGGCCGTTATCCGCCAGCACCATTTCCAGATGCCCGAGGCGTTTCGCCGCCGATAATGACGACAAACATTCCTGCACCGGCACCAGCAGTTGCTCCAGTTCAGGCCGCAGAACAGGACATTTAGTGATGGCTACCAGATCGTTGGAGCCTTCCTGACGGAACCCCATCACCAGCGGGCCGCTGACGGCACCGGCTTTACGCCCCGGTTTAACGCCCGCAATTTGCAATCCCAGACGCGCACGACGGCGGTAACCGTATTGCGGACCGGCAATCACTGGCAGCGGATCCGCCAGAATACCGGTTTCGCGGGAAATCAGGCGTAATAACGCCGCTGATTTACTGCGCTGTTGCAGTGCCTCGCTGGCGTGCTGCTGTTGACACCCGCCGCAAGTGGAATAGTGCGGACACAGCGGTTTTACCCGATCGTCGCTGGTGGTCAGCAAACGCTTCAGCTTACCTTTGGCGTACTTGCTTTTATCTTCTGTTAAAGTGACTTCGGCCTGTTCGCCGGGCAGTAAACCACTGACAAATACGGCTTTGCCATTGTGGCGTGCCACACCTTGCCCGAAAGTATCGAGGTCGGTGGCGGTCACAGTTATCGTTTGCCGGGTCGTCACGCGACGGTTCGGAGAGTAGAATTGAGCCATTATTGTCGATTACACGCTGGTTTATTAAGCTTACTTTAGCTAATTCTCCCACATTGGAACCTCATGACCAAATATAGCCTTCGCGCACGGATGATGATCCTGATTCTGGCACCGACATTAATGATCGGTTTGCTGCTCAGCACCTTCTTTGTGGTGCACCGCTACAACGAGTTGCAGAACCAGCTGACAGAAGCCGGAGCCAGTATTATCGAGCCTCTGGCAGTCGCAAGCGAATATGGCATGACGTTCCGGGAACGCGAACCGGTGAAACGGCTGATCAGCCGTCTGCACCGTAATCACTCTGATATTGTACGCAGCATCAGTGTGTTTGATGGCGAGAACAAACTGTTTGCCAGTTCGACCAGCCAGCATGACGACAGTCCGTTGCAGGTAAAACGCATCGAAGACATTCCGCGTGAGCTGACGAAAACCCGTTCCGGCGATGTGCTGATCCTGCGCACGCCCATTCAGGCTGAAAACCATACGGAAGCGGATGACGAAACCTTCAGTGCCTCGCCGGACAACCGGCTGGGTTATATCGCCATTGAACTGGATTTACGTTCGGTAAAACTGGCGCAATATCAGGAAGCATTCGTATCCACCATGCTGTTATTGCTGTGTCTGGGTATCGCCACGCTGTTCGCTTACCGCCTGATGCGCGACGTGACAGGACCGATCCGTAACATGGTGAATACCGTTGACCGCATCCGCCGCGGGCAGCTCGACAGCCGCGTGGAAGGCAACATGCCGGGCGAACTGAGCATGCTAAAAAACGGCATTAACTCGATGGCGATGTCGCTGACGGCCTACCACGAAGAAGTGCAGCAGAATATCGATCAGGCAACGTCAGACCTGCGCGAAACGCTGGAGCAGATGGAAATCCAAAACGTCGAGCTGGATCTGGCGAAGAAACGTGCCCAGGAAGCGGCGCGTATCAAATCTGAATTCCTGGCCAATATGTCTCACGAGCTGCGTACCCCGCTCAACGGTGTGATCGGCTTTACCCGCCAGACACTGAAAACGCCGCTTTCGCCAACGCAGGCGGACTATCTGCAAACCATTGAGCGCTCCGCGAATCACCTGTTAACCATCATTAATGACGTGCTGGATTTCTCCAAGCTGGAAGCCGGCAAACTGGTACTCGAACATATTCCGTTCTCGCTGCGTGAAATGCTCGATGAAGTGGTTATTTTGCTGGCGCACACCGCGCATGATAAAGGTCTGGAACTGACGCTGAACGTCCACAACAACGTGCCGGAAAACGTGCTGGGCGATCCGATGCGCATGCAGCAAGTGGTGACTAACTTGCTGGGAAATGCGATTAAATTTACTGAAACCGGCAACATCGATATCAATGTCGAGCTGCGTTCGCAGAACAATTTGCAGGTGGAACTGGAAGTGCAGATCCACGATACCGGCATCGGGATTTCCGAACGTCAGCAGTCGCAATTGTTCCAGGCTTTCCGTCAGGCTGATGCCAGCATTTCGCGCCGACATGGCGGCACCGGATTAGGGCTGGTGATCACCCAGCGTCTGGTGAAAGAAATGGGCGGAGACATCAGTTTCTACAGCCAGCTGAACCGCGGTTCGACCTTCTGGTTCCACGTCACGCTCGAGCTGAATGAAAACCGTCATATTACGCCGGTTTCCATGAATCATCTTGAAGGCAAACGTCTGGCCTATGTTGAAGCCAATCCGGCGGCGGCGAAAGCCACGATGGAAATCCTGCAGGCCACACCGCTGGATATCACACATCGCACCACGCTGGCTGCGCTTCCTGAGCCATGGTACGACATCATGTTGTGCAGCATTCCGGTCAAACCGGATCAGGTTCTGGCGGACTACGAGGGTAAATTGCAGAAAGTGCTGGGCATGACACAGCACCTTCTGCTGGCGCTGCCGAGTCAGTTCCAGGTGGATGCCGAAGAATTGAAAAGGCGTGGCGTTCAGGCCTGTCTGATTAAACCGATGTCGAGTATCCGCCTGCTGCCGCTGTTGTTACATGAACAACAGGCTTCCGTCAGGGTGATCGGTAACGACGAAGATAAAACCTCGCGTCTGCCGCTGACCGCCATGGCGGTGGATGACAATCCGGCAAACCTCAAACTGATTGGCGCCTTGCTGGAAGAACTGGTGGAAACCACCGTGCTTTGTCACAGCGGTGAAGAAGCCATCGATGTCGCACGTCATACCGATCTGGATATTATTCTGATGGATATTCAGATGCCGGATATCGACGGCATTCGCGCCAGCGAAATCATCCACCAGATGGCGCGCCATGCCAAAACGCCGGTGGTGGCCGTCACCGCGCACTCGCTGAGCGGCGAGCGTGAACAGTTACTGAAACTGGGGATGGACGATTACCTGTCTAAACCCATTGATGAAAGCATGCTGAAAAATGTTCTGTCGCGCCATCATCAGCATCAGACACAGCTGGATTCACCGTTGCAGGCCAGCGAGTCACTCGCGCCGATCAGCACACTCGACTGGCAACTGGCACTGAGTCAGTCAGCCAATAAAGTCGCGCTGGCGCAGGATTTGCTGCAAATGCTGGTGGAGTTTCTGCCGCAGGTGGCAGAACGGGTGGAAGCCGTCACGCGTGGCGAACCGGACGACGATATTCTGGCGCTCATCCACAAGCTTCATGGCAGTTGCAGCTACAGCGGCGTACCGCGTCTGAAACGGCTGTGTTTCTACATTGAACAACAGCTTCGTCAGGGCGTCAGCGTGGAAACGCTGGAACCGGAATGGTTTGAACTGCTTGATGAAATTGACAACGTGAAGCGTGCAGCAGTGGCGTATTTACCGAGGTAGTCATTAAAAAGATTAACGCCCGGCATCGTCCGGGCGTTTTCGTGTCGTCAGAACCAGGTCGTCACCGCGCCGGTCACATCCCACTGTTCATTCACCAGCAACAACTGACGCCATTTGTCGAACGTCAGGCACGGATGGCAGATATCAAATACCAGCATGTCGCCGACTTTCAAATCCGCATCTTCCGGGATCGACATAAACGCATGCTGATCCATCATCGCGAACACTTTCCAGTCGTCAGGCGCGGGCACCACCGTGGTGTATCCGGCCTGTGTGGCGCTGCGCGGACGAAAATGTCCGGCCGCTTTCGGGTATCCGGCATCATAACCGGCATCACGTTTGCCGAACGCAATAATGGCCCTGCCCGGTTCCGGCAACGACTGCACGGCTGCCCAGACCTGCAATGCTGGCTGTAAACTGCTGTTCATTTCACGCGCCACCGGATTGCTGGTTTGCATGCGTTCCAGCGCCGCCTGATACGCGCCAACGTCGTGTGTCACGTAACAACCGGAACGCAGAATGATATCCAGCACGTAGCGTTTTTCTGCATCAAGATGGGTTTCTTCCCGCGTCAGTTCCTCGGCAACCACATCGAACCAGGCGGAACCTGCACCGGTCAAAATCACCTGGGGTTCAGCAAATTCTCCGGCCTGCGCCAGCGCTTCGGTACGTGTCATCACGTGACGCAGGAAACGGCGGATCACCGCTTCATCATTGCTCACGCCTTCATAAAGCTCGACGCCGACCAGCGCCAGTGACTGCGGCCAGCGCTTCACCGCCGCCAGTACGTCGGCTTCCTGTTGTTCGGTGCGAATACCGGTGCGCCCGCCCGTTATGCCGTACTCAAACATCACCCGCAGTTTCTGCCGCTGGCTGGCAAAATAGTGCCCGAGCGCATCGGCGTTCTCAGCAGAATCCACGATGCAGGTAAAATCAAATGCCGGGTCATCACGCAGCAACCCGGCAATGATTGCCATGTTGCCTTTCCCCACCAGCTGATTCGCCATGATCACTTTGCGCACACCGTGCCGGAACGCGGCATTAACCTGCGGTGCCGTTGCCAGCGTGATGCCCCATGCGCCGAATTCCAGCTGCATCTGATACAACTCAGGGCTCATGGTGGTTTTGCCGTGCGGTGCCAGTTTGAGCTGATAACGCTGGATAAATTCACGCATCCAGGAAAGGTTGTGTTCGATTCTCTCTTCGAGCAGCACCGCCACCGGCAGGCTGACGTCTTCACGCAGGATATTCCAGCCCTGTTCACGGATATCGCGCATGCGCGCACCGTCACTCAGCGGCCCCAGCCCTTTCGTTTGCGTATTAACCGGCTGCTGTGAAAAATCGATCTCTGACATACGTGTTTTCTCATTGGCGAATGTCTTTAAAACCTAACGTAAAACCGAGGGAAATAAAATACAAAAACCGGCGCAGGCTGGGCCTGAACACCGGTTTTATATCCTGAGTGCTGTCGGTTAAAGCTTTTGCGATAACTTAATAGTGGCGGCAATATTTCGTGCTGATTTACGCAAGTTGTCTGCGGCGTTTTTCAGGGCATCATCGAGCGTACAAATGCTGTAGAGCACGCTGAAAACAGCATCCAGACCATGGTCGTAAACGACATCAACATCTTTTGTCAGACTGCCGGCAATACCAATCACGGGCTTGTTGTAACGTTTAGCCACCCGTGCCACACCAATTGGCACTTTGCCATTGATGCTCTGACTGTCAATCCGCCCTTCACCGGTAATCACCAGCGTGGCATCTTTCACCAGTTCATCCAACCCCAGCGCATCGGTGACGATCTCAATGCCCTGGCGCAGTTCGGCATGACAGAACCCGTAAAGTGCCGCTCCCATGCCACCGGCAGCACCGGCTCCGGGAACATGCTCAACGTCGATACCCAGATCCTGTTTGATCACCCGGGCGTAATGATGCAGATAGCCGTCGAGCTGTTCGATCATCTCCGGTGTTGCCCCTTTTTGCGGGCCAAAGATGGCAGAAGCTCCGTCCTTGCCGGTCAGTGGATTCGTGACGTCACAGGCCACTTCAAAGCGGCATGTTTTAATTCGCGGATCCAACCCGCTGATATCAATGTGGTGCAGTTTTTCCAGCTCGCCGCCGCCCTGACCAATAGATTTGCCATCTTTGGTCAGCAACTTCGCGCCCAGCGCCTGCATCATGCCAGCGCCACCATCGTTGGTAGCGCTGCCACCAATCCCGATAATGCAGTGTTTTACGCCGTGGCCGAGAGCAGAATGGATCAGTTCACCTGTACCATACGACGTGGTTTTCAGCGGATTACGTTGCGCCGGAGGAACACTTTCCAGCCCGCTGGCCGCCGCCATTTCGATGAAAGCGATTTTCTCATCACCTGAAAGGCCAAAAAACGCTTCAAGCGGGGTGCCCAGTGGTCCGGTGACATTCACCTTCACCACACGCCCACCGGTAGCCGCCACCATGGCCTCTACCGTGCCTTCGCCGCCATCGGCAACCGGCAACTTGACGTACTCTGCCTCGGGGAAAATCTCACGGAACCCACTCTCGATGGCTTTTGCCACATCCAAAGCAGACAAACTTTCTTTGTATGAATCCGGTGCGATCACTATTTTCATAAAGTCATTACCTTCATAAACTGCACGCGCCGATGTGGAAAAGCGTCCTGTCAGTTTTGCATCCTGCCTGAAGGGCCGCGCGCCAGCCGTGTTCATTCAGCGCCGCGCGTCCGCCGCAGACTAACGGGTAACTTCAACCTTCGCTAAGGTTTCATAATAGCGTGCAATAGCGCTATGGTCAGATTGCCCGTGACCATCCGCTTTCAATGCCTGCATCATTTCCATGACCAGCGAGGTCAGAGGCAGTTGTGCGCCGACGCTGTGTGAGGTGTCCAGTGCGTTCGCTAAATCTTTGATGTGTAAATCAATACGGAAGCCCGGTTTGAAGTTGCGATCCATCACCATCGGCGCTTTCGCTTCCAGCACGGTACTGCCTGCCAGACCACCACGAATTGCCTGGAAAACCAGATCCGGATCCACGCCCGCTTTGGTTGCCAGCACCAGTGCTTCTGACATCGCCGCAATGTTCAGCGCCACAATCACCTGGTTCGCCAGCTTGGTCACGTTGCCTGCACCAATATCACCGGTATGCACCACCGAACCCGCCATGGATTTCATGATTTCATAGCATTTATCAAACACAGCTTTGTCGCCACCCACCATCACGGACATGGTGCCGTCGATGGCTTTTGGTTCACCACCGGAGACCGGCGCATCGAGCATCGCGATTTGTTTAGCGGCCAGCGCCTCACTGATTTCACGACTTGCCAGCGGCGCGATAGAACTCATGTCGATGAAAATGGTGCCCGGACGAGCGCCTTCAATCAGACCATTTTCGCCCAGCGCCACGTCTCTCACCTGCGGCGAGTTTGGCAGCATGGTGATGATCACATCAGAAACCGCAGCCACCGCTTTTGGTGTGTCTGCGGCTGTCGCGCCGAGTTGGACAATTTCGCCGACGGTATCCTGATTGCGGTCCATAACGACCAGCTCGTAACCTGCTTTCAGCAGGTTTTTGCTCATAGGCTTGCCCATGATGCCTAAACCAATAAAGCCAATTTTCATTCGGGTATCCTCTTTATATTGATGTAATGAGAGCGAATCACTGGGTGAAGCGATCGCACAGCGCCTGTGTGCCTGCACGGAAAACGCCTAAATCACTGCCGACAGCCACGAAGGTCGCTCCCCACTCCAGATAACGGCGGGCATCCGCTTCAACCGGTGCCAGAATACCGCTCGGTTTGCCATGCGCTTTTGCACGCGCAAAAATGTGACGGATAGCGGCCTGCACGTCCGGGTGTCCGGCGTTGCCCAGATGCCCCATGCCTGCGGCCAGATCACTCGGGCCGACGAAAATGCCATCGATGCCATCAACGGCAGCAATCGCGTCCAGATTATCGACGCCCTGCTGGCTTTCGATTTGCACCATCACCGCGATGTTGTCATTGATGCTGTTGAAGTAATCCGGCACGGTGCCGAACATGTTGCTGCGGTGGGAAACGGAAACGCCGCGGATCCCGGCAGGCGGATAACGGGTAGAAGCAACGGCCAGCTCAGCCTGTTCCTGTGTTTCCACAAACGGCACCAGGAAATTGTAGAAACCGATATCCAGCAGACGTTTAATCACCACCGGATCGTTGAATTGCGGACGAACTACCGGCGCGCTGCGGCTGCCTTTCAGCGCCATCAGCTGCGGCACAAAAGTGCTAACATCGTTTGGCGCGTGTTCGCCGTCGAGCAGCAGCCAGTCAAAACCTGCGAGGCCAAGCACTTCGGTTGAGATCGGGCTGGATAATGCTGACCAACAGCCAATCAGGGTTTTCCCTTGCAATAAGTCCTGGCGGAACCGGTTTGGAATCATTTGATTACTCATATCTGACCTCATAAAAGGGGGCAGAGCCGGGATGCCCGGATTACCCCGCATCGCAATTTACTATTTCTTAAGTTCCAGACGTTTGATATCGCCGACCACCAGCAGATAGCAAAGCATCGCCATCAGTGCTGAACAGCCCACAAAAATTAATGCCATATTGAAAGAATGCAGACCTTTCACGATGTAGCCGATCACCAGCGGCGTCACGATGGAGGCCACGTTACCGAACACGTTGAAGATGCCGCCGCACAGACCGATGACTTCTTTTGGCGCAGTATCCGCAATCACTGGCCAGCCGAGCGCTCCGAAGCCTTTACCGAAGAACGCCAGCGCCATCAGGGTGACGACCAGTACGTTATTGTCCGTGTAGTTACACAAAATGATGCTGGTGGCTAATAACATGCCCAGCACGATAGGAATTTTACGCGCCACGGTCAGCGAGTAGCCGCGTCTGATCAGAAAATCTGAGAACACGCCACCCAGCACACCGCCCGCAAAACCACACAGCGCAGGAATTGCGGCAATCATCCCCACTTTAAGAATAGACATGCCCTTTTCCTGAACCAGATAAATCGGGAACCAGGTCAGGAAGAACCACGTAATACTGTTAATGAAATACTGTCCGAAGAAGATCCCAAGCATCATGCGGCTGCTCAGCATCTGACGAACGTAGCTCCATTTCGGGCCACTTTTCGCGCTGTCCGTTTTCTTGTGGTCGATATCAACAACGGCACCGCCGTCTGTCAGATACTCCAGCTCACTTTTAGAAATATGTGGATGTTCCGGCGGGTTGTGAATGAATTTGATCCACACCAGCGTCAGGACAAAACCCAGCACGCCCATCACGATGAAAACATGTTCCCAGCCCCAGGCATAAGTCAGCCAGCCCAGTAAAGGCGAAAACAGTGCCAGTGAGAAATACTGTGCGGAGTTAAAAATCGCGGAAGCCGTGCCGCGTTCAGTGGTCGGGAACCAGGCAGCCACAATACGGGCGTTCGCCGGGAAGGATGGAGCTTCGGAGAAACCGAGCATGAAACGCAACATGAACAGCGTCAGTGCGCCGTACGCCAGCGGGAACCAGCCCACAAAACCCTGCAACAGGGTGAACAGCGACCAGAAGAACAGGCTGTAGGTGTACACTTTTTTGGAGCCAAATCTGTCCAGCAGCCAGCCGCCGGGCAATTGCATAATCAGATAAGCCCAGCCGAACGCGGCAAAGATTTGTCCCATGTCGGCAGCATCCAGGCCCAGCTCACGCGCGACCTCGGTTCCCGCGATAGAGAGCGTTGCGCGGTCAGCGTAATTCACCGCCGTGATTAAAAAGATAATCAGCAAAATATAGTAACGGATATGGGTCCGTACCTTACTTTGCGCGATTGTCCCGGACTGAGATTGAATGTTCATGGTGACCCTCATTGTCATAATGCGAAAATTTTTCAGGGAGCTCACCGTTATTGAAATAACGTTTTTCGTTCACCTGTGGTTATTCGCCGTACAGCGTCTTAATTCGAAACAGGCAATAAACACTTTATTTATGATCGCCTGAAATTTACCTGTATTACTTTCAACGTCACCTTCAGAGGGCCAATACAGTATAAAAAGGAGGCCACGAAATAACACTGTGCATTCGCCCAAGAATAGCCCCGTTGATTGTGACTATTCTTTTGCATCCACACATCGGTGTGGGAGGAGAATCACAGATTGTGCGGAACCGATAACCGCTCAAATCAAAGGGTGATTTACATCACATTTATTCTGTCACCTGCCACACAGAATGACGTTCATCGGGCAAAAAGCTGGTCAGTTGCACAATGAGGTTGCCGGAAGACTGCCTTATAATGGATGCCATACCCTGTATTACCAGAGCATGTTTACAAGAACATTATTGAGCGTCAACTTCAGATAATTTACCGGAATTTTTTGTTCCGGGATGTTTAATAAACGCGGAGACAGTTATGTCACGTAATAAAGATAAAGAACACGCTACCGAAGCGCTTTTTATTAAAGTTCATGAAAGCGATAACGTAGCGATTATTGTGAATGACAACGGCTTAAAAGCCGGCACCCGATTTGCGAATGGTCTGGAATTAATTGAGCATATTCCGCAAGGCCATAAAGTGGCGTTAGAACCCATTGCTAAAGGCGGCGATATTATTCGTTACGGAGAAGTCATTGGTTATGCCGTACGGGATATCGCGCAGGGCAGCTGGATTGATGAATCCCTGGTGGAATTACCGGTCGCCCCTGAACTTTACAGCCTGCCGCTGGCCACCCGTGTGCCACCCGCGCTGCCACCACTCGAAGGCTATACCTTTGAAGGCTACCGCAATGCCGACGGCAGCGTCGGCACCAAAAATCTGCTGGGAATCACCACCAGTGTGCACTGCGTGGCGGGCGTAGTGGATTACGTAGTGAAAATCATTGAACGTGATTTGCTGCCGAAATTCCCCAACGTCGACGGTGTCGTGGCACTGAATCATTTGTACGGTTGCGGTGTGGCGATTAACGCCCCTGCGGCCATTATCCCGATCCGTACCATCCACAATCTGGCGCTGAACCCGAACTTTGGCGGCGAAGTCATGGTGGTCGGTCTGGGCTGTGAGAAGCTGCAACCCGAGCGCCTGCTGGAAGGCACGCCGGATGTGCAGGCGATTTCACTCGATGACACGCACATTGTGCGTTTGCAGGATGAGCAACATGTCGGTTTCCAGTCGATGGTTGACGATATCCTGACGGTCGCACAATTTCATCTGGAACGCCTGAACCGCCGCCAGCGCGAAACCTGTCCGGCTTCCGATCTGGTTGTGGGCACACAATGCGGCGGCAGTGATGCCTTCTCCGGTGTCACCGCCAACCCGGCAGTCGGTTACGCTTCGGATTTGCTGGTGCGCTGCGGTGCAACAGTGATGTTTTCAGAAGTCACAGAAGTGCGCGACGCTATCCATCTGCTGACACCGCGTGCAGCGGACGTCGACGTGGGTAAACGTCTGCTGGAAGAAATGGCCTGGTACGATAATTATCTGTCGCTGGGACAGACCGACCGCAGCGCCAACCCGTCTCCGGGCAACAAAAAAGGCGGTCTGGCTAACGTGGTTGAAAAAGCACTGGGTTCGATTGCTAAATCCGGTACCAGTGCGATTTCAGAAGTGTTGTCTCCGGGACAACGTCCGACCAAAAAAGGCCTGATTTACGCCGCCACACCGGCCAGCGATTTCGTCTGCGGGACACAGCAACTGGCTTCCGGTATTACCGTTCAGGTATTCACCACCGGACGCGGTACGCCATACGGCCTGCTTGCCGTGCCGGTGATTAAAATGGCAACACGTACCACGCTGGCAAACCGCTGGCACGATCTGATGGATATCAATGCCGGGACAATTGCGACCGGTGATGCCACCATCGAGGATGTGGGCTGGGAGTTGTTCCACTTCATTCTGGACATCGCCAGCGGCCGCAAAAAAACCTGGTCAGACACCTGGGGCATCCATAATGCGCTGGCGGTGTTTAACCCGGCGCCGGTAACCTGAGTTACCGTTTTGCGGATAAACGAAAGGCCAGCAATGCTGGCCTTTTTTGTGCGTCTGATTTGATTCACAACTTACTGCGCCGCAGCGGCACCGGTTTGTTCTGCACCCACCAGCCCGACTTTCAGGTAACCGGCTTTACGCAAGTTATCCATCACGCTCATCAGCGTTTCGTAATCGACACTTTTGTCCGCGCGGAAGAAAATCGTACTCTGCTTGTTACCCTGAGTACGCTGATCCAGCATCGCGGTCATATTATCGCTGTTCACGGGCGTGTCGCCGAGGAACAGTTGCTTGTCAGCTTTCACCGACAGGAAAATCGGTTTCTCCGGACGCGGCTGCTGTTTTGCCGTCGAAGCCGGTAAATCCACCCGCACATCAACGGTGGCCAGCGGTGCCGCCACCATGAAGATGATCAGCAATACCAGCATGACGTCGATAAAAGGCGTGACGTTGATGTCATGCATTTCACCACTTTCGTCGATATCGTCGTTTAACCGAATAGCCATAATCTGTTCTTACCCTACGCGTAACTGACCTGTCTGACCGCGTGGCGCATTGCCTTCGCTGGCAGCCAGATCCAAATCACGGCCCTGTAACAGGATAATCTGCGCCGCCACATCGCCTACCTGATGACGGTAAGAGGTGATGGTACGGGCGAAAATATTGTAGATGACCACCGCAGGGATGGCTGCAACCAGACCCACAGCCGTGGCCAGTAAGGCTTCGGCGATACCCGGTGCGACGACCGCCAGATTGGTAGTCTGCGTCTGTGCGATACCGATGAAGCTGTTCATGATGCCCCATACGGTACCGAACAGGCCGACGAAGGGAGAGATTGCTCCGATGGTCGCCAGAATACCGTTGCCACGGCCCATGTAACGACCCGCGGCGCTGACGCGGCGCTCAAGGCGAAAACCGGTACGCTCTTTAATGCCGTTGTTGTCAGTCGATCCGGCAGACAGTTCCAGCTCGTTCTGCGCATCGCGTATCATCTGCGCGCTGATGCTGCTGGCAGCGAAACTTTCAGCCTGCTCGGCGGCTTCGTCCAGCGTACGAACGGAGGACAACGCATCAAATTCACGGCGCATACGGCGTTTGCCCGTGAAGACTTCCGCACCCTTGCTAAATAACAATGCCCAGGTGACCACAGAAGCCAGCAGCAGACCGATCATGACGGTCTTCACCACCACATCAGCGTGATGGTACATGCCCATAACAGACAAATCGGTTGGGATCACGGGTGCCGTCTCTGCTGGCGCGGGTTGCATCACCGGAGCTGGCGTTGCGTCACCGGTCGCCGGTGCGTCAGCCGTTGCAGGTTGAGTTGCTGCAGAATTGACGGCTTGTCCCGCCGGCGTCGCAGGTGCAGCCATCGCGTTGCCGCTCAGACCAGCAACCAACATTAACGACATCAGTAATGAGGTCGCCTCTTTCATCTTATTGCGAGCCGTTTTCACGCGTCGCCTCCAGCCAGAATCAGTGTGTAGAAGGAATGAATAACGCCGAATGATATCAAAGAAAAAGGCCTAATTGATAGTCGTTCTCATTATTATTTACATTGTCCCGCCTGCCGCCCGACGTGTCATTGACAGATGACAAGGTTTTTCCTGTTTGTACAAAGGTTGAACAATTTAACCTCCGTCACACTTTCAAAAAAAATCACACAGTAAATCAATCATCTGAGCTTCATTACTCAAGTTAAAACAACGTTTTAAATATTAAGCAACAGCTTTTTACATTTGTTACGAGTTTGTGATAACGCTCAAATACCGCACAACAAAAAATAGGATAAAGTGCATTCACTGGCGAAGACCTCACACCGGCACGTCATGCATCCCTATCATTTAAAAGCTTATTCAGACATTTTTCAAAATGAACCGGCAACGCCTCTGCGCCCGTCCTGTTCGATACTTGTTCACATTTATCTTTCCCTTACCGAGTACCCTGGAGACAAACTGATGAAAATGCAAAAAGCACTTCTCAGCCTTTGCCTGAGTTCCGCGACCCTCTTATTTACGCATGGCGTGTCAGCACAAACGCTGAAAGCCGCCGACGTGCATCCGCAAGGCTATCCCAACGTGGTCGCCGTCCAGCACATGGGCGAAAAACTGCAAAAGCAAACAGACGGACGCCTCGAAATTAAAACGTTTCCGGGCGGCGTGCTGGGAGATGAAAAGCAGGAAATTGAACAGGCGCAGCTCGGTGCGCTGGATATCATCCGTGTGTCGATGACGCCGGTTGCTTCGATTTTGCCAGAAATTAATGTCTTCACCCTGCCCTATATTTTCCGCGACGAAGACCATATGCACAAAGTGCTCGACGGTCAGATCGGTAAAGAAATCGGCGATAAAATCACCAACAACCCGAATTCACGACTGGTTTTTCTCGGCTGGATGGATGGCGGGACGCGTAACCTGATCACCAAAAAACCGGTGGTGAAACCGGAAGATTTGCACGGCATGAAAATCCGCGTACAGGGCAGTCCGATTGCGCTGGCAACGCTGAAAGCGATGGGTGCCAATCCGGTGGCGATGGGCGTCAGTGAAGTGTTCAGCGGCATGCAGACCGGCGTCATTGACGGCACCGAAAACAACCCGCCAACCTTTGTCGCCCATAACTACCTGCCGGTAGTGAAAAACTACACCTACAGCCGCCATTTCATCATCCCGGAGCTGTTCCTGTATTCAAAAGTGAAATGGGACAAACTGAAACCGGAAGACCAGCAGTTAATCCTCAAACTGGCGAAAGAAGCACAGGACGAACAGCGCGAACTTTGGAAAGCCTATAACGAGAAAGCCCTCGCCACGATGAAAGCGGGCGGCGTGAAATTCTATGAGATTGACCCCGCGACGTATGTCAAAGCCACGCAATCCGTGCGCGATGAATTCGGCAAAGACCATCAGGATCTGATGCAGCAAATCGCTGACGTGAAGTAAACCCTGACACCGGCAGCCTGCGGGCTGCTTCTTTCTGATCTTTCGCCGGGGGATTTATGGTTTCGAGTTATCACACCCTGATGGACATTCTTTACCGCTGCGCGATGTGGATCGCGGGCATCGCGTTGCTGCTGATGGTGGCGGTGATCCCGGTTGGGATCTTTGCCCGTTACGTGATGAACAGCGCCCTGTCGTGGCCGGAGCCGATCGCGATTATGTGCATGGTGACGTTCACCTTTATCGGAGCCGCTGTCAGTTACCGCGCTGGTTCACACATCGTCGTTGCGATGGTCACTGACCGCCTGCCACCTGCGCTGAAAAAATTTTCTGCCCTGCTGGCTGACCTGATGATGCTGGCCATCAGCGTGTTTATTTTCTGGTACAGCCTGCAATTGTGCAGTGAACTCTGGCAACAGCCGGTGGCGGAATTCCCGCTGCTGACCGCCGGACAGACCTATCTGCCGCTACCTATAGGTTCTGCACTGACGTTGTTATTCATCATTGAGCAGATCATTGCCGGCCCGCAACATCAGCGGCCTGTGGTGATGCTGGGCAATTCTGACGCCTGACCGGAGCCTGTTATGGATGCATTAATCTTGTTGTTAACGCTGGCAGTGATGCTGGCGATTGGCGTGCCGGTCGCTTACGCCGTCGGGCTGAGCGCGCTGGCAGGAGCCTGGTGGATTGACCTGCCGTTTGAAGCGCTGATGATCCAGCTGACCAACGGCGTGAACAAATTTTCACTGCTGGCGATCCCGTTCTTTATTCTGGCAGGCGCGATCATGGCCGAAGGAGGGATCGCCCGCAGGCTGGTCAGTTTTGCCTACATCTTTGTCGGGTTTATCCGCGGCGGGCTGTCGCTGGTGAACATTGTGGCCTCAACCTTTTTTGGCGCGATCTCCGGTTCTTCCGTGGCGGATACCGCCTCAATCGGCTCGGTGATGATCCCGGAAATGGAGAAGAAAGGTTATCCGCGTGACTTTGCGGCGGCAGTCACCGCCAGCGGCTCGGTACAGGCGATCCTGACGCCACCCAGCCACAACTCGGTGATTTACTCGCTGGCGACCGGCGGTACGGTGTCGATTGCCGCGCTGTTCATCGCCGGTATTTTGCCCGGTTTACTGCTCAGCCTGACGCTGATGGTGATGTGCGTGGTGTTTGCTCACAAACGCGGTTACCCGAAAGGTGAGCGCGTGCCGTTCCGCCAGGCGCTGAAGATTTTTATCGACACGCTGTGGGGGCTGATGACCATCGTGATCATCATGGGCGGCATTCTCAGCGGAATATTTACCGCGACGGAATCCGCAGCGATCGCGTGTTTGTGGTCATTCTTCGTCACCATGTTTATCTACCGCGATTACAAGTGGAGCGAACTACCGAAACTGATGTATCGCACGGTGAAAACCGTCAGCATCGTGATGATCCTGATAGGGTTTGCCGCCAGTTTTGGCGCAGTCATGACTTACATGCAGTTGCCGATGCGCATCACCGAATTCTTCACCTCGATCTCTGACAACAAGTACGTGATCCTTATGTGGATCAACATCATGCTGCTGGTGATCGGCACACTGATGGACATGGCGCCGATCATCCTGATCCTGACGCCGGTGCTGTTGCCGGTGGTGTTATCGCTCGGCATCGACCCGGTGCATTTCGGCATGATCATGCTGGTGAATCTGGGGATTGGCCTGATCACCCCGCCGGTCGGCTCGGTGCTGTTTGTGGCCAGCGCGGTGAGTAAACAGAGCATCGAAAAAGTGGTGAAAGCCATGCTGCCGTTCTACTGCGTGCTGTTCGTGGTGCTGATGCTGGTGACCTATATTCCGACCATTTCGCTGTTCCTGCCCAAACTGTTTGGCGTTTATACCGGCTGATGCCCAAAACTCGTTTCTCCCTTGCCCGTCGTGACGACGGGCTTTTTTTTGGCCGTGCTGCTGAAATTTTCTCATCCACCCGCCAAAAGCCTGATCCCTGAAATTCATCATGTTAAGTTAATGACATATCGGCGGATGCAGAGAGCACCGCGCTATAAAACAGGGTGAAATACGGATTATGTCGTCTAAGAAAATTGAAACCGCGCTGGTCAGCGCCGGACGGGACAAGAAATTCACGCAGGGTTCAGTGAATGCCGTGATCCAGCGCGCCTCATCGCTGGTGTTTGAAACCGTGGCGGATAAAAAACACGCCACCGCTAACCGCGCCAACGGCGAACTATTTTACGGTCGTCGTGGCACCCTGACGCATTTCTCATTCCAGGAAGCGATGGTGGAGCTGGAAGGCGGCGCAGGTTGCGCGCTGTATCCTTGTGGCGCGGCGGCAGTCAGTAACGCCGTACTCTCATTTGTCAGCAGCGGCGACCACATTCTGGTGGCCGGTTCAGCCTACGAACCGACGCAGGATTTCTGCGAAAAAGTGCTGAAAAAACTCGGCGTATCTACCACCTATTTTCCGGCCAATATCGGCGCGGGGTTAGGCTCGCTGATGCAACCCAACACCAGAGTGGTGTTCCTGGAATCGCCGGGTTCAATCACCCTGGAAGTCCCGGACATTCCGGCGATGGTGAAAGCCGTGCGGGCCGTGAATCCAGACGTCGTCATCATGATCGACAACACATGGGCGGCGGGCATTCTGTTTAAAGCGCTGGAATTCGATATCGATATTTCGATTCAGGCAGGCACCAAATATATCGTCGGTCATTCTGATGCGATGATTGGCACCGCCGTTTCTAATGAACGTTGCTGGGTGCAACTGCGGGAACACTCATATCTGATGGGCCAGATGGTCGATGCTGATACCGCGTATGTCGCCAGCCGCGGTTTACGCACCATGGGCGTGCGGCTGAAACAGCATGCAGAAAGTAGTCTCCGCATTGCGCGGTGGCTGGCAGAGCGGCCGGAAGTGGCGGTGGTCAACCATCCGGCATTACCCGGCAGCAAAGGCCATGAATTCTGGAAACGTGATTTCAGCGGCAGTTGCGGCCTGTTCTCTTTCGTGCTGAAACAGCGCCTGAGCAAACAGCAACTTTCCGACTATCTCGATCACTTCGCACATTTCAGCATGGCCTATTCCTGGGGCGGTTTTGAATCACTGGTTTTAGCCAATCAGCCGGAAGAAATTCAGGCGATACGTCCGGCAGAAACCGTGGATTTCAGCGGTACTCTGGTGCGGTTGCATATCGGGCTGGAAAATTGTGACGACCTGATCGCCGATCTTTCAACAGCCTTTGAACGGATTGCGACATCCTGAACCGCACAGATTGCGACACACCGCGCAGATCGGTAAGGTGTGTGACGTATTTTCGTTCGCAAAATGAGAATAATCTGTAAGCTCTACTTTTAGCTCCGGTAAATTTACGCCGGAGCATTCTGTCTTTTTCACAGTGTCCTCAGATCAACGTCTTCCGGCGCAAATCGCGGTACACTGGCAAGTGACAGTTTTTAATGAACAGAAACAGGACAGAATATGGCAGTTATTTGCGACATTTTTCATGCGCTCTGGCGACATGATTTTATTATGCTCGCCGACCCGAAACTTCTCTGGGTTATTTACGCTGTTCTGTTCGCCACGCTTTTTCTCGAAAACGGGCTGCTTCCCGCCGCTTTCCTGCCCGGCGACAGCTTATTGCTGCTGACCGGCGCGCTTATCGCCAAAGGCGTCATGAGCTTCTTCCCGACCCTGATTATCCTGGTGACCGCTGCCAGCCTGGGCTGCTGGCTGAGCTATATTCAGGGGCGCTGGCTCGGACATACCCGCTTGGTAAAAGGCTGGCTGTTACAGCTTCCGGCGCATTATCATCAGCGCGCACATCAGATGTTTACCCAACACGGGCTGATGGCTTTACTGGTGGGCCGTTTTCTGGCGTTTATCCGCACCCTGCTGCCGACGATGGCGGGCATCTCCGGTCTGAACAATGCCCGCTTCCAGTTCTTCAACTGGCTGAGCGCCATTTTGTGGGTCGGCGGAGTAATCACCATCGGTTTTGCGCTGAGCCACATTCCGGTGGTTAAACGCCATGAAGATCAGGTTATGGCGGGGCTGATGATTTTACCGGTTCTGTTGCTGGTGATGGGGCTGGCTGGCGGACTGGTGGTGGTGTGGAAGAAACGCAAATGCCGGGCCTGAACACGCGGTTCAGGCTTTAAATGCCACATCGGCTAACGCCAGCACACCGGAACTCCCTTCGCGCAGACGTGCCATCTCATCACTCGGCGTGACGCCAAAATAGCGCTTAAATTCACGACTGAATTGTGACGCGCTTTCATACCCGACCTGCAGTGCCGCCACACTGGCTTTCACACCATCAAAAATCATCAGCGTACGCGCACGGTGCAGACGATAGGTTTTCAGATACTGCAGCGGCGACGTGCTGGTCACGGCTTTGAAGTTATGGTGAAACGCAGAAATACTCATGTTCACTTCGCTGGCCAGCGCTTCCACACTAAGATTGTCGGCGTACTGCGCTTCAATCCGGCGCAGGGATTTAGCAATCTGGCTGAAATGGGTATGACGGTTGACCAGCGCCTGTAACGCCCCGCCATTTTCGCTGGTCAGAACAAAGAACAGGATTTCGCGGATAATCTTCGGCCCAAGAATGCGGGCATGCAGCGGTTTATCCATCACATCCAGCAGACGCTCGGTGGCACACAGAATATCGCCATCCAGCACGCCGGAGTTGATACCGGTTGAAGGTTCTTTCTGACGCACCACGCTTTCGTCGCCCATATCCATCAGTAAATCCTGCAACATCAGGTTATCAATACTGATCTGGATACCGGCCAGCGGCTCTTCGGGGCTGCTGAACGTTTCACATTCGAAAGGCAACGGCACGGTCAGCATCAGATAATTGTGCGGATCGTAGGAAAAGGTTTTCTTGCCCAGATAACCGACTTTGCGTCCCTGAAAAAGGATCACGATGCCGGGATTGTACAAAACCGGCTGGCGCGGATGGTAACGCGTGGTGTACATCAGCGTCACCTGCGGTACCGCCGACGGCGTCAGGTTTTTATCTCCGCTGAGCCGGGCGACTCTGGCTGCCATGCGGGTGCACAGGCTGTTCACGTTTTCCATCATTCCGCTCCACACATTCATTAAACTGACATTGATTTTGCCATAACACCCTACGTTCCTACAGAGAGAAGCAGAATCAGGCAAGACTCTCGCAGAAATGGGCATCATCCTGTTGCGCATTTTCTCTTACAGTTAATGTCGCCTTCCGCAGGGGGACACACCTGCATAAACGCGATGAACTGCTAGTCTGTATGAACGCACTTTTCATTCGCTGATCGTGAGCGACCTTCGTTCGCCGATTCATTTTTCTGATAACTTCTTATTTCAATTCATTATTTGTCTAACCCGAAAGTTCGGAGGATTGTATGTCTGCACCTGTTGCTGCTGAAAACACCTTTAACGCCTGGGCCGCTGCCGGCCCGAACCAGCCACTGGAAGCATTTGCTTTCGACGCAGGTCCGATTGGCGATGAAGAAATTGAAGTCGCGATTGATTACTGCGGCGTCTGTCATTCAGATCTGTCTATGCTCAATAACGACTGGGGTATCACGCAGTATCCGTTCGTACCAGGCCATGAAGTGGTCGGTAAAATCGTCAAAATAGGTAATCATGCGCAGAACAAAGGACTGAAAGTCGGCCAGATTGTCGGCGTGGGCTGGAATCGTGGCAGTTGCATGCATTGCCATCCTTGTATGTCCGGCGATCAGCACCTTTGTCATGACGTGGAAGCCACCATCATCGGCCATCACGGCGGCTTCGCTGACCGCATCCGCAGCCACTGGGCGTGGGCGATCCCGCTGCCGGAAGGCGTGGATATCACCAGCGCCGGTCCGCTGTTCTGTGGCGGTATCACCGTCTTCAACCCGCTGCTGCAGTTTGGCGTACTGCCAACTCACCGCGTCGGTGTGATTGGCATCGGCGGTTTAGGTCATATGGCGCTGCGCTTCCTGAATGCATGGGGCTGCGAAGTCACCGCCTTTACGTCATCACTGGCTAAACGTGACGAAGCGATTTCACTTGGCGCGCACCGCGTTATCGCCACCCGAGACAGCGAAGAACTGAAGAAAATCGCCGGTCAGCTGGACTTTATTATGGTGACAGCCAATGCCTCGCTGGACTGGGACGCCATTCTCGGCGCGCTGGCACCCAAAGGCCGTCTGCACTTTGTGGGTGTGGTGCCCGAAGCCGTACCGCTGCATGTGATGGCGCTTATCAGCAAACAGGCAGAAATTTCCGGTTCACCGACCGGTGCCCCTTCCCGTCTTGCCGACATGCTGGCGTTCTGCGCCCGTCATGGCATTACCCCGCAGGTTGAGCACTTCCCGCTGAGTAAAATCAATGACGCGGTGGAGCATCTGCATGAAGGGAAAGCGCGCTACCGCGTGGTACTGGATATGCATGCTTAGGTATTTTTTACACTTAAAATAAGTAGCCTGCTCAGCAAGATGCCGTTTCGTTAACTAGACTTAACGTCAATCCCTACACGGTGCCCGTGCATTCCGGCGGGCACTCTGCCCTGAAAGGAGAAACTCATGGCAACGCAACCCATCATCAAACTTCACGATGGCAATCTGATGCCTCAGTTAGGACTTGGCGTATGGAAAGCCAGTAATCAGGAAGCCACCAGTGCGGTGAAAACGGCGATTGAAACCGGCTATCGCCACATCGATACCGCCGCCATCTACAAAAATGAGGAAGGCGTCGGCGAAGCAATTGCTGCTAACCTGGTTCCGCGTGAAGAGCTGTTTATTACCACTAAGCTGTGGAATGACGATCAGCTAAACGCGCCACAGGCGCTGGAAACCAGCCTTAAAAAGCTGAAAACTGATTATGTCGACTTGTACCTGATCCACTGGCCACAACCGGCCCAGGGGCATTATGTCGATGCCTGGAAAGCCCTGCTGAAACTCAAAGAGCAAGGGTTGGCGAAAAGTGTCGGCGTGTGTAATTTCCCGCTGCAACACTTACAGAAGCTGAAAGACGAAACCGGTATTTTCCCTGCTGTGAATCAGATTGAGTTACACCCGCTGATGCAACAGCGCCAGTTGCACACCTGGAATGCCACCCACACCATCGCCACTGAATCCTGGAGCCCGCTGGCGCAGGGCGGCGAAGGGGTATTTGATCAGCCGCTGATCCAGAAACTGGCAGAAAAATATGACAAAACACCTGCGCAGATTGTCATCCGCTGGCATCTGGATAACGGACTGATTGTTATCCCGAAATCGGTGACACCTAAACGTATCCGTGAAAACTTCGACGTGTTTGACTTTAAACTGGAGAAGGAAGAACTGGCGGAAGTCACCAAGCTGGATAAAGAGCACCGTCTGGGGCCGGATCCGGAAAAAGGCCTGTAAGCCATTCAGTCAATGTCATAACGCAAAAACCCGCCATGGCGGGTTTTTTTATGTAGCAGAACAACGTTACATCGACGGCTGAACCAGCATATTTCCCGCTGAGCCACGGTCAGCCAGTTCCAGCGCTCCGCTGCGGTAGACAAACGGGAAATGCTCATAGGAAGGCTGATTGAAATACACCAGTAATTCGACATCGCCATCCACCCAGACCGTGTCTTTGAATCCGGCATCTTCCACCAGCGGTGCCGCACCGTTGACGCTTTTCACCAGGAAGGACACGCCTTCTGCATGGAATGTCTGCGGCATGTCCGCATGAACGGTCCAGCGTTCCCATGTGCCCTGTTGCGCAGTCAGGTCGATACGGTTGATATCCCACATCGCGCCGTTGATTCCCGGCTCACTGTCACCGAGACGCAAATCACGGGTGCGGACAACGTTACCGGAGAGGATCTGATCGGCCAGCAAACGCATCGGCAGATTATCCGTCACCAGCGGCAACAAGCCGGTCGGTTTCAGCGTCAACACGATCGTCGACACCAGAATGCTCGAGGGTTCAAACAGGCCACGCAGTCTGTCCATCACGCCTGCGGCTTCACCGGCAGTAATCGACACTTCTTCGCCCTGCGACATATCCACCAGCACTTCGCGGCGTTCTCCCGGTCCGAGCGACAGACGTTTAACGGTCATTGGCGCAGGCAGAAAACCAAGATCGGAAGCCACGACGTGAAACGCGCGGTTATCAGTCATGCTCAGTTCGTAACGGCGGGCATTCGATGCATTCAGCAGGCGCAGACGCACCCAGCCTCGCGAAACCTCGACATAAGGACTTTGCACACCGTTTACCAGCATGGTGTCACCGAAGAACCCGCCTGACGCTGGCGTGTCATATTGCGGCACACCGAACCCATCCAGACGCTTGTCCTGAATGATAATCGGGAAATCATCCACGCCGTAGTGATTCGGTAACGGCAGATTCTTACTGACTTCATCCTCAACAATCCACATCCCCGCCAGCCCGTTATAAACGTGTGGCGCCATGCGGTTGGGGGTATTGGCGTGATACCAGCAGGTGGCCGCCGCCTGACGAATAGGCAATACCGGAGACCAGTCCACGCCTGGCTGCATCAGACGTGCTGCGCCACCGGTTAACGTTCCTGGTTCAAGCAGGCCGCTGACGGTCATAGAAACCGGTTCAGCCAGACGGTTGCTGTAAATAAGTTTGACGTCATCGCCGCTGTGCACTTTGACGGTCGGGCCGAGGTACATGCCATTAATGCCCCAGACCGGTGCCTTTGCGCCCCCCAGGAATGACCAGTGCGCGGCCTGCAACGTCAGAAACAGCGGTTGCCCGCGGCGCGATTCAAGCAACGGGGGAACAGGTAATGCCGGTTGCGAACCACTCGCTTCTGCTTTTAAAGGCAGAGCACCTGCGGCAAGAGCCACGCCGGAGGCTTGCAGGAACGAGCGACGACTGAGTGACATATCTTCTCCATGAAAACGAACCATAAACTGTATTGAACGCCGCCGCCATCAATGGCAGCGGGAAGAATCCCCGTCATACTTCAGGCTGCAGGTGCGTTGGCAACTCGAATTATTTAGTGGATTTATAAATAGTATTATTTTTTTGCGGCGGCTTCGCGCTGTGCCACTTCGGCATCCAGTTCGGCGATTTTGTCCGCCATGATCTGACGGCAATGCTCGGACAATTCACGCAGGCGTTCTTTGGTGTAACCACTGGTGTCGATCGGTGGCAAAATTTCGACAATCACCAGCCCGTTAGACCAGCGGTTTAATTTCACCTTGTTGCTGGTGTTCGATACACAAATCGGCACAATCGGCACGCCGGCAGCAATCGCCGCATGGAAAGCGCCGGTTTTGAATGGCATCAGACCACGACCACGGCTGCGCGTCCCTTCGGGGAACATCCAGATCGACAGATTCTTTTTCTTAATCTGGGCCACCACCTGAGAAATAGTACCGTGCGCTTTGGCGCGGTTATCACGGTCAATCAGCAGGTTGCCCGTCAGCCAGTAAAGCTGACCAAAGAACGGGATCCAGGCCAGGCTTTTTTTGCCGACGGTCACCGTACCGGGCATGACGACGGACGAAGCCGTCACCATGTCGTAATTGTTTTGATGGTTGGCAATATAAATACAGTTGCCGTTATTCACTGCTTCTGCAGGAATACGTTTTTCAACACGAAGACCAAATACCGGTGCCAGACGACCAAACAGCTTACCGAAAGTCGACACATGTTTCGGGTTCCGCGGACTGAAAAGACAGTAGATGCAACCAAAGACACTGACCAGAATCGAGTAAATCACCACGATAATCAGACGCAAAATAAATAACATAACATCCTCTTAAAACTACAGCCGAAGCCGGTAAGAAACCTGTGCAGTTTCGCTCCCTGTGCGGTGAACTATTCTCAAGCCTCATTCAACACGGCACAACGGTTTTATTAATACAAATGTAAAATCTTTGCACTGCGCGACAGTCTCAGACCACTGAATTCCATCGAAAGATTTCAGGGCACAAATGTGCCCTGACTTTTGCCGATTAACAGCGGTCTTATTCTTCGCTGTCACCGCCGCTGATGCGAACAGGTGAATCGACTTCAACACGATCGATACGTTGCAGCCCGCGCGGCAGAAGCGTTCCTTTGCGGCCACGTTCGGCACGGAATTTCTGCAGGTCTTCCGGACGGAGAACCAGCTTACGTTTACCGACATGCAGCGTGATCGACGTTTGCGGTGGCAGAACCAGCAACCACGCCAGTTTATCTTCGCCACTGGCCGCCTGCGCTGCCGGAATTGAAACAATTTTGTTACCCTTGCCTTTCGACAACTGTGGCAGATCCGCCACCGGGAACAGCAACATACGTCCCGCTGCAGTAATCGACAACAGCATATCGTCACTGCCATGAAGTTCCATTGGCGTGAAGGCTTTGGCGTTATCCGGCAAGGTAATCATCGCTTTACCGGCACGGTTACGGGCCACTAAATCGTTGAAAGTACAAACGAAGCCATAACCGGCATCCGATGCCATCAGCAGTTTCTGGTCGTCCGCCGCCATCAGTACGTGCTCGATGGTTGCGCCTGGCGGTGGTGTCAGTTTACCGGTCAGCGGTTCACCCTGGCCGCGCGCAGAAGGCAGCGTGGTCGGATCGAGCGCATAACTGCGGCCGGTGGAGTCCATAAACACCACGGGCTGATTGCTCTTGCCTTTGGCCGCAGCGCGGAAACTGTCACCGGCTTTGTAACTCAGGCCGGAAGCATCGATGTCGTGGCCTTTGGCGCTGCGCACCCAGCCTGATTCTGACAACACGATGGTCACCGGCTCAGACGGAATAAAATCGTGCTCGCTCATCGCCCTGGCTTCTTCACGCTCAGTGATCGGCGAACGTCGCTCGTCACCAAAGGCTTCGGCATCCGCCTGAATCTCTTTGCGGATCAGCGTGCTGAGTTTACGTTCTGACGCCAGCAACGCCTGCAACTGATCGCGCTCTTTCGCCAGTTCATCCTGCTCACCACGGATTTTAGTTTCTTCGAGTTTCGCCAAATGGCGCAATTTCAACTCAAGGATAGCTTCAGCTTGCGTATCTGACAGTTCGAAACGCTGCATCAGTACCGGTTTCGGCTCATCTTCCGTACGGATGATGTGGATCACTTCATCGATATTAAGGAACGCGGTCAGCAAACCTTCGAGGATATGCAGGCGTTTCAGCACTTTATCAAGGCGGAAGTTCAGACGACGGCGTACGGTATCGCGGCGGTAAGCCAGCCACTCCGTCAGGATCTCAAGCAGCCCTTTGACCTGCGGACGATGATCAAGACCGATCATGTTCATGTTAATGCGGTAGCTGCGTTCCAGATCGGTAGTCGCAAACAGGTGATTCATCACCTGATCCAGATCGATACGGTTGGAGCGCGGCACGACGACCAGGCGGGTCGGGTTCTCATGATCTGATTCATCACGCAGGTCTTCAACCATAGGCAGCTTTTTGGCACGCATCTGGCTGGCAATTTGCTCCAGCACTTTCGCGCCGGAAACCTGATGCGGTAGCGCAGTGATCACCGCACTGCCGTCTTCTTTGTGCCAGACCGCACGCATGCGCACCGAGCCTTTACCCGACTCGTACATTTTGCGAATTTCATTGCGCGGCGTAATGATTTCAGCTTCTGTCGGGAAATCAGGCCCCTGAACGAATTCCAGCAGATCTTCGAGCGAGCTGTTCGGTTTCTCAAGTAATGCCACCGCAGCGGCAGCCACTTCACGGATGTTGTGCGGCGGAATATCGGTCGCCATCCCGACCGCGATGCCGGTCGTACCGTTAAGCAGAATATTCGGCAGACGCGCAGGCAGCATTTTCGGCTCCTGCATGGTGCCGTCAAAGTTCGGCACATAATCAACCGTGCCCTGACCTAATTCACGTAACAGAACTTCGGCATATTTTGACAGGCGCGATTCGGTATAACGCATCGCGGCGAAGGATTTCGGGTCATCCGGCGCGCCCCAGTTTCCCTGCCCGTCAACCAGCGGATAGCGGTAAGAGAATGGCTGCGCCATCAGCACCATGGCTTCGTAGCAGGCGCTGTCGCCATGCGGATGATATTTACCCAGCACGTCACCGACGGTACGCGCGGATTTTTTGAATTTGGCGTTATTACTCAGGCCCAGCTCGGACATCGCGTAAATAATACGACGCTGCACCGGCTTGAGCCCGTCACCGATAAACGGCAGCGCGCGGTCCATGATGACGTACATGGAATAGTTGAGATAGGCGTTCTCAGTAAACGTGTGCAGAGCTAAACGTTCTGTTCCGTCATGAGTCATTTCGCTCATTGATGTTTAATCCTCAGACCCGTGGCGTTATCGTTTTGGAAATTAAGGAAGCTTGCACCCGCAGGCGCGCGATGTCCGCTGCCGCGAGGCAATGATGTTCGCGATAGTACATCATCTGCCGTATGACTGTCACAGTTGCTGTGTTCATGCCTTATTTTTAAACAGTTTTTGCACAACAAACTGGTTAAATTGCCGCGCTCTTTCTTCAATTATTGCATCTGAGTCAATAGTCTTGTGCGCAATATCACATTTTTCTGCCATGCAGAGTTCAGTACACTACGTGGTAACAGCCTGACCACCAGAATTTAAGCATTCCCGATAAGGAAAAAACCATGAGCAACATCCTGATAATCAACGCCGGTAAGACCTTTGCCCATTCCAAAGGCGCGCTGAACAACAGCCTGACCGACGTCGCCACCGGCTTTCTGCGTGACAAAGGCCACGACGTGCGCGTGACTGTTCTGGAAGACGGTTACGACGTGCAGACCGAAATTGAAAGCTATCTGTGGGCGGACGCCATCATTTATCAGCAGCCGGGCTGGTGGATGGGGATGCCATGGACACTGAAAAAATACATCGATGAAGTGTTCACAGAAGGCCACGGTAAACTGTACGCCAGCGATGGCCGTACCCGTTCTGATGAATCGAAAAAATACGGTTCGGGCGGCCTGTTGCACGGCAAATGCTACATGCTGTCTGTGACCTGGAACGCGCCGCTGGAAGCGTTCGAAGATAAAGAACAGTTCTTCCACGGCGTGGGCGTTGACGGCGTATACATGGCACAGCACAAAGCCAACCAGTTTATCGGCCTTGATACATTGCCAACCTTTATGTGTAACGACGTGATCAAACAACCTGATGTGGAAGGCGATTTCGCACGCTATCGTGCTCACCTTGAAAATGTATTCGGTCAGGCCTAAGGTTGAAGGTCACCCGGGAAAGAGGTTTTTATGATCACTGTTATTGCTGAAATCAAAGTAAAACCAGGCCGTCGCGATTCGGTTATAGAAAAAATCACAGCACTGCTGCCCAGCGTTCTGGCAGAGAAAGGCTGTCATCGTTATGAGCCATATGTTGATTTCAACGGCCAGATCCCCTGGCGTAAAACAGTACCTGATTCCATTTTCATGCTGGAAGACTGGGAAAGCCTGGCGCACCTCGAAGCGCATCAGCAGGCTGAGCACATGGATAAGCACCGTGAAAACATCAAAGCCGACGTGCTGGATGTGGTGATCCACATTATTGAGAAAGTCTGATTTTCTGAACATCGCTAAATTCGGAAACAAAAATGCCGGCGCTGCAAAGCGTCCGGCATTTTTTTATGGCGACGGCGAAAGGATCAGACGTCAAGTTCGGCGGTATCGCCTTTTTCCTGCAACCAGTTACGGCGATCTTCAGACCGTTTCTTCGCCAGCAGCATATCCATCATGCGCAGCGTCTGGTCGATATCGTCCTCATCGATGGTCAGTTGCACCAGACGCCGGGTGTTCGGATCGAGCGTGGTTTCGCGCAGTTGCAGCGGGTTCATTTCACCCAGACCTTTAAAACGCTGCACGTTCGGCTTGCCTTTCTTACGTTTCAGTTGCTCCAGCACGCCTTCTTTTTCCTGCTCATCCAGCGCATAGAACACTTCTTTGCCCAGATCGATACGGTATAAAGGCGGCATTGCCACATACACATGACCGCCACGCACCAGGGAGCGGAAGTGACGGACAAACAGCGCGCACAACAAGGTGGCGATGTGTAAGCCGTCGGAGTCCGCATCCGCCAGGATACAGATTTTGCCGTAACGCAGTTGCGTCAGATCTTCACTGTCCGGATCGATACCGATCGCCACAGAAATATCGTGCACTTCCTGCGAGGCCAGCACTTCATCAGAAGAGACTTCCCACGTGTTGAGGATCTTACCTTTGAGCGGCATGATCGCCTGATATTCACGATCACGCGCCTGTTTGGCAGAACCGCCTGCGGAATCCCCTTCCACCAGGAACAATTCTGTCATGTTCAGATCTTGTGACGTGCAGTCAGCCAGTTTGCCCGGCAGCGCAGGGCCGCTGGTCAGTTTCTTACGCACAACTTTTTTTGCGGCACGCAGACGGCGCTGGGCACTGGAAATGCACAGTTCCGCCAGCTGTTCTGCCGCCTGAACGTTCTGGTTCAGCCACAGGCTGAAGGCATCTTTCACCACACCGGAAACGAAGGCCGCGCACTGACGCGAAGACAGACGTTCTTTGGTCTGGCCGGCAAATTGCGGATCCTGCATTTTTACCGACAGCACATACGCACAACGTTCCCAGATATCTTCTGCAGAAAGCTTGACGCCGCGTGGCAGAATATTGCGGTATTCGCAGAACTCACGCATGGCATCGAGCAGACCCTGGCGCAGACCGTTAACATGTGTACCGCCCTGCATGGTTGGGATCAGGTTGACGTAGCTTTCGGTCAGCAATTCACCGCCTTCCGGCAGCCATAACAGCGCCCAGTCGACAGCTTCTGTATCACCGGCAAAATTACCGACGAACGCTTTTTCAGGCAGAGTAATCAGGCCGTTGACCGCTTCCATCAGGTAATCAGTCAGACCATCGTCATAACACCAGCGTTGCTCGGTGTTATTCACTTTGTCTTTGAACAGGATTTCTACGCCAGGACACAGTACGGCCTTCGCTTTCAGCAAATGGCTGAGGCGGCTGACCGAAAAACGCGGGCTGTCGAAAAAGCTGCCGTCAGGCCAGAAATGAACGCTGGTTCCGGTGTTGCGTTTGCCGCAGGTACCGGTAACGTGCAGATCCTGCACTTTATCGCCATTTTCAAACGCCATTTCATACACTTCGCCACCGCGTTTTACCGCCACTTCGACGCGTTTTGATAAGGCGTTAACCACCGAAATCCCCACGCCATGCAGGCCGCCGGAGAACTGGTAATTTTTGTTGGAGAATTTACCGCCCGCGTGCAGACGGCAGAAGATCAGTTCGACCGCCGGAACGCCTTCTTCCGCGTGGATATCCACCGGCATGCCGCGACCGTCATCAATGACTTCGAGAGACTGGTCTTCGTGAAGGATCACTTCGATGCGTTTGGCGTGGCCAGCTAATGCTTCATCCACGCTGTTATCAATAACTTCCTGGCCGAGATGGTTTGGCCGGGTTGTATCGGTGTACATGCCCGGACGGCGGCGCACCGGTTCGAGTCCGCTAAGGACCTCTATGGAATCCGCGTTATAAGTTGATTGGCTCATCGTTGATTATTCGTGGCTCATAGGTTTGTGGGCTAACGATACAGTATGTGGGCGGGTGGAAGCTCTGGCAGCAAGCAGACGCTATAAATCCGGGGGAAAAAGTCACCCTGACGATGTTAGTCTGCGGCCAGTTCCAGGAAATCTACAATCGGCGAAAAATAGCGTTCAAAGCCGACAAATGCATGATTCCCCTCGGGTTCGACCGTCTGGCGACAGGTGGTGTAGTACGCCACAGCCTGACGGTAATCGAGAATTTCATCGCCCGTTTGTTGCAGTAACCAGAGTAAATCCGGCGACTCCAGCGGTTCGACCTGCATGACTTTCAGATCGTAAACGTGGCGTGACTCTAACACATATTGCTGGCCGGTGTAGGGGTTCTCGTTTTGTCCCAGGAAGTCGATCAGCAGCTCATACGGCTTCACGGCGGGGTTCACCACCACAGCCGGCACGGCAAAACATTGTGACAACCAGGTAGCGTAATAGCCGCCCAGCGAGGAGCCGACAATCCCCAGTTTTTTACCTGCATTGCTGATCACCAGACTCTCGAGTTCTTCGGCAGCCTCGGCCGGATAAGGCGGTAATTGCGGGATAACCATATCGATATGGGGATGATTAACCGCCAGCCAGTTTTTTAACGCCGTGGCTTTCGCCGAGTTGGGAGAACTGTTGAATCCGTGCAGGTAAAGTAAGGTGTTCATTCGTAGCCGTCCGACTCCGTGTCAGGATGAAACTCATTGGTTTCCAGACGGAAGACTTCAGTCTCCACACGGCCATCCGGATACAAATCAAGGTAGCGCCAGCCCGGCGCAACGGTATCAATCGTGAAATTGGTGCAATGCGGTTTGAACTGTACGCAGGTTGACGGCGTGGCGTAAAGACGGCGGCCATACCAGTCGAGATCCAGCTCCTGATGAATATGTCCGCACAAAAGCGTATTCACTTTCGGGTAATTTACCAGGGTGTTCGCCAGCATATGCGCATTGCGCAGGCTGTGCTGATCGAGCCATGTGCAGCCAGAAGGCAGCGGATGATGATGTAACATCAGCAGAGTGAAACGATCGGGGTACGCATTCAGACAACGTTCCATCCATTCCAGCTGATATTCACTCAGCTCGCCATGCGGCACACCGAACACCTGCGTATCAAGCAGGATAATTTGCCAGTGCTCGCCGAGCAGAACGTGTTTAGAAGGACTGATCCCCGCATCCTGCAAGGCATTGACCATGGCAGGCTGGAAATCATGATTGCCCGGCAGCCAGACGCAGGGCGCTGTCAGCTCGCTGATGCCGCGGGCAAACTGATGGTAGGCTTCCACCGACTGATCCTGTGCCAGGTCACCTGTTGCCGCGATAATATCGACTTCACGCTGCTGCGCTTTGATGGCGTCCAGCACCGCGCGATAGCTGTTAAACGTATTCACGCCTAACAACGTTTCATCTTCACCGGCAAAAAGATGGGTATCAGTAATCTGTAGAATCCTGACTTTGGCCCCATTCACCAAAGGCAGTGTAAACAGGCTTTCCAAATCGTTTCCTTTGTTGTTGAAGTCTGTCTAACAAACCGGAACTGCCATCGCTCCGTGCGCAAGGCAATAACGCAGCCAATCCGCAAGGAACTGGTTAATTTGATGCTTTTCATCACGCTGATGCAACTTTTTATTCGGATAATCATAGCGTGCTTTAAAGCGAAAGATCTGCTGACTCGCACACACTTCGGCCACCATCGCATCATGGTACAGGCGAACGGTGAGCGAAGGCAGGCTCCAGTAACTCACCGCCGGTGCGGTCTGTTTGATTTCTATCAGGGATGTGTAACGCGTTGATTCGAGGATCGTCAGGCAATACGTTGCGCTACTCACCTGATATGCCACAGTTTCACCAGGTTCATCGGTACGTGGCATCAAACGGCGCAATTGTGCAAAATTGGTTTCGCACAATCTCATCATTTCAGGGAAATCAGGGGTATAGCGCTTAATCATTAGTTGGCCCACTCTTTTCTCAGGGATTCATGGTGCAGCTGCAGCCATTGCAGGGCAATCACTGACGCCGCATTGTCTATCGCTCCTTCTTCCACCCAGCGGTAAGCCTGTTCACGGCTGACCACATGTACCCGGATGTCTTCATTCTCTGCTTCCAGACCGTGAATTCCTTCTGCCGTCGTGGCATCGACTTCACCGACCATAATGGAAAGACGCTCGCTGGTTCCGCCCGGACTTGCCAGGTAATTCACAGCCGGTTTGCAGCGTTTCACCACAATGTTCGCTTCCTCGAGTGCTTCGCGGCGGGCAACATCTTCAACTGTCTCGCCTTCTTCAATGATACCGGCGACCATCTCCAGAAGCCAAGGAGTATCACTGGAATCCAAAGCCGGGATGCGGATCTGTTCGATCAGCACGACTTCATCCCTTTTCGGATCATAAGGTAATAATACGGCGGCATGACCGCGCTCAAAGACTTCACGGACGACTTCGCCGCTCATTTCCCCATTAAACAGCCGATGGCGAAACCGATATGCAATAATAGAAAAAAAACCTTTATATCGCGTCTCACGTGCAATAATTTCTACATCATCTTTGCCGAAAGTAACCGGTGACCGTTTAAATGAAGACATGGAATGTTTCCTTATCCCTCATAAAGGTAATTTATCGCCCTTTGAGGTCAATTTGATGAAAATGCGTTAATAATAATCAAGGTTGTTTGTGATAGATTTAGGCTCATTCACTCGGGAAGGCACGTTAAGCCAACCGCCCCGCTAGCCTGACTCTGCTAGAATCCGCGTCTATTGGTTAATTTGACTGCGCCACCATACATAACAACATTGCTGCACAACAAGGAATGCAAATGAAGAAACTGCTCCCCCTTCTCATCGGACTCAGCCTGGGCGGCTTTAGTACGATAAGCCAGGCCGAAAACCTGATGCAGGTCTATCAGCAAGCCAGGACAAGTAACCCGGACCTGCGCAAATCTGCTGCTGACCGGGATGCTGCATTCGAAAAAATTAACGAAAGCCGCAGTCCTTTATTACCGCAACTCGGATTAGGTGCGGATTACAATTATACCAATGGCTACCGTGATGCGAATGGCGTTAACAGCGATGTTGGCAGCGCCAGCCTGCAATTAACGCAGACCATCTTTGATATGTCAAAATGGCGCGCCCTGACGCTGCAGGAAAAAACTGCCGGTATTCAGGATGTGTCTTATCAGACTGATCAACAATCACTGATCCTGAATTCCGCAACGGCTTATTTCAACGTCCTGAGTGCGATCGATTCACTCTCGTATACCGAAGCGCAGAAACAGGCTATTTACCGTCAGCTGGATCAAACCACTCAACGTTTTAACGTGGGCCTGGTGGCTATTACCGACGTGCAAAACGCCCGTTCACAATACGACACCGTATTGGCAAACGAAGTGACTGCCCGTAATAACCTGGATAACGCGCTGGAATCCCTGCGTCAGGTTACCGGTATGTATTATCCGCAACTGTCTTCCCTGAATGTCGACAACTTCAACACCACGCGTCCGCAACCGGTCGCCACGCTGTTGAAAGAAGCAGAAAGCCGTAACCTGAGCTTGCTGTCTGCGCGTCTGTCACAGGATCTGGCACGTGAGCAAATCCGCTATGCGGAAACCGGCCACATGCCAACGGTTGATCTGACGGCCTCTACCGGCATCAGCAATACCAAATACCACGGCGACAAAACCGGCGGTTCTTCAAGCTATCAGGATGCTGACGCAGGCCAGAACAAAATTGGTCTGAGCTTCTCCCTGCCATTGTACAGCGGCGGTTCTGTCACCTCTCAGGTGAAACAGGCGCAGTATAATTTCGTGGGCGCCAGCGAACAGCTTGAAAGCGCACACCGCAGCGTCGTGCAAACCGTTCGTTCTTCCTTCAACAACATCTCTGCCTCGATCAGCAGCATCAACGCCTATAAACAAGCCGTTGTTTCTGCACAGAGTTCTTTAGATGCGATGGAAGCCGGTTACCAGGTCGGTACCCGTACCATCGTTGATGTGCTGGATGCCACCACCACGCTGTACAATGCCAAACAACAGCTTTCCAGCGCACGTTACACGTACCTGATTAATCAGCTGAACATTAAATCAGCGCTGGGTACGCTGAACGAAAGCGACCTGCTGGCACTGAACGGTGCTTTGGGTAAACCTGTTCCGACAGCACCCGATCAGGTTGCGCCAGAAACGCCAGATCAGGATGCCGCTGCAGACGGTTACGGCAACAAAACCGCGGCTGCACCTGCACCACGCGTTCAACAAGCCAGCGCATCCACAGCAACGACCACACCGAAGAAAAGCGGCAATCCTTTCCAGAACTGATACGGAAAAGTTTCCCTGCGTTTCGACTAAGGCAGCCTGAAAAGGCTGCTTTTTTTTGCCTGTGTCACGCCGCTCTGTAAAGTCTCGTAACAATTGCCTGTCGCTGCTTTAACAATCAGCCGCTTTCCCCTATTCTTAGGCCCTACTGGGAAAGGGCAAAAAAGCCCTACACATGGGATAAGAACGATGAAACGGACACAACGCGTTAACCTGGCTACCTTCCGTAAATCATGGCGTAGCTCTCGAATCACTCCTGTCGCTCTGGCAGTCAGCGCAGTCTTTATGCTGGCCGGCTGCGAGAAAACCGACGAAACCGTTTCTCTGTATCAGAACGCTGATGACTGCTCGAAAGCCAATCCTTCCGGCAGCGCGCAATGTGTCGCAGCGTATGATGCAGCGAAACAGGAAGCGGCTAAAACCGCACCAAAATATGCCAGCCGCGAAGACTGTATCGCTGAATTCGGCGAAGGCCAGTGTACTCAGGCTCCGGCACAGTCTGGCGTCGCGACGGCTGAAAACCAGAGCAGCGGTGGCAGCATGTGGATGCCGCTGATGGCAGGTTACATGATGGGCCGCATGATGAGCGGTGGCGGTTACGCGCAACAGCCATTATTCAGCTCAAAAAACCCGGCCAGCCCGGCGAACGGTAAATTCGTCGATGCGACCGGTAAAAACTACGGCCCGGCAACTGCGGGCGGCCGGACCATGAACGTTCCGAGAACGGCGATGGCCCCTAAACCTGCCGTGACCAACACCATCACCCGTGGCGGTTTTGGCGACAGCGTGGCAAAACAAACGTCGATGCAACGCAGCTCTTCTGCCACGTCACGCAGCCCTGGCCGCAGCATGGGTGGCTAAGAGACTCTGATGAAACGTTTAGCCATTAACGAGCGCCCGGACTGGCGCGAAAAAGCCACGGAGTTTGGCTTCAACTTCCACACCATGTATGGCGAACCCTACTGGTGTGAAGATGCTTATTACCAGTTCACGCTGGCGCAGATCGAAGAGATCGAAGACGCGACGGCGGAGATTCATCAGATGTGCCTGAAGGTCGTTGAGCGCGTGGTGAATGACGACAAACTGATGGCGAAATTCCAGATCCCAAAACATGTCTGGGAATTTGTCCGCAGTTCATGGCGCACGCAACAGCCTTCGCTGTATTCACGTCTGGATCTGGCCTATGACGGCGTCAATCCGCCGAAGCTGCTGGAAAATAACGCCGATACGCCGACGTCTTTGTATGAAGCCGCTTTCTTCCAGTGGCTATGGCTTGAAGATCAGATAGCTGCAGGCAATTTGTCGCAAGACGCTGATCAGTACAACAGTCTGCAGGAAAAGCTGATTGAGCGTTTTGCCGAGCTGAAAAATCAGCATGGTTTCTCGTTGCTGCACATCGCCTGCTGTCAGGACACTGAAGAAGATCGCGGTACGGTGCAATATTTGCAGGACTGCGCGCTGGAAGCAGAACTGGCCAGCGAATTCCTGTTTATCGAGGAAATCGGGCTCGGAGAACGCGGACAATTCACCGATACGCAGGATCAGGTGATTTCGAATCTGTTCAAGCTGTATCCGTGGGAATTCATGTTCCGCGAAGTCTTCGCGACCAAACTGGAAGATGCCGGTGTTCGCTGGCTGGAACCGGCCTGGAAAGCCATTCTGTCGAATAAAGCCTTGTTACCGCTGTTGTGGGAAATGTTCCCGGATCACCCGAACCTGTTACCGGCTTATTTTGCCGAAGACCCGCATCCGGAACTGGATCACTACGTGGTGAAGCCGCTGTTTTCCCGCGAAGGCGCGAACATTAAAGTCATCGAGAAAGGCCAGGAAGTGGCCCGCGTTGATGGCCCGTATGGCGCGGAAGGCATGATCGTGCAGCAGTTCCATCCGCTGCCGGTGTTTGAAGGCAGTTACACGCTGATCGGCAGCTGGCTGGTCAACGATCAACCTTGCGGCATCGGCATCCGCGAAGATAAAGCACTGATCACCCAGGATCTGTCACGTTTCTATCCGCATACTATTGTCGGATAAAAAAACTAAAAAAGGATAATGAATAAATTCATTATCCTTTTTATTCGCCAAATCAACCTACCTGAACGGAAAGCATCGAAAGCGATCCCATTACGATCCCGTCCGTTGGCTGCGTGATTGGCTCAGCACCATCCCACGCCCCTAAAACGTACAGTAATGGCAGATAGTGATCCGGAGACGGATTGGATAACGCGCCGCCTTCGTGCTCCATAAATTTCACCAGAGGATGATCTTTCGCCTCACCTTTCCAGTTCAGATTATCTTTCACATATGTCTCGAAAGATGTCGCCCACGGATAAGCTTCGGCGTTACCGTCCCATTTTACCATCCGCAGGTTGTGGACTACGTTACCGCTGGCGACAATCATTACCCCTTCGTCACGTAAAGCCGCGAGCTTCTTGCCTAATTCATAATGGAATTCAGGGGGTTGCGTGCCATCAATACTCAGCTGGATCACCGGAATATCCGCGTCAGGATACATCTTGATCAGCACACCCCAGGTACCGTGGTCGAAGCCCCACTCGTGGGTATCGGAAATCACATTCACCGGGCTGAGTAATTCCTGAACACGTTTTGCCAGCGCCGGTGAACCGGGTGCCGGATAGCGCTTATCAAACAGCGCCTGCGGGAACCCTCCAAAGTCATGAATGGTGCGCGGATTCTCCATTGCCGTTACTGCAGTGCCGCGCGTGAACCAGTGCGCTGACACGGCCAGAATCGCTTTTGGACGCGGTAATGTTTCGCCCAGCGCATGCCAGGCGCGGGTATACACATTGTCCTCCAGCACGTTCATCGGGCTGCCGTGGCCTAAGAAAAGTGCGGGCATACGTTGAGTCGTCATCATGAATTCCTTACCGCAAGATAAAAGAGAGCAGCCAGTGAGTCACCTGCCGCGTGATGACCATACGGTACTCTTTTTGATTACCGCTGACAGTCGGATAACCATGAAGGAGATATTCAATAAATTTGATGAAAAAAATCAAAGAAGGCAGGAGGAGTCTATTTTGCAAAGACCCATTTTGGCAATAAGCGGCAATAAAAAGCAAAAAGGCCGCATAAGCGGCCTTTTCTGTTACGCACAACCCGTTACTTAGCTTGCCTGACGGGTCTGCGCCTGACGATAGGCCACCAGATCGGCGATGGTCACTACCGGCATATTATGCCGACGGGCAAAGACAATAACTTCAGGCGCATGCGCCATACTGCCGTCGTCATTAGTCAGTTCACACAGCACGCCGTAAGGCTTCAGGCCTGCCAGCGTCGCCAGATCAACCGACGCTTCAGTGTGACCGCCACGGGACAGCACACCACCAGCCTGCGCGCGCAGCGGGAAGATATGCCCCGGACGATTCAGGTCAGAAGGTTTCGCGCCATCTTTGATGGCTGCACGAATAGTGGTGATACGGTCGGCAGCAGAAACACCGGTAGTCACACCTTCAACCGCTTCAATAGTCACGGTAAATGGCGTCTGGAACGGGCTGGAGTTGTTCTCAACCATCATTGGTAAATCCAGCTTTTTACGGCTGTCTTCGTTCATGGTCAGGCAAACAATACCGCTGCCGTGGCGAATGGTCAGTGCCATTTGCTCAACGGTCATGTTTTCAGCGGCAAAGATTAAATCGCCTTCGTTTTCACGATCTTCGTCATCCAGCACCAACACACCCACGCCGTTACGCATGGCGTCAATAGCACGCTCAACGCGTTCAGCTGATGTACCGAATTCGGAAAGTAGGGTCTGATTCATGGTAAAAATAACCTCATGTTCTGTATGTGGATTACCAGAATCAGGGCGTCTTGAGGAGGCTAGCTGCAGCCGCCAGATGGCGTGCTACAGTTATAAAAAATAACGCAGCGGGCAATATTTGCCCGGCTTGAATCGTTACTCTCTCCCATCCGGACTTTAACCGTCGGCCCCGGAATTACACCGGATCTGCTGACCTCTAACCCCGAAGGATTGAGCGCTCGCGGGCTTCCACATGGAAGGGATTATGATCCTTCCGATATTCCGTGGTTTACCGCCGGTGGGGACTTTCACCCCGCCCTGAGAATAAGCAAAACAACTATAGCGCCAATAAATGAGCAGAGCAATCCTGTGGTTTGTCCAATTAGTGCCCCTGAAGGTTTATAGAAACAGCATCAGCGATTACACTAAGGAAAAGCACCTCCTTCGAGAAAAGGAAATAACATGATTGACCCGAAAAAAATTGAACAAATTGCCCGCCAGGTTCACGAATCTATGCCTAAAGGGATCCGTGAGTTTGGTGAAGATGCCGAAAAGAAAATCCGTCAGGTATTGCAGGCGCAGTTCAGCCGCATGGATTTAGTCAATCGCGAAGAGTTTGATGTTCAGACCCAGGTTTTACTGCGTACCCGTGAAAAACTGGCTGTACTGGAACAACGTCTTGCTGCGCTGGAAGGCAAGCTGACTGAAGCGGAAAAGCCGCAAGATCCGGCCTGATTATTGCGAATGATATCATCAGAAAAGGCCTGCTCAGCAGGCCTTTTTGCTGTGCGAAATCGGCCTTACCGTACATGAAGTACCGTTGTGGCGCGTGGCAATAACAGCCACAATCCTGCAAACACCACGACTGCATACAGCGCTTTCCAGCCGACCATCGCCAGCAATCCGCAGCACAATACAGCGCCCAGCATCGCCATCCATTTCGAGCGTCCTGCCAGGATCCGGATCCCCGCCAGCATACATAACAGATAAATCAGGATGAAAATCCCATTGGCGTAAGTGATCAGCGCGCCGAGCGGCAGGTGCAGCCAGTAAATCAGTAACGTAAACAACGCGCAGCAGCCCACCACTAAATTCAGCGCGGGCACCGGCACTTGCTGAGCGGAAAGCTGTGCGAGTTTACTTTGCGGCTTGAGCTGAGCCTGTGACCACACCAGCCGGGCGAAACTCTGGGTATAAATATTCACGCTGGCAAAACACGCCAGATAGCCAATAATGCAGGCGATCCACAACGCTTTTTGTCCGAAGAGCTGCACGACGATACCCGGCAATGATGCGCCGGCTTCCCGCCCTTCTCCCCAGGCATGGAATTTCAGCACCGCTACCGTACATCCCCAGTAAACTGCGCCAGCCACCAGCATGCCGATCAACAACGCGCGCGGGAAATCCCGTTCCGGATGACGAAATTCGGTCGCCAGATGCGCGAAAGCCTCAAGTCCGACAAAACACCAAAACATCACCGCCAGCGCGTCAAACAGGTTCGATGGTGAGACGTCACGCACCGAAGGCAGCGGAATTTCAGGCAGAGAAATATCCCCTTTCCACCAGATTGCCACCACCAGCGCGATCACCAGACAAGCGATTAGCGTTTGAATATTGGCACTGGACCCGGCACTGCGTGTGCCGAGGAACCAGATAACAAACAGCGTACCCAACTGCACCAGCAGCAGGTTTATGCTGCTCCAGCCAAAGGCGGCCTGCCAGAAACCGGCAGCAATATGCAATGCGGCGGGCAATCCGACCGGAATAACTGACAGGAATAACCAACCGGTGACCCGCGCCATATGCGGCCCGAAAGCTTTGCCGACAAAATGCGCTGCACCGCCCGCGCTGGGGAAATGCCGCCCAAGCGCAGCAAACCCGATGGCTATCGGAAACACCAGCAGGATCAGCACCGGCCACGCCCACAGGCTGTCATTTTGTGCCAGCTGAGCCGCCAGTGCAGGCACCGCAAAGACACCAGTCCCCAGTAATGAGGTTGAAAGCAGCCCGACGCCCTGCGCCAGACTCAGTTCCTGTTTTAATCCGCTCACAACAGAGCCACTTCCGTTTTGCGTTATTGATTGAAAAATCAAAAAGAAAAGGGCTTATCAGATAAGCCCTTCAGTGCAGATAACATGGTCTTCCCGGAGGAAATCAGTCCTGCGCTTTGATCTGATTGATGATTTTGGTAGTGGACAAACCATCTTCAAAATTCAGCACACGGACTTCGCCGCCATTCGCCCAGACTTCCTGACAACCGGCGATTTGCTCAGGCTTATAGTCGCCACCTTTCACCAGCAGATCAGGCAAGATCCCGGCGATCAAACGCTGCGGCGTGTCTTCATCAAAAGAAACCACCCAGTCCACGGCACCCAGTGCGCCCAGCACGATCATGCGGTTTTGCAGCGCGTTTACGGGACGGGTTTCGCCTTTCAGGCGTTTGGTCGAAGCATCGCTGTTAACGGCGACAATCAGACGGTCGCCCAGTTTGCGGGCGTTTGCCAGGTAAGAAACGTGTCCGGCATGCAGAATGTCAAAGATGCCGTTGGTCATCACGACTTTCTCGCCGCGCTGACGCGCCATCGCCACGGCGGCTTTTAGCTGTTCTTCGTTCATCACGCCAAAACCAACGTCTGAACGCCCGCCGATCGCATTTTCCAGTTCAACCGGCGAAACGGTTGAGGTGCCGAGTTTACCCACCACCACACCGGCGGCGGCGTTCGCCAGGAAGCAGGATTCTTCCAGCGTATTACCGGCGGCAAGAGCCGCGGCCAGCGTACCGATCACCGTGTCACCGGCGCCGGTCACGTCATACACTTCCTGCGCCTGCGTTGGCATATGGAATGGCGCTTTGCCTGGCTGTAACAAGGTCATGCCGTGTTCAGAACGGGTGACCAGAAGCGCGGAAAGTTCGAAATCAGCGATCAGTTGCATACCACGGGCGACAATTTCATCTTCGTTTTTGCAACGACCGACAACGGCTTCGAATTCGGACAGATTTGGTGTCAGTAAAGTCGCACCACGGTAACGTTCGAAATCAGATCCTTTAGGATCAACCAGCACCGGTACGCCAGCTTTTCTCGCCAGCTGGATCATTTTCTGCACTTCAGTCAGTGCACCTTTGGCGTAGTCTGACAGCACCAGTGCGCCACTTTGTGGTAAAGCTTGTTCGATTTTGGTCAGCATCGGCTGGAGATCAACACCTTCAAAACCTTCTTCAAAGTCGAGGCGGATCAGTTGCTGGTTACGGGACAATATACGCAGCTTAGTGATGGTCGGATGCGTGGATAACGCCACGAAATCGCAGTTTACTTTCACTTCCGCCAGACGCTCACTCAGGGCACGGGCGGCATCGTCAACGCCGGTCAGACCGATCAGACGCGAAGAAGCACCGAGAGACGAAATGTTCATCGCCACGTTTGCCGCGCCGCCAGGACGTTCCTCGATGGTATTGACCTTCACCACCGGCACCGGCGCTTCCGGTGAAATACGATTGGTCGGGCCATACCAGTAGCGATCTAACATTACGTCACCGACAACCAGCACACCCGCGCGGTGAAAATCAGGCAAAGTCACTTTCATCCCAAGACTCCAAAACAGATAAATCAAATCGGGTAAACACAATGCGCCGGATAATATCACAAGCGCCTGTTACCCGAATAAAAACCCTCAGCCCAGCCAGTTCGCCCAGCTGGCGCGGATTTGCGCGCGCTCCGCCGCAAAACTGTCTGCGGCCACTTTCCCGCTGTGCTCCTGCAAAGCGAGGTGATGAATTTCATCGCGCAGCGTGACATAAGCCTGCGTCAGATTTCGAGCCTCTTCTTCCGGCATGATGTCGTGTTGCGCCATCAGCTCAAAAATCCTCACATTATCGGACCAGCGCGTCAGCTTCGGCTCATCATGCGCGAAACGCAGAACCAGATATTGTGCAATGAATTCAATATCCGTAATGCCACCCGGATCCGCTTTCAGATCGAACTCGTCGGCTTTTTTACTGCCCAGATGGGCATACATTTTCTCGCGCATTTCACGGACCTCCTTACGCAGTCCTTCACCATCGCGCTGGCGGCAAAGAATGTCGCGACGCGTGGCATTAAATTGCTGCGTCAGTTGCGGATCACCGTAAACCACGCGCGCGCGAACCAGCGCCTGATGCTCCCATGTCCAGGCTTCATTGGCCTGATAATCGGCAAAAGCTTCGATGGTGCTGACCAGCATGCCGGAGGCACCGGAAGGTCGCAGACGCGGGTCAACCTCATAAAGAATGCCTGACGACGTACGGGTGCTGAATAAATGCATGATGCGCTGCGCCAGCCGCAGATAAAACTGACGCCCGTCGATGCTGCGTTCGCCATCGGTCATTACCTCCGGCGCACAGTCGAGCAGGAAGACCAGATCCAGATCCGAGCTGTAACCCAGCTCCCAGCCACCGAGTTTTCCGTAACCGACCACGGCAAAACCGCGCCCTTCACGGTGCTGAAGATGCGCTGGCTGACCGTATTTTACGACCATCTGTTCCCACGCCTGTTGCACCACAACGTCGAGAATGGCCTCCGCAAGGTAGGTTAAATGGTCACTGACTTTCATCACCGGCAATGCGCCGGAAATATCCCCGGCTGCAATGCGCAGATGCTGCGCCTGCTTGAACTGACGTACCGCTTCAAGCTGTTGTTCTTCGTCTTCCGTCGGCACCCGCATCAGATACTGGCGCAGTTCGTCGCGGTACGCGCCCGGCTCCACCGGCTGGTAAAGCGTGCGTGTGTCGAGCAGTTCATCGAGCAATAAAGGATGGCGGGCGAGTTGGCTCGCGACCATCGGTGAAGCGGCGCACAGGCGGATTAACTGTTTGAGCGCACCGGGGTATTCCACCAGCAGCTCGATATACGTCGTACGTGTGACGATATTGAGCAGCAACTGCATCAGGCGCTGTAACGTCACATCGGCATTTTTATAGGTGCAGACCTGCGCCAGCAAACGCGGCATCAGCAAATCCAGCTGGTCACGACCACGCGGCCCGATCGTGCGTTTATCTACATCACGGCGGAAATCGGCAATCTGATATAAAACATGTCGTTGCGCGTTTTCGTCAAGTTGCGGCACCAGTGGCGCCAGCTCGGCAGGCTCAAGCGCATCAATCCATAAACTGCTGAACTGGGAGAGTTGCACATCATCTTCAGCATCTGGCGTGTCATCACCAATCAGCTCGTTAAACACCGAGCGCACGGCCTGCATGTGAGCATTCACTGCATCCAGAAGCTGCGGCCAGCCGGCATAATTCATCCCCCACGCCAGACGTGCCTGATTCAGTTCATCTGACGGTAAGGTTTGTGTTTGCTCGTCCGCTATTGCCTGCAACAGATTTTCCAGACGGCGCAGGAACAGATAGCTGTTACGCAACTGCAACACCTGTTCTACCGGCAACAGCCCCAGATTTTCCAGCGCCTGAAGCGTTGGCAGCAACGCACGCTGCTGCAATGCCGGTTCGCGCCCGCCACGGATCAGCTGGAATACCTGCACGATAAATTCAATCTCACGGATACCGCCTGCGCCGAGTTTGATGTTGTCTTTCAGACCCCGGCGGCGTACTTCACGAGCGATCATGCCTTTCATGTTACGCAGGGACTGGATCACACTGAAATCGATATAACGGCGGAAGACAAATGGCATCAGCATTTTGCGCAATTCCTGACTGCTGATGTCCTCCGCGCCGCCCATCAGACGCGCTTTCACCATCGCGTAACGCTCCCAGTCACGCCCCTGTTCCTGATAATAATCCTCCAGTGCCGGGAAGCTCATCACCAGCGGGCCGCTGTCGCCGAACGGGCGCAAACGCATGTCCACGCGATATACAAAACCGTCGATAGTGGGCTGATCCAGCACTTTGATCAGCCGCTGGCCGAGACGGGTGAAAAACTGTGCATTATCCAGTTCACGCCGCCCGCCGCGGGTCTGACCATTTTCCGGATAAGCAAAAATCAGATCGATATCCGAGGAGAAATTCAGCTCGCCGCCGCCCAGTTTACCCATCCCGAGGATCAGCATTCTTTGCGGTTCGCCAGCAGCATTGACCGGCGTACCAAACTCGCGACAGCAAGCGTCGTAAAGCCAGCCGCGGGCGCTGACAATCAATAATTCCGCCAGTTCACTCAACTGATGAAGCGTGTCTTTCGCTTCACTGGTTTGCGCGGACTGCGACCACGCAATGCGGGTCAGAATGCGACGACGAAACAGACGTAACGCTTTCATCAGCCCGGCTTCGTCAGCCACCTGTGTCAGCGATTCCTCCAGCCACTGGCGGTAAAGTTGCCACTCCTGCGCCTGAGGGGGATTTTGGTCAATTTCATGCCACCACTGCGGAAAAGCCAGCAAACTGTCCGTTACGAATTCACTGCTGCTCAGCACGGCCAGTTGCGCATCATCGGGAAGGGGCAGGTTTTCAGGATGTTCACGCCAGCGTTCAAGCAAACTCTGCGCATGGCTTTGCAAAACAGAAGAAAGTGGCAACATGAAGTCAGATTCCTTGCAAAAAAAAGCCCGGGCAATTTGCCCAGGCTTATCAGTCAATTAACGAGGTTGTCCGTTTAACCAGAAAGCATCCATCATCACCGCGTGAGAACGGGCCGAATCCTCCCAGGCGTGCTGCTGCTGAACGATGGCCTGTTGCAGATCGGCCCAGCCGGCAATATACGCGGCAACGTCTTTTTCAGGGTAAGCACCGGCCAGCAAATGGAAGGTAATGATCTGGCGTTTAAGGCGCGCCAGTTGGTCACGATAGCCTTCTTCCGTCAGCGGCTGTGCAAAGGCTTCTTTCAGATCGGCGGCAGTGCGGCCGAGCATGATGTCAGCAAAGCGCTTGAAGGAACCGTCCATTTTTTTCGCGGATTTATCATCAATAAACGGCGCCCACCCTGATGTTGCCAGCCAGGAAGTAAGCACTAACTTGCATTTCAGATATGCCGCGCTGTAACAGATTTCCTGTGCATCCGCCGATTTCTGTTCCAGAACCGGCACCAGATCAGTAAGTAAGGTACGCAGCTCAGAAGAGGCTTTACGCGGCACAAGTCCGCCGAACAGCACCAGAACCTGGCGCACAGTTTCCACGGCCTGCAACACAGTCAGGCGCGCAGTTTTGTCGCCGCGAACCCACAATTCTTCATGATATTGCCAGTGATCCAGCGCCAGTTCGAACATCGCAGACATAGCCTGCTCAACCGTAGCTTTCGGTTTCGCTTTAAACACCGGCAGCGGTTTGATGTCACGGGCAGGATTGCCCTTTGCAAGATGATAACCACGAGCCGCCTTGCTGAAACCACCCTGCCGCAAGCCGCCGTGCGCGCCAATTTCAGCCGCCAGCGCCAGTAAATCAGCGGTGTTACCTTTTTTCAGCTCAAGTTCAATTTCAGCCAGTGGTTCGTTTAATTCGCCAGCCACCACTTCGCCCTGATCTAACCCAAGTTCGATCTCGCTTTCGCCGTAAGTGATCACCCACTTCTCGCGGGTGAAATCCGTGCGGAAGAGCGGAGCGAGTTCTTTCTGCAATGCAGCGGGTTTGCACCCTTCCGGCCAGATATCTTTCGGGAACGCGCTCAGTTTCAACACCGGCTTTTTCAGCTCAACGTTGTATTCAGGGCGCTGATGTAACCCCCCCACCACTTTGCCACCGGTTTTGATGGTCATTTCATACTGATCGTCAAAACCACGGATCCGCAGACCCATGTCATGCGAACGTAAATAGTTTTCCGCAGTCTCAAAATAGATGTTGGTCAGTTTCGAAGGCGCGGTGTGCACGCTGTTAAAACCAGCGAGTTGCGAAGGTAATTCGGCGATTGCGGCCGGGGTGGCGATAAATTTTAATTCTATTTCTACGGTCATATGAGTCTTCACACCGATTCTTTGCTGCCAAAAGGGATTAACGCGTCGCTGCCAATTCTATCATAAGCACAGCGCGCAAGCCGCATGTTGCGGGATTGTAAGATAGTTCTCATTCCGGTTTATACATTGCGTCGTCACACTGTTGCCCTTACTATCGGTCTCCAACTTTTAGTACTTATATGAGTGCAATGGCCGGACAGTGGCGGTTGCCAGAAGACGTATCCTGATAAAACGGATCCACACTTCACGTTCCCTAAATTCACAAAGAAACGATGAAATAATGCAGAAATTACGCCTAATTGGTTTCGCTTTGCTTGGTTTAAGCATGACATGGGGCGCTCACGCTGATGAGAAGCGCTATATCTCCGACGATTTGATTACCTATATCCACAGTGGTCCAGGTAATCAGTATCGCATCGTTGGCACCCTGAATGCCGGTGAAGAAGTCACCCTGCGCAGTGTCAACGACAGTACGAAATACGGTGAGATTGTTGATTCAAAAGGTAAAACCGCCTGGATCCCGCTTGATCAGTTAAGCAATGTGCCGAGCTTGCGTACCCGCGTTCCGGATCTGGAACAACAGGTGAAAACGCTGACCGACAAGCTGACCAATATTGATTCCAGCTGGAACCAGCGCACGGCAGAAATGCAGGCCAAAGTCTCTTCCAGTGACGGCATCATCAACGGCCTGAAGAAAGAAAATCAGGATTTGAAAAATCAGCTGATCGTGGCGAAGAAGAAGGTTGACGCGGTCAATGTGCAGCTCGACGACAAACAAAGAACCATTATTTTACAATGGTTTATGTATGGCGGCGGTGTCGCGGGTGTCGGTCTGGTGCTGGGTCTGCTGTTGCCACATCTCATCCCACGTCGCAGGAAAAAAGATCGCTGGATGAGCTGACAGCTCAGCATCCTGATCGTTTCCCTAAGGCACTTCGGTGCCTTTTCGTGTTTCCATCAGTCAGGAAATCTTCAGCGCAACTTTGCTATGATGAAGACAGAGTCCTTTGGCTAATTTCAGGAGTTATCGCGTGGAGATTTACCTGGTCGGCGGCGCAGTCCGAGACAGTTTATTAAACCTGCCTGTGTCTGAACACGATTGGGTGGTAGTGGGCGCGACGCCTGAATATATGCTCGAAAATGGCTATCAGCAGGTCGGTAAAGATTTTCCGGTCTTCCTGCATCCGGTCACTCACGATGAATATGCGCTGGCCCGTACTGAGCGGAAATCTGGCTCCGGTTATAACGGCTTTACCTGTTATGCCGCACCGGATGTCACGCTGGAACAAGATCTGATGCGTCGGGATCTGACCATTAATGCCATCGCCAAAAGCAACGATGGCGAACTTTTCGATCCCTATCACGGTCAGCGTGATATCGAACAACGCCTTTTGCGCCACGTTTCCGATGCTTTCGGCGAAGATCCGCTGCGGGTTCTGCGCGTTGCCCGCTTTGCTGCACGCTTCGCGCATTTAGATTTCACGGTCGCCCCGGAAACGCAGGCGCTGATGCAACAGATGGCGGAAAGCGGTGAGCTGGAAGCCCTCACACCTGAACGTGTGTGGAAAGAAACTGAGAAAGCGTTACAAACGCAGGATCCGCAGGTCTATTTCCAGGTGCTGCGCGATTGTGGCGCCCTGAAAGTGCTGTTTCCTGAAATCGATGCATTATTTGGCGTGCCTGCACCGGCGAAATGGCATCCGGAAATTGATACCGGCATACATACGCTGATGACGCTGAAAATCGCCAGCACCCTGACGCCTGACGTCGATGTGCGTTTTTCGGCGCTTTGCCATGATTTGGGTAAGGCTCTGACGCCGCCGCAATTCTGGCCTGCCCATCACGGTCATGGCCCGGCGGGCGTGAAACTGGTGGAGGAACTCTGCCAGCGGCTGAAAGTGCCGACGCACATTCGTGATTTAGCGAAACTGGTCGCGGAGTTCCATGACCTGATCCACACCGTCAATAAACTGCGTCCGGAAACCTTGTTAAAACTGTTCGACACCATTGATGTCTGGCGCAAACCGCAGCGTCTTGAGCAGATGATCATGACCAGTGAAGCCGATGCGCGCGGGCGTACGACATTTGAAAATAATCCCTATCCGCAAGGCGATTACCTGCGTGAAGCCTTTGCAGTCGCCAGCAGCGTTTCAAATAAAGAGGTGCTGGATGCGGGTTTCCAGGGTATGGCTATCCGTGATGAACTGAAGAAACGCCGTACTCAGGCGCTCGCCGACTGGAAACAAACTCAGGACGTGGCGATTTAAACGCTGGCTTTATTCATAAGAAAAGCCCCGCCGGTGATTCACCGTGCGGGGCTTTTTATTGCCTCAGGGAAGCAAAAATCAGGCGATAAACACAAAATACACGGCAATTGCCACGAAGAAACGGTAAATCGCAAACGGGATAAACGAAATACGTTTAATCACCGCCAGGAAGGTTTTAATTGCGATCAACGCAACAATGAACGCAGAGACAAACCCTGTGGCAAACATCGGTAAATCCGCCATATTCAGGAAGCTGTAGCTCTTGTACAAATCCAGGGCCGTCGCGCCCATCATCATCGGCACCGCCAGCAGGAAAGAGAACTCAGATGCCGCAAAACGGCTGATCCCCATTAACATCCCCCCACTGATGGTTGCCCCTGAGCGGGAGAACCCGGGCCAGAGCGCCAGACACTGAAAAACACCAATCATAAACGCCTGCACGTAGGTGATGTCATCCAGTCCCTCGGCACGCGGTTTTTTAGGTTTCAGCAACTCGGCAGCAATCAGCAAAATACCGCCGACCACCAGTGCATACATGACATATTTTGGCTCGAACAACGCTTTGATTTGAGAGTGCAGAAGCAGCCCCAGTACCGTTGCCGGAATCATCCCCAAAATAATATGCAATAAATTTAAACGACGAGAACCCGAGCCTTCATGAACCGGCGGTTTACCAAAATGCAAACCTATCATGTTGAACAAACGACGCCAGAACATCACGACCACGGCCAGAATTGAACCTAACTGGATAACCACTTCAAATGATTTTGAGGTATCTCCGGTAAAGCCAAGAAGATTGCCGACAATAATCAAATGACCGGTAGAAGAAACAGGCAAAAACTCGGTGAGTCCTTCAACCACCCCCAAAATAGCCGCAACAAGCAAAGAATGACTTTCGACGATCATTATCGCACCCTACCCTTTAAAAGATCCGCTGATGGGAAATATGCTTACAATACACACAATAAAAAAGCGGCATCATGCTGAGCCGCTTCAGTAAAGAAAACCCGGCAACCCGGACTTTCCTTTTAACGCTTCTTTATGACATTCAATAGACAAGCGTTTTCTAAATTGTATCCATAACAGGATTTAAAAACGCTTTCCACGCTCGATAATCACGCCGACATTCGCTGCCTGAGCAACAGCGCCCGGTTTGCTGAGCTTAATCCGAACCCACGGAGAATTAAACCGGCTCAGCAGCAATGTCGCCACCTCTTCCGCTACGCGTTCAACCAGCGCAAAATTTTGTGAAGAAACATGCCCGATCACCGCATCACTGACATCAGCATAGCTTAAACAGTCATTCACATCGTCAGTGGCGGCGGACTTTTGGTTATCCCAGGCCATTTCGATATCGAATACCAGTTTCTGTTTAATGGTCTGTTCCCATTCGTAAGCGCCAATGGTAGTGATTACATTTAGTTGCTCAATAAATACGATATCCATCACGTGATTCTCTGTTTTTGGCCCAGCCGGATACCACTTCCAGCAGAAAATGCGTATTATCCATGGATGTTGCGATTAAAACGACCCTTATTAGACGGAACGGCTTTATGAGTGCTACCGCGCTTGGAATGATTATTTTCGCCTACCTCTGCGGCTCGATTTCCAGTGCTATTCTGGTCTGCCGGGTAGCCCGTTTACCCGATCCGCGCACAGCGGGCTCAGGTAATCCCGGCGCCACCAACGTTTTACGCCTGGGTGGCCGTCTGGCCGCTGCCGCTGTTCTGATTTTCGATGTCCTCAAAGGCATGCTGCCGGTCTGGCTGGCATACCGTCTGAACATTCCGCCTATGTATCTTGGCCTGACGGCCATCGCGGCATGTCTTGGCCATATCTATCCGGTCTTTTTCCGCTTTAAAGGCGGCAAAGGTGTTGCCACGGCGTTTGGTGCTATCGCCCCCATCGGCTGGGACCTGACCGGCCTGATGACCGGCACATGGCTGCTGACCGTGCTGCTGAGCGGCTATTCGTCACTGGGTGCGATCGTCAGCGCACTGATTGCGCCATTTTATGTCTGGTGGTTCAAACCGGAGTTCACCTTCCCGGTCGCCATGCTTTCCTGTCTGATCCTGTTGCGTCATCACGACAATATTCAGCGCCTGTGGCGTGGTCAGGAAGGAAAAATCTGGGATAGGCTGAAGAAAAAACGTAAAGCGGCGAAAGAAGATAAGACCGAATAGTCAGTAAAATGCAGATTGCAGACATAAAAAAACGACCTCAGGCGGGTAATGCCGATCGTTTAAGGATCAGTTGACCGATCCGGTGGCTCGTGTAAAAAGGGTTCATGCTCATCATGGACCCTT
>NZ_JABAED010000017.1:0-93910 GCF_023701875.1 Rahnella sp. CG8
TGGCGAAATGGAAAATGTGAAGGTAAACAAACCGACATTACTAACTGACGGTTGTATCTAATCCTGGGGGCAGGTCAATAAGACTCGAAAACTGCAAGTTCATTTAATGTGCAGACCATCAACTCGTCACTTATAGTGAACTGATTTCATCTACTAATCACCGCATAACTAACTGTTTATTATAATCATTAATGCAAAAGTGAACACTGTGACCAGTTTTTCTATAAATCTTTTTGTATCGCGTAGGCTAGTCAGAGGCACCCTACTCAAAGCGTTCAAAATATGAACATAACGAAGTACGATTATCTGCATTGGTATACGTTTAGGTATACACCACAAACCTGAATTCGTAATTAACTAGTTAAAACATTAAGTTAACTAATTTCCTCAACTTCCCCCAGCCCACCAAATAATGATCCGGTTATTACCAGATAAGTCCGGAGAAGTCCTGAAAGCCCGCATCCCTTCTAGGTTTGCGGGCTTTTTTGTGTCTGTAGAAGTCCGAGATCGAGAACATTCCTGTTCAGGAGCTGAAAGCATGCACACTTATTCAGGTGTTAGAGCCAATCAAAGCACGTGGAGCGTTAGAAGCTGTCGGAAGGTTAGTTCAGCGCATCAATGAGATAATGATTTATGCGGTGAATGTGGGATTGATTGAGGCGAATCCAGCTTCAGGTATAGGTAATGCTTTCGAACGCCCGAAGAAGCAGCACATGCCTACAATACGCCCTGCAGAAGCCTCAGCAATAGCTTGGTCAGAGACCGATATCGAGAACAAGCAGTAGTGTATTCCAGCGGAACGTATGAAGGCAAAACGTGATCATATAGCCCCTCTCTCAGAACAAGCTTTAGAGCTGCTGGAAATCATGCCTCCAATTAGCGGGAATCGTCAGCACGTTTTCCCTAGCCGAAAGGTCGGGCTGTGCCGCAAACGTTGAAAGAGTATGAGATTGAATTCTTGAAGAAAAAGACCAATCCGGGTCTGCAAACCAATCTGATCTTAAGTGAAGACTGCGAGACAGACTGGTTGCCAATGTGCGACATCAAGAATGCTTAAAAAGAAACCGGCTCAGGCCGGTTTTTTTCATTGAGAAGTAGTAACTGGTCACTTGAAGTGATGAGTTATAGACAGTTCAGGGCAAACCAATTACCACATAACATAAATGAAATTAAACAAAAAAAAGTGAAAGCTGTGAACAGTTTTTATATAAATCTTTTTTCTGATGTTCAAATTGTTGCCTTCTTAGAGGCTCTTCCAGTCAGGCAACTTGTTGGACCGCTTGCGCCAATAGTGGAATAACGCCATGAATAAACCAAACAGCAAACCGGCAAAGAGGGCGATGAATACCGCATGCAATACGCTGAAGCCTTGATTTTTCCAGATAGTGAACCACATGAAAATGCCCCATATAGGGCTGTACCAGGCGGCGAAGAACATCGTATTAAGCCAGAAAGGGGCAAACGGAGGCGGTGGCATTTTACTCCCCATTTTCCAAAACAAGCGTAAGATGGGGGGCGCATAATTGCTCCGCCACATCTTTTTATTTTCCATCAGGTCTATTGCCTTTTTCTTCTTTTCTTCAAATACCATCATCCGACTCCTTTCATTAGATACCAATAAAGACTTTCTAATAATATGCCTTATTCAACGTAAGCCATTAGAGTGAAATAAACTAAACACTCAGCCTCCTATATCAGAATCAGAGCAGCCGACATCATCGTGAAAAGCACCTCAATAATCGGTTCAAACCGGAATTTTGCATTTTTTGGCCAACGGTTCATTGTAAGTGACCAGTTAGGGCAATCTCATCACCATTTAACCATTTGAAAAATAAAGTAAACACATAGTGGACAGTTTGAGCATTTTATTCATAAATCTTTTTTTGCTCTACGCCTGCATTTGATTTAGACTTTACTTAAATTAGATAAACCTGAAATAACATATGAAAAATACTGACCTTGAATTTTTGCAAGATAGCGCGGCTCAGGCGACCAGGCTTCTCAAGTCCATGAGTAACGTTAACCGACTATTGATTCTTTGTACTCTCATTGACTCACCGGGAACTTCAGCAGGTAATCTAAGTAAACTGACAGGATTAAGTCCTTCAGCCACATCGCAGCACCTGGCGAGAATGAAGGAAGAGGATTTGATTGAATGTTCCATAGATGAGCAACGAAGAAATTATTTCATTAAAAATGAATCGATTAGAAAAGTTATCGCAACGTTAAAGGACATTTACTGCCCTGAGGATTTGAAATGAGCACAAGAACTGTAAGTCCTGCAGAAGCACATGAACTCATGAAAAATGGCAGCACTCTGATCGACATTCGGGAGCCTGCTGAATTTCTTCGAGAGCACGTTCCTGGAGCTATCTCTTTTCCACTATCCGATATTTTGTTGGGGAAAAAAATCAAGGACCTGCCTGTAAATCATCCTGTTATTTTTCACTGTTTGGCGGGTTCACGCACAGCTCAAAATGAAGATGCACTGGTCAGAACAGCAGACCCGGCAACGGTTTTATTGTTGTCTGGCGGCATTAATGCCTGGAAAAGTGCAAATCTTCCGACGATTGAAGACAAGAAGTATCCTCTTCCAATCATGAGGCAAGTTCAGATTGTAGCTGGAATACTTATCCTCGCAGGGGTATTGATGGGATACGCAATAGATGAAAGCTTCTTTCTATTGTCGGGATTCGTCGGTGCAGGCCTGCTTTTTGCTGGTGTAAGTGGTTGGTGCGGAATGGCAGTTTTGCTTTCCAAAATGCCATGGAACAAGCTTAAAAATTAAAGATTGGGTATACGTTTAGGTATACAAACAAAAATTGAATTCAATTTTTTACGGAAACCCGGCAATGACTGGACAAGCTGGAGTGAATGAAAGTTACACGCTGAAAAAAGGTCCGTCGGGGTGAATTCATCAGTGAGCTGTTCTGATAAAAGCTGAATATCAGTATTTTCATAGTCCAACATGGACCTCACTGATTCCCATGGCGTATTTTGTACCCAATCTGGTATGATCCCACGTACATCGTCGAAGCTTTTAATCAAAAAACCGTAAGTTCCTTTGAAATTAATTTTCATTAAAATAAAAAATTAAGTACTTGCGGCTTTCAATAAAAAAATGAGAAAGCAAAAATATTTTTAAAAACCACCACATCCCTAATCTTCCTGCATCCAAACCAATATGATTCAGGAGAATAAGCCATGACATCATCTAATGTTAAGGTTCTCCGCTTACCCGCTGTCGCGCTCAAAATGGGTCTTTCCAGATCCACAATTTATGACCGGATGAACCCAAAACCTCCCCGCTTTGGCCCAACGTTTCCAAAAACAAGGTCTTGAGGGAGTCAGTTGGTGGGATGGCGAGAGGCTGATCGTGAGTTCAGCCCCCCCCAATAATCACATTTATTTATAATTGGCAGCCAAAACATTTATTTAAATGATGCGAGTACCTTTATTATTTAAATACACATGATTAAGGGTAAGTTTAATTTACTCATTCTTAATATATAATTAAATACTATGCAAATAATGCAAATGATATAAAGGCGCGTATTTCTTGTATCCTTGTTAATAAACGAGTTTATAGACAAATTAGGAAGTCACCTATGCGCTTAAATAAATTAACTAAAGCAATCCTGTTTTCTGCTATTGGATTCCCAATAATTTCGTCTGCCGCCACTGTGACGGCAAGCGATCAGACTAACACCTTCTCCGGCCTCGATTACTCAATGATGATCACCAAAGATGGTGGTCACACCTGGACTGCGTATACCAACGCATCGCAAAACAACTTCCCAGGTACTGTCTTAGCGCAAGTCGCGCCAAAACAGGAACTGGCTATTATTTCTGAGGATTACGATCCAAACCGCACCTATAAAGGCGGCGATACCGTTCGCTTCCTGGGATACTACTGGACTGCACAATGGTGGGTTGACCAGGGTATTAGCCCGGGAACCGATCCAGTATGGGTATCCGGTGATGCTATTAACATCAAGCCTTACATCAGCTTCCAGTTCACGCCGTATACCGGCCAGGACGCTATCGATCTGCAGAACCGTGAAAAAGCCAACGTAGCTGCACAGCGTAAAGTGATTGGTTACTTCCCGGAATGGGGCGTGTATGAAGCCCATAACTTCTTTACCCCTGATAAAGTGGACTACTCTGGTCTGACCCACCTGAACTACGGTTTTGCGGTGGTGAAAAACGGTGTGGTGACCATGCATGACACCGATAAAGCCCCAGGACTGATTAAAGACCTGGATAAACGGACTGAAGCGGCCAACGTGGCGCATATGATTTCTGTCGGTGGCTGGAATAACTCCCAGGAAGGTGTCTTCGAAGCGGCAACCGCCACGGATGCAGGTATTGAGAAACTGGCCAACAGCATGGTCAGCTACATGGCACAATGGCATTTCGACGGCCTCGACATTGACTGGGAATATCCGAATACCGAAGCTGAGAAAAACCAGTTCACTAAACTAATCCAGTCGCTGCGTACCAAACTGGATGCGCAAGGTCTGAAAGATGATAAGTATTATCAACTTTCTGCGGCGGTCACCACTAATCACAACAACATTCAGTTCATCAACCCGGCGGTAACCACGCCATTGCTGGATAGCGTGAACGTGATGGCGTATGACATCCACGGTGCCTTCGATCCGCTAACCGGTCATAACGCACCGCTGTATGAAAACAGCCATGATGAAGATAAAGATCTGAACGTGGCTGACACCATGACGGCCTATGTCGAAACCTGGAATGTGCCGAAAACCAAGCTGATGATGGGAATCCCATATTATGGTCGTGGCTGGGGCCATGTGCCGGGTACAGAACTCATTCCTGGTTTGCCGGGCATGTTTAACACCGGCGCGGCAACCGTAAAAGGTGCATGGGATGATGCGGATCAGTTTACAGGTACCAACCCGTGGTATGTGCTCAAGCAAAAACTGGCCAGTGGCGAATACACGCGCTATTGGGACCCAGAGTCACACGTTCCGTATCTCTACAGCAAAACCAAGCAAGAATTCCTGACCTATGACGATCCGCAGTCCATTGATGAAAAAGTAGATTACATTCTCGATCAGGGCTTCGGTGGTGCGATCCTGTGGGATATCAGTGGCGATACTCCGGAACACGAACTGGGTAATATCGTTAAAGAAGTGAAAAACACGCCGCTTCCGGATGATTCCGATGTCCCAGTACCAGATGAAGATCCGGTTATCGATAAGACCGATCTGAAAGCTATTCTGGTCAGCGTGGATGATGGTCAAACACGTGTTTACATGAATCTCGATTCCAGCAAAATTACGAGTGGCACGGCATATACAGCCTATGTTGACGGGAAATATCTTTTCGGCACAGAAGGCACTCACTATTACTACAGCAACAAGAAAAGTTTAGGTAAAGAAGCTTCATTCCGTACAGGGGATGTTGAAAGCCGCCTGGCAGTAGGTTCTGTCATTTCGGTCAAACGTGAGTACCCGAATCAGGCTGTTCTTGGTCAGATTACGGTCACGCAGGATATGCTCGACGGTAATAACCCGGTGATCTCTGATGGCAGCGTGAAGTCGATGAGTGTGTCGAAAATCAATAACGTGCCGTATATTTTCGTTGATTTTGATAAAGAAAAACTCCACAGCGCAGATGGTTCTTCTTATGTTGCTAAAATCGTTAATGATAGCAAGAGAGGCAACTATATTTTCAACTGCGATAATGGCAAATGTGATTACAGTACCGAGACTGTAGATGGCGCTATTTCACACGTTAAGTCGGATGAAAAAGACATTTCTATCGGTGAAACCATTGTCATTCAGCGTGTGTCACCTAATCCGGCAGTTGTGGCCCAAATGGTGGTCACCAGCTTTGAGCCAGAACCGCAGCCAGAACCGCAGCCAGAGCCTGTGACCGGTCTTAAAGTCACCCTGTTCCAGAACGCTGGTTATACTGGCGATAGCCTGGAAGTCACTGGGGACATCGATTGCTTAAACGGTGTTAAGATGAAAAACGGTACTGACGCCAATGATCAAGTGTCGTCCTTTACGATACCAGAAAGTTCGTTGGGGGTGCGTTTATTCACAGAATGTCAATTCAAAGGAACTTCGAACCTATTTCCATCTTCATCTCAATATGATCTGACCAGGTATCTCAGCGAAATGAACAAAGCAGTCTCCTCTGTTCAGGTCGTTAAAGCAGAAGCTCGTGAAGCAAGCTATGATCGTGGCGGGTTCTTACAGATTTACGGGGATATTCCACGGCTCAGCGCCGAAAAAAGGGGCGATTATAGAGATACTTACGATAATGTCATCTCCCAAATAGAGGTTGCTGAGGGTTATACCGTCCGCCTGTATTCTGAGCGTGACTATCAAGGGTCTTATGTTGATGTGAAGTCAGGTCAAAAGATTCCCGACCTTAGCGCAGTGTCATTTGATAACAAAGCCTCTTCATTAAAAGTCTTCATCGATAAAGCCAAGTAATCTTCCATGAACGGTCTTTGACAATGTCATCTTAAGTCAAATGCAGACCTTCAATCGCCTTTACTCCTGTGGGTAAAGGCGATTTTTTTGCCTGATATCTTCAGACATTGGAATATTTATCCTGTTGTTTTTAAGAATAAACGCAGCCCCTCTGCCGCTATAGACCCGGTAAAACCCTCGCTTACTCTGCCCAAAAACCAATACCCCCTATGTCACGCTAATGACCATTTTGACGATAAGATTGGCGCTTGACCCTAGATATCGCAATCGTCATATTCAAAATATGAATAATTCCTTTACCCTCGCCGCAGCCGGGCGGGGGTTTGTTTTTATTGGGCACCACCGGAGAACAATTGTGAATAAAATCCCCTTGCTGATCATCGCGGCATTATCGGCCACCAGCGGGCTGGCACATGCGGAGACGACATTGCGTTTCGGTGTGGATCCGTCATTTCCACCTTTTGAATCAAAAGCGCCAGATGGCAAGCTGGTCGGTTTTGATATCGATTTAGGTAACGCCATTTGTCAGCAGGCAAAAGTGAAATGTGAGTGGGTCGAAACCGCCTATGACGGCATTATCCCGGCGCTGAATGCTAAAAAGTTTGATGCGGTACTTTCTGCAATGTCCATGACACCAAAACGTAAAACGCAGGTCACTTTCTCCGACATGCTTTACCACGTACCAAGTGTGCTGATCGCGAAGAAAGGGAGCGGCCTGCAACCCACAGCCGATTCACTGAAAGGAAAAACGGTGGGTGTTGCTCAGGGCACTACGCAGGAAGCCTACGCCCAGGGCGAATGGCAGAAAAAAGGCGTGGATGTGGTTTCCTATCAGAATCAGGATTTCGTGAATCAGGATCTGGCATCAGGTCGCATAGACGTGACGCTGACCAATGCCGCCGCCGCAGAAACGGGCTTCCTGAAAACCCCGGAAGGCACAGGTTATGCCTTCGCCGGGGAGCCATTAAACGACACCCGTTATTTGGGTGAAGGCACGGCCATCGGACTGCGTAAGGATGATCAGGCACATCTGACACTGATCAATAATGCACTGGCAGAAATACACAAAAACGGCACTTATAAGACGCTGGAAAAGAAATACTTCACCTTTGAAGTTTATAACAAAAAATCCTGATTACTTTTCCGTCGCCGCAGGGATCTTGCTCTGCGGCCTTTTTTGAATACCGCTTCCACTTATCAATAGCTGTTACTGAAACAGATAAAAATTTTCTTGCGCGTCTGCGCAACCCTCTGTTCTGCCAGTATCTTTTAATCATCATCGGCCATAAAGTCAGCACAGGTTGAAGCCAGAAACCGGATAAAGATTAAACAACAATAATCTCTGTCGATGTTTGTTGGAGCGCCTGCTGCACATCATCGCTGATAGCGGAGTCAGTAATGATGGTGTCGATTTTTTCCATAGGCAGCACCAGGTTATATCCGCGTCGGCCAAATTTAGTGGAATCAGTCACCACGACAACACGCTGAGCGGCATCAGCCATAATACCGCTGATACTATAGCCTTCATTAAATGTGGTGATCCCTGTGGCCGCGTCGAGGCCATCAGCGCCGACAAACATGAGGTTAGCGACGATGCCCTGCAACGCATATTCCGTGATGTTGCCATGTAGCGAGCGCGTTTTGTGGCGTAGTGTTCCGCCGCAAACGACCAGAGTGATATCCGGGTTTTCTGATAATACAAACGCAGCCGGTAAGTTGTTAGTAATGACAGTGATATCACCCGCTTTCACTAACTCCTCAGCCAGCAGCATGGTCGTGCTGCCACTGTCGAGGATCACGGTATCCCCCGGTTTAACCAACCCCGCGGCGGTCTGAGCAATGCGTTTTTTCGGGTCGCTGGCGTGAAGATAACGCTCTTCCAGAACCATTTCATCCAGTGGTTTTTCGTGACCAGGCGTTTCCTTTGCGATCCACTTTGCCGCCCCTCCGTGAAAACGACTGAGCGCACCTTTTTGTTCCAGCAAACTCAAGTCTGACCGAATTGTCACCTCTGAAACTTCGAAAGCAGTCGAAAGGTCAGTGACCAGAACACTGCCATTTTCATTCACTAAATCAATGATTTTATTGCGACGTTCATAAGTATTCATTATGAGTAATCCGAAAGGTCATATTCCTCACAGTGTAAACAAAAGGCACCTTAATGAGGAGTAAAAATTCCCTGCGCTGTGAAGCATAGCAACTCCGCATGTGCCTTTGCTGCATTCTCAGACGTTATCTTTTCAATCCCCGAGATGCCCCTAAAACGAAAGAAAACGAATGCAATAAACTTACGAAACATTTCGATCGCCATCACATAATGCAGAAAACGCTATTGTTTGCCTTTCGGAAAGGTATGATCCTCTTCGGAAATAAACGGAGGCATAAAATGAAAGACATTATTGCTAAACACAAGACAGGCGAAAGGATCGGGATCTGCTCAGTATGCTCTGCGCACCCGCTGGTGATTGAAGCTGCATTACGGGAAGACTTACACACTGGCCGAAAAGTGCTCATCGAGGCAACCTCCAACCAGGTAAATCAGTTTGGCGGCTATACCGGCATGCTGCCAATTGATTTTCGCGATTTCGTTCTCGCCATTGCCGAGAAAATCGGATTTCCATTACAACGTCTGATCTTAGGGGGCGATCATCTGGGGCCAAACTGCTGGCAGCACGAAAACGCCGAAACAGCGATGGCAAAAGCACAAGAGCTTATCGCGCGTTATGTCGAAGGCGGATTCAGCAAAATTCATCTGGATGCATCCATGTCCTGTGCAGACGATCCTGTTCCTCTGGATCCTTTCGTCGTGGCTCAGCGCGCGGCGCGTTTATGTCAGGTCGCAGAAGAAGTGGCAACTGCACAGCAGAAAGCGTTGCTGACCTATGTCATCGGTACTGAAGTTCCGGTTCCAGGCGGTGAGTCATCGGCGATTCAGCACGTTCATGTCACTGAAGCCAAAGATGCAAAAGCGACTCTGGATATGCACCATCAGGCATTTCGTGAACTCGGGCTCAATGATGCCATAGATCGGATCGTCGCCATCGTGGTTCAGCCCGGCGTTGAATTCGATCACAGCCGCGTGATTCACTATCAGTCTGATCTTGCTCAGGATCTGTCAGCTTATATTGCGACTACACCGCTGGTTTATGAGGCACATTCCACCGATTACCAGACCCGTGATTCCTACCGCAACCTGGTGAAAGATCACTTCGCTATCCTGAAAGTGGGTCCCGCGCTGACTTTCGCTTTGCGGGAAGCCGTCTTTGCCCTGGCCAACATTGAACAGGTATTGATTGCGCCCGAATGCCGTAGCCAGATCCTCACGGTCATTGATGGCGTCATGCTGGATGAACCCGGTTACTGGAAAAAGTATTACAACCCAACATTCAGCCTTTCGCTTATCGATCTGCATTTCAGCTTATCCGATCGAATTCGCTACTACTGGCCTCATACACGCATCAACCGGGCGATGGACGTTTTAATGGCCAACCTGCGTTCAACAGATATCCCGCTTGGTCTGCTGAGCCAATATCTTCCTGCTCAGTTTGAACGGGTGATGAACGGCGAACTCGCCAGCGATCCGCATGAACTTATCATCGATAAAATTCAGGACGTTTTACGCGCATATCACTTCGGCTGCACGCCGTTGCAAACGACATGCGAAGGAGCCTGCCATGCATAATTGCGAAATCTTCGTCAAAACAGGTATCAGCTTTGCGGATTATCACGAAGCACTCATGCATATCGGTGAGCGCATGGTGCAGGAGGGCGTGGTGGAATCGACGTATCCGCAGGCGCTGGTCAATCGCGAGGCTGAATATCCCACCGGCATTCAGCTTGAACACCACGCCGTCGCCATTCCTCATTGCGAAGCCACCCATGCCCGCAGCCCGGCCATTTATCTGATCAGGCCAGATACAGCGGTGGAATTCTTTCAGGCTGATGATGAGGGAACGATTCCCGCGACACTCATTATTGCCCTGATTGTCACTCATCCTTCTGAACAGCTGATGTTGTTACGTCAGTTATTCAGCCAGCTACAGGATCCTGTTTTTTTCGAAAGCTTACTGACAGCGCCTGAAGAACAGCTATCCGCGCTTTTTGAACGGCACATTTTTATCCCGGCACCTGAGAAACGATCCGCCGTTTGTACCTGAAAATGTTCTCAGCAATAAACCCGACGTCTTACCTAAAAAAATAATATTTAAAACAATCTGTTAAGGAGCCTTACCGTGAAGCGAAAAATTATAGTCGCCTGTGGCGGAGCCGTTGCCACCTCTACGCTGGCAGCGGAGGAAATCAAAGAATTGTGTGAGGCGCATGGCATACATGTGGATCTCGTTCAGTGCCGGGTAACGGAAATCGAAACCTATATGGACGGTGCCCATCTGATTTGTACCACCGCCAAAGTTGACCGGACATTTGGCAACATTCCGGTGGTGCACGGCATGCCGTTTATCTCCGGCGTGGGTATGGATACGTTACGTCAGCAAATACTGACCCTGTTACAGGAGTAAGTCATGTTTACCGACATCATGCGCTACATCCTCGATCTCGGCCCGACAGTCATGCTGCCTGGGGTGATCATCGTTTTCTCTCTGATATTAGGGATGAAACTGGGGGATTCATTTAAATCTGCGATTCATATTGGTATTGGCTTTGTCGGGATCGGTCTGGTCATTGGCCTGATGCTCGACTCCATCGGCCCTGCGGCAAAAGCCATGGCAGAGCATTTCGAAATTAACCTGCAGGTCGTCGATATTGGCTGGCCGGGCTCGTCGCCAATGACCTGGGCATCACAAATCGCGCTGGTCGCTATTCCGATTGCGATCGGTGTGAACATCGTCATGTTGCTGACGCGTATGACACGTGTCGTCAATGTGGATATCTGGAATATCTGGCACATGACTTTCACCGGTGCCATGTTGCACCTCGCCACCGGTTCTTACTGGCTGGGGATCATGGGGGTCGTTTTGCATGCGGCATTCATCTACAAGCTGGGCGACTGGTTTGCAAAGGATACGCGTGACTTCTTTAATCTGGACGGTATTGCCATCCCCCATGGTTCCTCGGCGTATCTCGGCCCGATTGCGGTACTGGTTGATACCCTCATTGAGAAGATCCCAGGGCTGAACAAAATTCACTTCAGCGCTGATGATGTGCAAAAGCGTTTCGGTCCGTTCGGTGAACCCGTCACCGTCGGTTTCGTGATGGGGCTGATTATTGGTTACCTCGCGGGATACGACGTCAAAGGCGTATTGCAGCTGGCCGTTAAAACCGCTGCGGTTATGCTTCTGATGCCACGAGTCATCAAACCGATAATGGACGGTTTAACGCCCATTGCCCGCCATGCCCGTACACGTCTGCAAGCCCGCTTTGGTGGACAGGAGTTCCTGATTGGTCTGGATCCGGCTTTATTACTCGGTCATACCGCCGTTGTTTCAGCCAGCCTGATTTTTATTCCTCTGACAATCCTTATCGCCGTGCTTGTCCCGGGAAATCAGGTCTTGCCATTTGGTGACCTCGCCACTATCGGCTTCTTCGTTGCCATCGCGGTGGCCGTGCATCAGGGCAACCTGTTCCGCACGCTGATTTCGGGTTGCATCATCATGAGCATCACACTGTGGATAGCGACGCAGACCATTGATTTACATACCCAACTGGCTGCAAATGCGGGTGCACTCACGGCTGGAGGAAGAGTAGCTTCAATGGATCAGGGCGGCTCGCCGATCACGTATTTACTCATCCAACTTTGCACGCTCAAAAACGTCGCCGGGCTCACCATCATCGGCGTTATTTACGCCATCGGTGTATTCCTGACATGGCGTCGCGCCCGTCAATTCACACAAACAGAAAAGCGGGCAGCCGCTTCACTGGCTAACTCTTAACTTTTCATCCCGGCGGGGGGAAATCCCCCGCTTAAGGAATCTGACTATGAAATCAGTTGTTGTACATGCTGACAGCAGGATAACTATTGAAGAGCAACCGGCTCCCACGCTGAGTGCACCCGATGAGGTTCTGGTTCGCATTGCCTACTCCGGGCTTTGCGGATCCGATATCCCGCGTATTTTCGCCAGCAGTTCACATTTTTATCCCATCACATTAGGCCACGAATTCAGTGGTCACGTCGTTAGCACCGGAGAAGAAGTCAGCGATTTATATGAGGGGGATGCCGTGGCCTGCGTACCTTTATTGCCATGCTTTCAGTGCGAAGAGTGCCGCAAAACAGCGTATTCCCAATGTAAGCATTATCAATTTATTGGCTCCCGACGGAGTGGCGGCCATGCTGAATTTATCGTGGTTTCGCGTAAAAACTTATTTAAATTGCCGGAGAATTTTTCACTTCTGCAAGGCGCTTTTTTGGAACCGCTCACCGTTGGCTTGCATGCCCTGAAGCTGGCAGGAGGCTGTGAGGGTAAAGAAGTGATAGTCATTGGAGCCGGCACCATCGGGCAGTTGCTTATTCAGGCAGCCAGCGCCCTGGGGGCTAAATCGGTGACAGCGATCGATATCAATCCGCAGCGCCTTTCCCTGGCGCAGGAAACAGGTGCCAGCCACGTTTATAACAGCGCAATATGCAACGCCGATGAAATCCGCCAGCAAACTCATGAACGGCGCTTTAATCAGCTGATTATTGAAACAGCAGGCACAGCGCAAACCGTGGCCTTGTCTCTCAATATCGCAGGCCCCAAAGCGCAAATCGCGCTGGTCGGCACCTTACACAAAGACCTGACTTTAGACGTCACTACTTTCGGCCATATCCTGCGCAAAGAGCTGACCTTGCTCGGCAGTTGGATGAACTATTCCTCTCCGTGGCCGGGCAGTGAGTGGCGACTTGCCATACAGCTTTTTGCTGAGAATAAACTAAACCTGGCCCCCCTGATCGCCAGTGTTGCCCGTCCCGCAGAGTTTGTCAGGGACGTCACGGCACTGGCTGGCAAGCCGATGACGGGAAAGATTTTGCTGGATATGACGGGAGGCTAAGAAAATGTATCTGATTTCAAACAGGGAAATGCTGCTCGCAGCTCAGCGCGGAGGTTACGCCGTCCCGGCTTTCAACGTTCACAACCTCGAGACGGTACAAGTCGTGGCAGAAACGGCGGCAGCCATGAGTTCTCCGGTGATCCTTGCCGGAACGCCGGGGACATTCAGTTATGCAGGTACAGACTACCTGATCTCGATATGCCATGAGGCTGCGCGGAAGTATCGCATTCCACTGGCGCTGCATCTGGACCACCATGAAGATCAGGGCGATATCGAAAACAAAGTCCGGTCGGGGATCCGCTCCGTAATGATTGATGCTTCACATTTCCCGCTGGCAGAAAACATCCAACACGTGTGTGAAACTGTACGGTTGTGTCATGCCTTTGATGCCAGTGTCGAAGCAGAACTCGGCCGTCTTGGCGGGAAGGAAGACGATCTGGTGGTAGACGAAGGCGACAGTTTTTTCACCGATCCCGTTGTGGCCAGGCACTTTGTTGAATCCACACGCATTGACTCGCTGGCCGTTGCGATTGGCTCCGCGCATGGTCTGTATCAGGGCGAACCGAAACTGGACTTCTGCCGCCTTGGGCAAATCCGTCAGCAGGTCGATGTCCCGCTGGTCCTGCATGGTGCGTCCGGTATTCCTGAAAGCATGATCCGTGAGGCAATAGAGCTTGGGATCTGCAAAGTCAATATTGCGACCGAGCTGAAAATCGCATTTGCTGGCGCGGTAAAAGAGTATTTTGCACAACATCCGGATGCTAATGATCCCCGCAAATACATCGTGCCTGGAAAACTGGCGATGCAAAAAGTTGTTGAGGAAAAAATCAGGATCTGTGGCAGTGCCGGATGCTTATAACTGGCCTGTATTAACGAAGCGGGCTAAGCGCCCGCTTTCCGGATTTTTATTAAAGCGCCGGTTGCAGGCGTCATTCCATTCTGATTTTATGGAAGTTCATTGAGAGTAAAATGGAAACGCTATGACCACCCTTAACCACTTCGGCCAACCCATTGGTGATGCCCTTCCCGACTGGCAACCCCGCGAACGACCTTCTCATGTTCAGCTTGACGGCCTCTGGTGTCGTCTGGAGCCTCTGAACGCTGAACGCCATAGTCAGGATCTCTTCAGGGCCTGGCACAGCATTGATGATAATCGCGACTGGACATATCTCTCCGTCGATCGTCCTGCGACCCAGGCTGATTGCGATCTGTTTATTTCTCAACAGGCCAGAAGTGAGGATCCCTTGTTCTTTGCGGTTGTCGATATGCAGACACAACGCGCAGTCGGCAGTGTTTCTCTGATGCGCATTGATGCGGTGAATGGCGTTGCCGAAATTGGCTGGGTGAACTGGTCTCCGCTGATGAAACGCACGCGTTTTGGCACTGAAGCAATTTATCTGCTGCAACGCTATCTGTTCGATACGCTGAAATATCGCCGCTGCGAATGGAAATGCCACAGCCTGAATGAGCCATCAAAACTGGCCGCACAGCGTTTTGGTTTCCACTATGAAGGTATGTTCCGTCAGGCCATCATCAATAAAGGCCACAACCGTGACACCTGCTGGTATTCCGTTCTCGACTATGAATGGCCAGCGTCGAAAGCCGCGTTTGAACGCTGGTTAAGCGCAGATAATTTCACGCCGGAAGGTCAGCAAAAACAACGGCTGGAAACACTGCGTGGGTGAATATTGCCTGCGCTATTCACTGACGCAGGCGGGGGTTTGACCGCCAGGGGGATTTACAGTGCAGTCAGCACGGTAATATCAGGCCACGCATAGATTATGTTAGGCGAGCGCCAGAGTGGCCCGGCATCGGTATATCGTCCGGCTTCGCGGCCACCTAAAGCCTGGTAAAAACGAATGGCCGGTTCGTTTCCTTCGACAACGCCCAACCCTGCGCTGCGAAAACCTTCAGCGGAAAGATGCTTTGCGGCTTTGGCGATCAACAGTCGGCCAATTCCCCGACGTTTAAATGCCGGAGAAACATACAGAAATTTGATTTCTGCCATGTCGCCAAATTCCGGGTTTGAGGAAGCCGAAGCCAGACAAAATCCGGCGAATGCTCCATCAGTTTCCGCAATAAAAACGCCCTGACCGTCAGCAGGATGTGCAAATTTATCCTGCCAGAACGCTTGCCGACGCGGTACATCGAGAGCCACAAAAGCCTCCGGAGGAGCAAGCTCACGATAAGTATCACGCCAGATGGCAACATGTAATTGAGCAAGAGCATCGATATCTTTGGGTTCAGCAATCCGTAAAGTGCAGGCTGGCACGGCATCCCTCGTTATAAAAAAGTTCATGAGATCATAAAGTCTGCTCAGTATAGTCAGCCCTTCTCTTCCCGCGCCAGCAAACTGCGTTTTCGTTCTACCCCCCAGCGGTAACCGGAAATATTGCCACCGGTTTTCACCACCCGATGGCAGGGGATGGCGACCGCCAGCAGGTTCGCGGCGCAGGCCCCGGCCACTGCGCGGACGGATTTCGGCGAGCCAATTTTGTTGGCGATCTCGGCATAGCTGGCTGTTGTTCCCGGCGGAATATCACGCAATGCCTGCCAGACACGCTGCTGGAAAGCCGTGCCGCGAATATCCAGCGGCAAATCCAGACCCATCTCTGGCGCTTCCACAAAGCCGACGACCAGGGCAATACGCTGCTCGAAATCCGGATCACCGCCCAGTAATTCTGCCTGCGGAAAACTGTTTTGCAGTTCGTTAATCAGCTTTTCAGGATCATCTCCCAGCAAAATGGCGCAGATCCCCCGCTGACTTTCGGCGACCAGTATATCGCCGAGAGAAGATTTACCGATGGCAAACCAGACGCGTACATCACGGCCGCCCGAGCGGAAATTTTGCGGCGTCATACCCAGTGTCGCCACGGAGGTTTCGTAAAACCGGCCATCAGAAGGATAGCCCGCCGCGTGGATCGCCTCGGTGACCGTCGCAGAATCTGCCAGTTTTTCACGTACCCGGCGTGCTCGCTGCGCCTGTTGGTACTCTTTAGGTGTCACGCCGGTTTGTGCTTTAAACAGGCGATGAAAATGATATGCACTGATGCCCACTTTGGCAGCCAGCTGATTCAGCGTCAGCATGTCGGCTGATTGTTCCAGCAACCGGCAGGCCTGAGCCACACGCTGAGCATGAAACTGCGCCAGTGAAATCAGCCCCTGACGGCAACGCTTGCAGGGACGGAATCCTGCCTGTTCTGCGGCTTCGGCATCATCAAAGTAGATAACATTTTCCGGATTAGGCTGCCGCGACGGACACGACGGTGCGCAGTAAATTCCGGTGGTTTTTACCGCATAAACAAATTTACCATCCGCATTCGCATCACAGTTGACGACCGCCTGCCAGCGAGGATCCTGGCTCTGCACACAGGCAATATTTCCCCATGCCTTATCTTTGATGACTTCTGTTTTACCTGACATTTTATGCCTCACGTTTGCGACTGGATAACTGCCAGCATAAATCGCCGTGAACACCCGCGCCCTCCGGCTCTTGCTTTCTCATTCAGCGCGGCGCCCTCAGCCTGCAACCGGTTTTAAGGGCGTTTCGAGGATCATCTGATAAAAAGCCAGATCCAGCCAGCGATCAAATTTGAAAGCCGCCTGTTTAATCGTGCCGGTATGGATGAATCCATTTTTTTCGTGCAGGGCAATACTGCCACTGTTAGCCGCATCAATGGCGCCAATCAGCGTGTGCACGCCCCGTTCACGGGCAGCTTCCACCAGTGCGCTTAGCAGGATTTTGCCCAACCCTTTTCCACGATGATCTTTATGGATATAAATCGAATGCTCGACCGAATATTTATACGCAGGCCAGGCGCGGAACGTGCCATAACTGGCAAAACCCAGTAACGTCCCCTGCGCGTCTTCCAGCCCAATCACCGGAAAGTTATGGGTCAGTTTAGTGGCAAACCACGATGTCATGCTGTCGATATGGCGTGGCTTATAATCATAAAGCGCCGTAGATGTCAGAATCGCATCATTAAAGATATCCAAAATTGCGACAGCATGCTGGCGTTCAGTGCAGGTAATCATTTTCATCAGTCGTTCCCCGGTGGCTTCCGTTATGCGTTTAATTCCACTATAGTAGAATTATTTCCACAAAAGTAAACAACGGAACTTACCTCATGTCAATCGACCAATTGATCGCCACGCGCCTGCAGGCTTTGCGAAAATCTCAGGGTTTAAGCCTCGAACAACTGGCCAGCAGTTCGGGCGTCAGTAAGGCAATGATTTCGAAAATTGAGCGGCAGGACAGCAGCCCGAGCGCCAGTCTGTTAGGCCGCCTCGCGGCCAGTCTGGGCGTGTCGCTGGCGCAGTTGCTGTCAGAAGATAACGAGCAGCCTGCACCCTTGCGCCCGCTGGCGCAGCAGGAAGTCTGGCAGGATCCGGATATCGGTTATCTGCGCCGTCAGGTGACGGCGCATGAGGAAAACGGCGGCGCGGAACTGGTCGAAATTACGCTGCCAGCGGCGGCTCGCGTCAGTTATCCGGGCTGGAGCCATCAGGCCTATAAACAACGTTTATGGATGGTGGAGGGGTCGCTGACGATTGATTATGATGATGAAAAATATGCGTTAACCGCGGGTGATGCGCTGACGTTCGGCGTTGATTTGCCCATCACATTCAGTAATCCCGGCACCAAGCCCTGCCGGTATCTGCTGGTCATGAGCGACAAATAGCCTCCACGCTGTCCAGCAGCGCCAGCGCACGGTCACGCTGACGGCGAAAGCGCGTTGCCATCATCAGCCACATTTCCGGCGAGGTATCTTCCCGCCGTGCAGCCAGTTCCTGAAAACCGGGGAACGCACCGCCGCGATAACTCAGATCGTAATGGAAGTCATCCACGGAGCTGTAACGCAGGCGATGTAAACCGGCGATCGCCTGTTTCAGTTGCCGCTGCCAGGTCTGCGGATCCGCCTGCCAGTTCGTGGTCAGTTCGCTCAAAACAGGCTGTAATTGTTGTAATTTTTCAGCCACGGTAAAGAGATCAAATTCAGGTGAAATTGTGGCGGCGAGTTCTGCCAGCGATTGCTGCAAACCGTTCAGGTAAGCCAGCGGATCAAGCGGCAGCGCGGGTTGTGTCAGCAGGCCTTCCAGCCAGTGCGCGTGGATTTGCGTATCGCGCCAGAGAATATTCAGATCCACTTTATCGTAAGTGTCGTCTTGCGTGTGCCACCACCAGCCGCCGCCGCTGCCCGGCGACTGACTGTTTTTTTCCAGCGGGACTTCACGAAAGGCAAAATGCAGTGGCAGACCGCCTCCCCAGAATGACTGATCGCCGCCTTTGCCCAGGGGGGTAATGCGCTGCGCCGGTTCACCGGTCACGGCTTTCACCGCCGCATTTAAAAAGGTCTGTGATTCCGCACCACTGGCATTGAGCACAACATTCACCGCATCCTTACACCCCGGCGAATCGACGTTAATATGCGCCACGCAATGCTGTTTCAGTTGCTGGCGGTAGTTGTCAGCGTACCAGGCCGAGCCACCATAACGGGCGTTGGAATGGCCGGGCCACCAGATAATCCGCAGTCCGCGCAGCAACGTTTGTGGTTGCTGATGAATATGAATTGCCATCGCCAGACAAAGCGCATTACCGGTCGCGTTATCCGTGACGCCTTCGTGCCAGGAATCATAATGTGAAGAAAGGAGAACGAACTCCGGCGAACGGCCGGGAATTTCCACCACCGGCATGCTGCATTCAGCAACGTGAAAATTCAGTTCCGTGGCGATTTCCAGCGTCATCAGCGGGTGTTGCTGATACTGCGCCAGCAAACGCTGACCATCCTGATGATTAACGGAAATCACCGGCAAGCGCGGATAACGCAGAAAATCATCCGGTTCCGGCGTCCCCCAGACCGGCCCGACGGTTTCTTCATGCAGTGCGGTTTCAGCCGACCCCCAGATATGGATAAGTCCGGCGGCACCTGCAGCGCACAGGCGTTGCACGTAATCTTCAAAGCCCTGCCCCGCAATCACAATTTTGCCTTTTACGTCCTGCGCCCAACGTTGCCATTCAAGATCGGTACGCGGCTGACAGGCGCCGTCATCGTGATAACCCTGTGCTTCCACGCCCTGCGGAAAATGGGCCGAGAACGAACGGGTTTTGGCGTCGCACTGCCATTGCGGAAATTCAGGCAGCCGCAATCTTCCGGCCAGGGGATCGCTGAGATACAGCGGGCACTGCATCAGCCGCGCATCCAGTCCGTGATCCTGCAACACAGACACCATGTGCTGCGCCGCCCGTTGTGCATCATCGCAGCCGGAAAGCCGGTGCAACCCGGAAAACTCGCGCAACAGGTCATCCATCAGCGGTAACAAATGCTCACGAACAGGCGGGCGCAAACTCATGATTATTTAGCCTTTTCCTGATGAACGGATATATCCAGCGGACCGAAGTATTGCGTCTTAATTTTTTCCCAGGTGCCGTCGGCAATGATTTTCGCCAGCCCGTCATTGAGCAGTTGTTTGATATGGTCGTCGCCTTTACGCAGACCGTACGACGAACCGATACTGAACAGTTTGTCGTCGCGCACTTCCGGGCCGGTCAGGGTAAAATTCTTGCCTTCCGGTTTGTTGAGGAAACCAAAGGTCACCGCCACCGCCGGGCTGAGCGCGCCGTCTAAACGACCGGCTACCAGATCCTGGTAAATGGTGTCCTGATCGGCATATGCCACCACATCCACCCCTTTCGGCTGCCAGAAAGTATTGGCATACATTTCCTGAATCGACCCCTGCTGAACTGCGATACGTTTGCCCTGCAACGATTCCGGCGTCGGCAACAGCGGACTGCCTTTTTGCACCACCAGTTTGGTCGGGATGTGATACACAAAATCGCTGAAGTCGATCACTTTGCGACGTTTTTCGGTCGCACCCTGCGGCGAAATGAAATCCACTTTTTTGGCGATCAGCGAAGGAATTTCAGCGTCAAAGCTGCTGACCACATAGTCACATTTCACTTTCATCTCTTTGCAGATGGCATTGGTGACGTCAATTTCAAAGCCGGTCGGCGTGCCCGCCGCATCACGGAACTGGAATGGCGGATAACTTAAATCTGCGCCGACACGCAAAGTTTCGCCTTCGGCATGTGCCAGCGCACTGCCAAACGTCAGTGCCATAACGGCAGCCGCCAGTGTTTTTTTCATCATTATCCTGTCCTCTTACCCAAGGTTATTATTTTGATTGTTAAGTTAAAAATGAGACTTCCAGTTTAAAAACTCTTCCCGCACGGCCTGAAGTTTTGCGCCGTCCTGACATAAATCCACTGTCGTCATCGCCAGCGCTTTTGCCGCCTGCAACATGGCCTGCAAACCGGCCCCGGAACCGGCCGCTTTGGCAAATTCCGGTGTATGCGGCAGCACATCACCGATACGGATATACGGGTGGATCGCCGCTGTTATCTGACTGACATTGCCGATATCCGAAGAACCGATCCCGCCACTGAGCGGCGGCGGAACCACTTCCACACCCAGAATGTCCAGATTCTGTTTAAAGTATTCCGCCAGCGTCAGATTGTTATTGCGCTCGGCGTAGGTCAGCCCTTCTTCAACCTCCAGCCGCGCACCGGCCATCAGCGCCGCGCCCTGTGCCGCATCAAACACTTTTTGTTTAACAATGCTCAGCCCTCTGACCGTACTGGCCCGCATCAGGAACTTCGCCTCCGCATAAGCCGGAACAATATTGGTCGCGCTGCCGCCGTCGGAAATGATGCCGTGCACGCGCACATCATCGGTGAACATCTGACGCAGGGCGTTTATGCCGTTGAAAGTGTGGATCACCGCATCGAGTGCGCTGATGCCATTTTGGGGTGCCGACGCCGCATGCGCCGCTTTGCCATAGAACTTAAACACCGCATCGACACACGCCAGCCCGCCGCGCACCACCATGGTTTTGTCGCGCGGATGGAACATCATTACGGCGTCCACATGGTTGAAAATGCCTTTCTCGCTGAGAATAATTTTGCCGCCGCCCTCTTCTTCTGCCGGTGTGCCGATCACTTCCAGCCTGCCGGTCAGCAGATGCGATTGCTGTTTCAGCGCCAGCGCGGCCGTCACGGATGCCGTGCCAATCAGGTTATGTCCGCAGGCATGCCCCAGATCCTTCAGCGCATCGTATTCCGCCAGCAACGCGATCACCGGACCCGGCTTGCCACTGTCATAGGTTGCACGAAATGCCGTCGCCAGGCCGCCAGGTTGTTCCTCAATCTCAAACCCCGCCGCGCGCAGTGGTGCAATCAGTGCCGCTGCGGATTCGACTTCCTCAAAGCTGAGTTCAGGGTTGGCATGAATATTCATTGCCAGCGCGCTGGCCTGCGCGGCGAGTGAATCCACAGCCGCAATAATCTGAGTTTTCGGTTCCCCGGCGTGATGAACTGATGTAGTGCAATTCGACATGTTTATTCCCTGCGATGGTGCAAAAAACCAAAAAATATTTTCGGATGAATACAATCTGGCACTGCGATAAGACGTCTCTGTGCCTTACAGAAATAGGGCTTTTGACGTTTTCGGTCAAATTGAGCCTTTTTATCTGTTGCGTCTTTTACGCAAAAATTATTTTATGACAGAGGGATTTTACTGGCGGCGGAAAACGATGAACGAGAAAGACTGGCTGATATTGCGGGCGGTATATCAGCATAAAAACATTACCCGGGCGGCAGAGCAGCTTTATACCTCTCAGCCCGCACTCAGTTACCGTTTGCGCCAGATTGAACGCAAGCTGGCGATCCGTCTGTTTGAAGAAGGACAAAAAGGACTGGTTTTCAGCGCGCAGGGGGAATATCTCGCGCAACACGCGTTGACCGTGCTCAACGATTTACAGCAACTGAAACTCAATCTGCACAGTCTGGATCAGGAACAGCAGGGAGAGATTTCGCTGGGCGTGTCGAGCAACTATGCAGCGTACCGTCTGCCACCATTACTCAGCCAGTTCCGGCAGACGCATCCGGGGATCCGCGTGAATCTGATGAGTGGTTTTAGCGAGGAAATCATTCAGAAACTGTTGCGCGGGGAAATTGATATGGCGCTGGTCAAGGACGATTTTAACTGGAAGGAAGGCAAGCATCTGATTGAGGAAGATGATTACGTGCTGATCAACAGTCAGGATTTTGATTTCGCCCTGCTGCCGCACATGCCGCAGATAAAAATTCATCACGGCCCGCACGTGACACAACTGATTGAGCGCTGGTGGAATGCCAACTTTTCCCATGCGCCGACTATCACGATGGAAGTCGACAAACTGGAAGTGTGCATGGCGATGGTGGAACACGGGCTGGGTTACGCGATTGTCGCCACTTATTTACCGCTGCCGGAGCATTTTTACCGCCGCCCGATTAACGTGGACGGCGCGACGGTAAAAAACCGCACCTGGCTGCTGCACCGCCATAACCTGAACGCCACGCCGTACATGCAGGCATTTATTCATCTGTTACAGACGGCACAGCACGGGCTGACGCCCCGCTGATCAGAGATCTAACGTGCCGTCGATCAGCGTACAGGTATCGCCACCGATCCAGGGTTCGCCATCCACAAACGTGACCGTCACGCGGCCATCGCGCTGGAGTTTGGTGCCCTGCCGCACGCGGTAAGTTTGTGCCATCTGAGCGCCATCCGGGAAATTCGCCGCTTTCAGCACCCGGGCCAGACAGGCATTGGCGCTGCCGGTGACCGGATCTTCTTTCAGCACGCCGTCCTCATCGATAATCGCCCGCACTTCATAATCCGCCGGGCCATTTTTATCGTGTAAACCGTACACCGCGATGCCGTTAATCCCGAGTTGTTTTTGTAGCTGGCTGACTGCCGCGGCATCGGCGGTGATGTTCAGGCAATCCTGCGCACTTTCCATCCGTACGACCAGCCAGATGATGCCCATATCAACCGCAACCGGCATGACATCAGCCTGAATATTACCGCCGCGCAGCGCGGTTTCCAGCAAGGTGTGATGTTCAGCCGCCAGCGGTTTCATCTGCGCAGGCGGCGCGGAAAATGCCTGACCGCCATCTGCCAGTTGCTTCACCTGCACCAGCCCGACACCGCATTCCTGCACCAGATATCCCGCGTTTTTTGGCTTCAGCCCGCTTTGCAACAGCGCGTACGCCGTGCCCAGCGTCGGATGTCCGGCGAACGGCAGCTCTTTGTCGGTCGTAAAAATCCGCACACGGTAATCCGCTTCGGGTGAAACCGGTTTGAGCACAAACGCCGTTTCCGCCAGATTGGTCCAGCGGGCCATCGCAAACATTTCGGCATCCGTCAGTCCTTCCGAATCCAATATCACGGCCAATGCATTGCCTTTGAGTGGCTCAGCGGTGAACACATCAACTTGTTTAAAACGGCGCAGGCGGGTCATAGCAAATCCTTTTAAATCATTAAGAAAGAGAGGGCGAACTGACTGAGTTTAGGAATATTTCGATAAGTTATCGAGAAAAATGTCAGCCGCTGTCGGCTGACCTATGCTTAATAACGTCGTTTCCAAAATATCCTAAAAACATAAGGAACAGAAAGATGCCCGTGAAGGATTTAATTGGTATTGGTATCGGCCCCTTTAATTTAAGTCTCGCCGCCATGGCAAAAGACACAGAAAAACTCAACGCCGCTTTCTTTGATGCTAACCCGGAATTCAGCTGGCATCCCGGTATGTTATTACCCACGGCGACCATGCAGACCTACGTCCTGCAGGATCTGGTCACTACCGTTGCGCCGCGCAGCGAATTTTCGTTTATTAATTATCTGGTTGATCAGAAGAAGATTTACCGTTTTCTGGCCACGGAACAGCTGATCATCAGCCGCGATGAGTTTTCCGACTATCTGCGCTGGGCGTGTGACCGCATTGCGGGTTTGCATTTTTCCGAACCGGTTGAGCGCATTGATTTCGACGATAAGCGACAGGAATTTATCGTACAGAGTGAAAAAGGCGAGCACCGCGCGCGCAATATTTGCCTCGGCACCGGCCATGCGCCGTGGATCCCAAAACCGGCACGGGCGGCGCTGGGTGATAACTGTTTTCACGCCGCAGAAATAGAACTACGTGAGCCAGATTTCACCGGTAAACGTGTGGTCGTTGTCGGCGGCGGACAAAGCGGTGCCGACATCGTTCTCAACGCGCTGAGCGGCCACTGGGGCGAGTTCACCGAACTGAGCTGGATATCACGACGCCCTAACTTCCAGCCGCTGGATGAATCCATTTTCACCAATGAATATTTCACGCCGGAGTATGTGAATTACTTTTATACGCTGCCGGAAGAGGTGCGCGAGCAGGAAATCGAAACACAAAAACTGCCCTCTGATGGCATCAGTTATCACACGCTGGAAGACATCTACAAGCAGCTTTATCACCGTTTCGACGTGCTGCATCAGCGGCGTAACGTGCGTTTGTTGCCGCACCGTGCACTGGATCATATCGTGCGTAATGCGGCCGGCGATTTCAGTTTGCAGGCAAAACACGGGCTGGAAAAATGCGAGGAACATTTCAGTGCCGATATTGTGATCCTGGCAACCGGCTACCGTCCCGGTTTGCCGGATTATCTCGAGCCATTGCTGGATCGTATTCCTTATGACCGCGAGCAGCATCTGCCGCTGCAGCCGAATTTCAATCTGCGCTGGGACGGCCCGGAGCAGAACCGCATTTACGCGGTGAATGCCGGTATTCACAGCCACGGCAGCGCCGAGGGGCAACTGACACTGACTGCGTGGCGATCGGCGAAAATCCTCAATCATCTGCTGGGCGAAGCGCATTACGATCTGCGGCCGGTGCCTTCACTGGTGCAATGGTGGTCGGACGACGCGGGTAAGAAATAGCAGGCACAAAAAAGCGGAGCATCAGGCTCCGCTTTCCTTTACTGAATTGAATTAAACACATCAGACATAAAAATAGATGGCTAAAAAGTGGCAGGCGCTGCCGCCGAGCACAAATCCGTGCCAGATCGCGTGGCCGAACCGAAAGCGTTTCGAGGCGTAGAAAATAACGCCCAGCGTGTATATCACGCCGCCCAGCGCCAGCAATATCACACCGCCAAGAGAAAGTGTGGTCGCAAGCTGGTAAATCACAATCAGTGACAGCCAGCCCATCGTCAGATAGGTGACCAGCGAAAGTACCTCAAAACGGTGCGCGAATGCCAGTTTAAAAATCACGCCGAACAGTGCCAGCCCCCAGATCACCGCCATTAATCCTTTTGCCAGCGGGGAGTTAAGCCCGATCAGCAGGAACGGCGTGTAGGTTCCGGCGATCAGCAAATAAATCGCGCAGTGATCAAGTTTTTTCAGCCAGTATTTGGCTTTCTGATGCGGTATCGCGTGATACAGCGTGGAGGCCAGATACAGCAAAATCATGCTGCCGCCGTACAAACTATAACTGGTGATCGCCATGGCGCTGGCGTTATCGCCTGTCGCCTGAACCAGTAACAACACCAGTCCGACAATCCCGAAAACCAGACCAACGCCGTGACTCAGGCTGTTGGCAATTTCTTCGGCCCACGGATATCCCTGTGGGGATGGAGACAACTTACCCATACGTTGAGAATCCTCAAGACAAAAAAGGGAAAATGATTGTTAATAAAACGGTTCAACAGAATCAGATTAACTGAGAACCATTCCAGTGTACATCTGTAAGCTTAAAATGAGTATTATCTGATGTAACAGTCTCTTAGGCAGATCATCATTTCATTCACCCCGTTGTGTGAAGCCCTTCAATTCATTCAATTTGTTTATAATTCATTCAGATTACATTTTTGAGACACATGCATTTTCCGCACCCAAAAACATGATTTTTTTATATCAAGCGACTAAGGTGTAGCGGAAAAGTGAAATAACGCCGTTTACCATGCCGTCAATATGACTAAGGTTTTAGTATGTCTGCAGCCACTACCCCGCTGAATTTCGGCGCAATGACCGAAGTTTTTCAGTTCCTGATGGAAATCGACAAACTGAAAAGCGTGCAACGTCGCACCAAAGTGTTAGGCACTGAGCGTCAGGAAAACTCCGCAGAACATAGCTGGCATTTCGCCGTGGCAGCAATGTCCCTGGCCCCTTTCGCACCGGAAGGCGTTGATATCAATAAAGTCATCCGTATGGCTTTGATCCACGACATCGTCGAAATCGATGCCGGTGATGTGCTGGTTTACGATCTCGCTGCCCGCGCAGCAGTTCACGATCAGGAAATCATTGCCGCGAAACGCCTGTTCGGCCTGCTGCCTGCACCGCTGAACACACAATTCCTGGATTTGTGGAATGAATACGAAGCGGGTGAAACCCCGGAAGCGCGCTTTGCGCTGGTGATCGACCGCGTGATGCCGATGATCATGAACCTGAATAATCAGGGGCAGAGCTGGGTGGAGAACAATATCCGTCTGGAGCAGGTGTTAGCCCGTAATGCCTTTATCGCCGATATCCATCCTGAACTGTGGCTGCATATCCGCAGTCATCTGGATAACGCCCATCAGCAGGGCTGGCTGAAGTAATTTTTTTGCTCCTTCCCCTCGTAAAGGGGAAGGAGCGAGATCACCTACTTTGGAACAGTCAGTGCCGTTGATTCCACATAAGGTTTCATGATGGTGTCGGCGTCTTTCTGTGCCTGTGCCGCCGCCGCTTCCGGCGTGACTTTCTCATCATTAACCAGCGCCGCAAGCTGATTTTCCATCGCCTGACGCACCGCCACGGTTTCATACGTCGCATACCACGGATAGGCGTATTTCAGCTGCTCCAGCGCAATCGCCGCACGCGGATCTTTCGCCAGATATTCTTTCATTTCCGGTGTGTCATAAGACGCCATACGCGGTGAAAAATAGCCGGTAAAGCGGCTCCAGGCACCGTTCACTTTCGGGCTGACCAGATATTGCAGGAAGGTGTAAGCCGCTTTTTTCTGGTCATCGGAAATGCCTTTAAAACTCACCAGACTCGCCCCGCCGATGGTGACACCGTTACGCACTTTGGCAGGCATCATCGCCACGCCCAGCTCAAAATCTTTGGTATTTTCACGCATAAAGCCCAGTGCACCGGTGCTCAGCATCGCCATGCCGAGTTTGCCGGAAAAGAACGCCGCGCTGATTTGCTTGGAGTTCAGCACACCCGACGGCATCACTTTGTCGCGGTATACCAGATTCTGCCAGAAGCGCAGCGCGCCCAAGGTGGATGGTTTGTCGTAATACACTTCGCCCGGATAATCGGCGTTGTAATACTGGCCGCCATTGGCGCGGGTCAGTGCCGACAAAATCCAGCCGCCGTAGTCATCGTTGGTCGATGGCAACATGATCCCCCACTGACCTTTCGCCGAATCCGTCAGCTTTTTCGAGTCTTCCAGCAATTCATCCCAGTCTTTCGGCGGCGCGGTAATGCCCGCTTTGGCGAACATGTCTTTGTTGTAATAGAGAATTGGCGTCGAATTATGGAACGGGATTGCGTAAGTGACGCCGTTAAGCTGAGCGTTCTGGCGCATGGCGGGCCAGAAGTTTTGCGTCAGGAACGGCGTGGCTTTCTGGTCGCCGAATTTGAACAGTTCGTCCATCGGCAGAATTTCGTTTTTGATCGCCAGATCCGCCGTGAAGTTAGCGGACATGATCACCAGCGCCGGTGGCTGGCCAGATTTCGCTGCCGCTTCAGCTTTCACTTTGGTGGTGTCATAGCTGCCGGTAAATATCCCGCGCACTTCCACATCATTTTGTGACTGGTTGAACTCTTTGATAACGCGGGTCATTTCCATGGTCAGCTTGCCGTCAACCGGTGCAGGGAACATGAAATCGATATTTTCTTTGGCGGACGCCGTGCCTGCGGCAATAAAGCCGATGGCGAGCGCCAGCACAGATACTTTACGCATGATGGTGATTCTCCCGGTGCAGATTCTGCTGGTTTTGGCCTGAAAAAAGATGAAGGTCGTGCAAAGAGAAATACAAAGTAATGCGGTCGCCGGGTTGTGGAATGTCCCCGCTGTTTTCCCGCAACTGGTTTTTACGTACGTAACGGATTTTCCCGAGCGGCGTGTCGGCATGGCACAGATACTCCGCGCCGAGCAGCTCGCGATAGGTCAGCGTCGCCTGCAATTGCAGGCTTTCGCCTTCCACCGGCCGGTCGCTGATGTGTTCGGGTCTGATGCCCAGATACACCTCATTGAGCGCCTGCGCATGTTCAGTTTGCGGCAGACGGACCGGCTGGTTTTCGACTGTCAGCACGCCAGCGGCGCACGGCAGCAGAAACAGATTCATCGACGGGGTGCCGATAAATCCGGCGACAAACAGGTTGGCCGGGTGCGCGTACAGCGTTTCCGGCGCGCCGATTTGTTGCAAATGGCCTTTATCCAGCACCGCGATCCGATCCGCCATGGTCATGGCTTCCATCTGATCGTGAGTGACATAAACGGTGCTGGTTTTCAGTTGCTGATGCAGTTGCATGATGCCGTCACGCACTTCCGTGCGCAGCCGCGCATCGAGATTCGACAGCGGTTCATCCATCAGAAACAGCTTCGGATCGCGCACAATGGCGCGCGCCATCGCAACACGCTGACGCTGGCCGCCGGATAACTTACCGGGTTTACGTTTGAGCAACGGCTCCAGTTGTAATAATCCGGCGACACGATCCACCCGCGCCTGGTGCTGATCTTTCGGCTCATTGCGCATACGCATGCCAAAGGTGATGTTCTGTTCCACGGTCATGTGCGGGAACAGCGCGTAGTTCTGGAAGATCATTGAGAAATTTCGTTCGCGCGGCGACAGCCCGGAGATGTCATTGCCGTCGAGCATAATGCGCCCGTCGCTGACCTCTTCAAGACCCGCCAGCAGGCGCAACAGGGTACTTTTGCCACACCCCGACGGCCCGACCAGCACCAGAAATTCGCCGTCGGCAATCTCCAGCGACAGCTTATTCACCGCCGTGCTGCCTTCAAACTGTTTGGTAATATTTTCCAGACGAATGCCAGACATCATTGCTCATCCGCCGGGCAACTGATTTGCGCGTCATACAGATACGGCCCCGGATATTGCGACAGCGGATGCAGATAGCTGACCAGCCCGGTGTTATCCACCAGACGGTGCATCACGCAGGCCGCCGGTTCGAGGTTATAAAACGGTGCCGGATTGTGATGATAATACGGCACCTGATGCACCGTACCGGGAATGGTGGTGATGATCGCCTGTTTGTACTGGGTGAAAATCAGGCGGTGCGTGTGGCCGCAGAACACGCGAACCAGCGACGGGAAACGGTCGATCAGCGCCAGCAGCTGATCGCCGTTTTCGCAGGAAATCGCGTCCATCTGCGCCGAACCCACTTTCACCGGCGGATGGTGCATAAACACCGCCGTCGGTTTATCGCCGCCCTGCTCCAGCTGACCTTCCAGCCACGCCAGCGTTTCGAGCGTCAGGTACCCTTTCGATTCTCCGGCCAGGCTGGAATCGACAAACAGCAGACGCATCGGGAAATCATCGATGGCGTAACGCATATTTTGCGGGTCAGTACCGAGCTGCGGACACAACGGATGCAGCGCTTCCAGAAACTGCGCTTTGTCGTCGTGGTTGCCGGGAATGATAAACAACGGATAGCGCAGGTTGCCCAGCGTGCGGCGCGCCACTTCATATTCCTGCGGCAAACCGCAGTTAACGATATCGCCGGTGATCACCACCGCATCCGGTTGTTCTTCCAGCGCGTTAAGCTGGCTGACCACTTCGGCGTTACAGCCGTTCACGTCGATAAAGTCATACAGTTTGCGGCCGTGGCTGCGAAAGTGCATGTCAGAAATCTGAGCTAAAAACATGGATGACTCCTTTATTTGATGCCCGAGAAGCCGAAGCTTTTCAGGAACTGTTTCTGAAAAATAATGAACGCCAGCATCAGCGGCAGACACACCATCAGCGTTCCGGCAGTAATTAAGCCCCACTGCCCGCCCGATTCCGCACCCATCGCGAAAGACACCAGTCCGACGGTCAGCACCTGTTTGTCCGGATCGTTAAGCACCATCAGCGGCCACAGGTATTCATTCCAGTGATAGGTAATGCTGACAGTGGCAAAGGCGAGGATGGCGGGCCACGACATCGGGATCAGCACGCGGAACACCACCTGCCACCAGCGGCAGCCCTCCATCAGCGCGGCTTCTTCGATTTCACGGGGAATGCTGAGAAACGCCTGACGCATCAGGAATACGCCAAACGCTGAGGCGAAATACGGCATCATCACGCCGGTCAATGTATTGAGCAGCCCGAACTGTTTGAGGATCATCATGTTCGGCACCATCATAATCACCGGCATGATCATCAGCTGGATCAGCAGCAGGTAGAACAGCGTCTGTTTGCCGCGAAATTCGTGATATGCGAACACGTAACCGGCAGTGGTGATCGTCACCAGCTGAACCAGAAAGGTGCCGAAGGAGAAGAAAATAGTATTGGCATAAAGCCGCAGCCAGTCGGCGCTGTCCCACGCATCACGGAAGTTTTGCAACGTCAGCGGGAAGCGCGGCAACAGCGAGGCCATATCCGGCGAAAAACTGCTTTCACTGAATGCTGACGACAGCATCCACAGGAAAGGCGCCATCCATAAAAAGGCCGCGCACAGCAGTAAAACCGGCAGTGTCGAACGGCGCGCACCGCGCAATAACATCGATGGCGAACGCACGCCCGCCCGCAATTTTTTACCGGTCATCACCGGCGCTTCAGACGTTTCAACGCTCATAGTGAGCTCCTCTTTCCAGCACGCGCAGATTCAGCATCGAAAAACCAAACAGCAACACCAGCGTCAGGAATGTCGCCGCCGAAGCTTTGCCTAAATCATGGGTGTCATTCGCCAGACTCTGGATGTAATACAGCAAGACGGTAGTGGCGTTATTCGGCCCGCCCTGTGTCATCACTGCGACGTGATCTATCTGGGTAATCGAATAAATCAGCGCGATAGTGACCACAAAACTGATGGTCGGGCGCAGCAGCGGCAGCGTGATATAGAAGAAAACCTGCGGGCGCGACGCCCCTTCCATCAGCGCCGCTTCGCGTGCCGAGGCGGGGATCGACTGCAATCCGGCGAGGAAAAACAGCATGTAATAACCGGCGAATTTCCACACGCCGATCACGCTCAGCGCAATCAGCGCACTGTTGCTCATACCGAGATAATTGTTATTCATCGGCCCGAATGCTTTCGCCAGGTAGTAATCCAGCAGCCCCATACCGGGCATGAAAATGAACAACCACAAGGTGGCGGCACTGACCAGCGGGATAATCATCGGGAAGAAAAACGCGGTACGCAGCCAGCGGTTCAGCGAGGTGTTTTCCCACAGCGCAACCGCCAGCAGCAGCGCAAGAATAATGCCGGGCACCACGGTCATCAGGATGTACGCCAGATTATTGAGCAGCGCGCGCCAGAAGACTGAATCCTGGATCAGGCGCAGATAGTTTTGCAGACCGACAAACGGCGGCGCGTCTGACGACAGACGACTGTCAAACAGGCTGTCCGTCGCTGACTGAAATAAAGGGTAATAGGTGAATAAAAACAGAAAAATCAGCGTCGGCAGCAAAATCAGATAAGGGAACAACGTGCGGCGCATTACAGGGTACCGGTCAGCGAAATAAGGTGCCTATCCTGTCCTGCATTTGTGTCAGCCACATGGCGGGAATGTGATGGTTATTTGAATGAAATATGAGCATTGTTACTGAACAAAATAGAGGTCGGGTTTAAGATTGAACGGTAACATGCGGATAAAACCCCACTAAAATGGGGTTGAGGTGAGGTATATAAAGACAGAATCAGATTGGTTGGTAAAACTATAAATAGTTCCTTTAACTGTAAAATAGAGATATCTGCCCTTCAATTGCATTTGGACATTTGAATCTGAAGTAAAAAGAACAGAAGGATAATCTCTGACATCCGCCAGAAACTCTTTCTCTGTTTTTACAGATGGATAAAGATAATATTTATACGTATTTTGGGTCGTTGCACCCGCACTACCTTCAGTCACATAAAGGGTATTAAACTCGCCTATACTTTCCTTTCGTATAATCGTTTGTTCATAAGGTGAAAAATCTAATACCACTTTAATTAAATATCCCAGGAAAGCTATAACCAACACGATGAAAATATATATTTTCCTAAAAACCCGTTCTTTTGGCATAATCAATTCCTGCTCTTATCCATGTCTGATCTTTAGGATCATCCCAATGGGAGTTTGGTCCCTCATAACTACATTTTAAACCACGCAGATATTAATCACTTTGATATTAAAAACAAACCTTTTAAATATAAACACATTAACTTCAACCATACAAAAAACATATTAACCCACGTGGGGTATATTTTATATTTATCTTAAGATCTACACGAAACCAACACCCGGCCTCCCAGCCTTCCCCTCGTGAGAGGGGAAGGAGAAAAAGATTAAACCCGTATTTTTGCTATCCCGAGCGCAATCCCCGCCTTCTCTGACAACTCAAACAGCGCCGGAAGCAGATGCGCAGAGGCTTTCAGATAGGCGCTCACCTGCGAAACGCCTTCCGGCGGCAACAGTTCGCTATTTTCCAGCCCTTCACTCAGGCACAGCAAACCCTGGCAAAGCCCTTCAGCGGATTCAGACGCGACAGCGCCGAGATCGTAAAGCTGGGGATCGGTGAAATGGCTCAGATCCAAATCGGCAATCAGGGCACGGAAAACGGTGAGGGAATTTTCGGGATGGGTGGTTTCGGTAATTGAATCGGTCATTTTAAAGTCTCGAGTAAATTATGTTTTGCCCCACACGAGACGCTAACCTCGGGTGGTGGCTCAGACAGAGTTAGCGTTACCGGACTCGAAAACCGGCGCTTCTGAGAAGCCCCTGCCTGAACCACCATAATTTACAGGTGACTCAAAACCTGCGGCATTATGCCACAGTGCAATCGAGTAAATCTGATCCAGAACGCTAATTCTGACTACGGTTCTTCCGCAGCGAAGCGACTATATTCCTGCCATTTTTCGAATGAAATGGGCTGGATGGATTTACAGGGAGTTACTTTGAAATCTGGAAGATGTCTCGCAGGAATAACGCCGGTCGACTCCCTCACCTGCGAAGGGGAGGGTTGGGGTGGGGTATTAAAGCAAAATCAAAAAGTTGAAGTGTGCTTTGACAGAAGGTATAAGCCCTTAAAACCCCCTCCCAACCTCCCCCTTCGCAGGGGGAGGAGTAAAGAAAAACCTGCAGCTTTCGCAGGAGCAAAAGAAAACCCGCTTCAAACCACCACAACCCCCATCCTCTCCCGCGCTTCTTCATACGTCGGCATCGATGCCGCCGCGCCTGCTCTTTCCACACATACAGAAGCATACGCGGATGCGAATTGTGCGGCTTCGGAGAGTGTGGCGCCGGCTGCGAGTTGGGAGGCCAGCGCGCCGTTGAAGGCGTCACCTGCGCCAGTGGTGTCGACCGGGGTCGCCGGACAGGCCTGGATAATCTGCGTTTCGCCGTTGACTGAAAGCAATGCGCCCTGCGTGCCCAGTGTGATGATCAGCGCCTGTATTCCTTTGGCGTGCAGCGCGTGGGCGGCGCGTTGGGCAGAGGGAATATCGCGGACTTCAATGCCGGTCAGCAGCGTGCACTCCGTGGCGTTCGGCGTCAGTAAATCGACCTGCGACAGCAGATGGTCGGACACCGGCTGGAACGGCGCGGGGTTGAGGATAATGTAGGTGTCATTTTCCTTCGCGATGCCGATCAGTTTTTCAATCGCAGGCAGATTATTTTCGAGCTGCGTCAGCAGGATATCAGCGGCGGCGACGGCCGGACGGCATTGTTCGACTTCTTCGTCGGTGACCGTCAGGTTGGCGCCCGGATCAACGGCAATCATGTTTTCGGCATCGGCTCCGGCGACATAAATCAGCGCGTTGCCGGTCGGGCATTCGCTGGTGGAGAACAACGTGACGGCGTCGAAACCGGCGCTGTCGAGATGGCGGCGGGCAAACATGCCGAAATCATCGCGACCAACTTTACCGATGTAATGCACCCGCGCACCGGCACGCAGTGCGGCGACCGCCTGGTTGGCGCCCTTGCCGCCCGCGCCCATCATGCTGTTGCGGGCAATCAGGGATTCTCCCGGTTTGGGGAAACGCGCCATGCCTGCGACGATATCGAGGTTGAAAGACCCAAATACGCATACCTTGCCTTTGTTCATGCCTCTCTCCTGAAGGAAAATGTTCCGGCGGCCAGAGCTGGCTGCGACGGAAAAACGCGCTGTGCGGCCAGACACGCGCCACGACAACCGGTCTCGTCGGTGACGGCGCTGAAATGAATGGTCAGACCGTTCGCCGGATACGGGCTGCGCAGATGGCTGCGTAACTGTTGTTCCAGTTCGGCCAGCGGGAAGTTTTCCATCGCCAGCACACCACCGCCCAGCACCAGATATTCGGGATCCAGAATGTTCATTTCGCTGGCGACGGTGCGCGCCAGACGTGCCACAAATTCAGTTAAATCCACATGCCCGGCATGACGTACAAACAGGTCAGCGAACGGCGTTTGCGGCGCATATTGCCGCGCCCAGCCGGTCAGCCAGTTGCCGGACGTCAGCGTCTCGACGCAGCCGGTTTTGCCGCACGGACAAAGCAACGGATTCCCCGCCAGCGGAATGTGCCCCAGTTCGCCCGCACCGCCGTGCGCGCCGTGGTAAAAATCACCGTGGATCCACAAACTGTTGCCCAGCCCGGTGCCGAGATACAGCCCGACGGCAACATCCGGCAATGCGCCATGCTGCATTAAATCCCACCACATCAGATGGTTAACGTCTTTGTCCATCGCCACCGGCAGGTGTAAACGTTGCGAGAGCAGCGCCGCTACCGGCTGATTATCCAGCGCGGAGATAAACGGCAGCGACAGCACGGTCTGGCGGTCGCGGGACAATATGCCCGGCAGCCCGAGCATCACCTGCGCCACCTGATTATGCGGGTCCTGTTCCTGCAAATACGCCGTGATCAGGTTTTCCAGCCCCTGTAACGGATCGGACTGCCCCGCCCAGCTTTGGGTCGGGGTTTTGTGGTAGCCGCGAAAATTTTGCTGGCTGTCCATCAGCATTAAACGGGTATTGGTGCCCCCGACATCCACTCCAAGAAAGTGCGGCATACGGCTCTCCTGCCCTCAGGCTGCGTGACGCGCCTGACGCATCTGATCGAGCATTTTGTCCCAGGCAACATCCAGATCGTTGTCCAGCGTGAACAGGCCGGAACTGCCGACGATCAGCACTTCCGCGCCCGCGCCCATCAGATCCTGATAGGTGCGCAGGTTGCAGGACCCGTCGATTTCGATCAGATAGCGGTAGCCTTTTTGCTGTTTGAGATCGCGCAGTTGCGCGATTTTCCCCAGCATTTCAGGGATAAACGGCTGACCGGCATAGCCCGGATCGACGGTCATCACGGTGATTTTATCCAGCAGATGAATGTAGTGCTGGATGTATTCCACCGGTGTCGCGGGGTTGAGCACCACGCCGACTTTTTTACCCAGCGAGCGGATCTGATTAATGATGCGGAACGCGTCGCGGTTAATGGTTTCGGCATGCGGACAAATAAAATCGGCACCGGCTTTGGCGATTGGCTCGATAAAGTCAGCCGGGTTTTCCACCATCATATGCACGTCCAGAACCAGCGGCGTATGCGGGCGGATCTGCTCAATAAAGAACGGCGACAGCGTGATGTTTTTGACGTAATGGCCATCCATGATGTCAATGTGCAGCATGTCGGCGCGACGGTTCAGCACCTCGAGTTGCTGTTTAATGTCGATCAGGCTCATGCACATCAGCGACGGAGAAATTTTGTATTCCATGATGTTTTCCTAAGTCAGAGGCAATTTTAAAAAAGTGTTTAAGGTTGAGCCGCCCGCGCTTTGGCAGCGCTCATTCGCCCTGCCCTTTTTTGCAGATAACGGCTGCGGAAGAATTTCAGCGCCAGCACCACAATCAGTACCGCGCCCCACATCGCCAGGCTGAAATGCGGGCTGACGTTCATCAGATTCAGGCCGGTGGAAATCACCTGCAGGACAATCAGCGAGAGCACCACGCCCGCGACTTTACCGAAACCCCCGTTGGGATCGGTACCGCCGAGGATGATGGCCAGCACCGTCAGCAGCAGATACGAGTCGCCGTAGCCCATGCGCGCCGAGTTGAAACGCGCCATCATGATGAGTCCGGCAATCACGCATAACATGCTGGAAATCACGTAGATGGCGATCAGTACACGGTGGGTATTCACGCCGCTGAAATGGGTGGCGTTAATGTTGCTGCCGCTCATGTAGATGTATTTACCGAGGCGGGTGCGTTCTAAAAACACCGCGATTAAGGCTGCAGTCAGCAGGAAGATAATCAGCGGAACCGGCACGCCGAGCAGGGTTTCCGCGCCGATAAAGCGCACGATGTCCGGCATACCGCTGATCGCCGCACCGCGTGAAAGGTAGATGCCGACGCCGTTCACCATGGTCATGGTCGCCAGCGTCACCAGAATCGGATGGGCGCCGACATACGCCACCAGCGCGCCGGTCAGCATGCCAATCACCAGCGCCAGAATCATTGCGCCGACCAGCGCCAGCGTCAGCCAGACCGCCTGCATCGCCATGCTGGCATCCGGCGGCAACCAGGTGAGAAACACCCACGCCATCAGTAAGCTGGTCAGGTTAGCGGTGGCGATAATGCACAGGTTCAGACCACCGCTGAGGATCGGGATAAACATCGCCAGCGTCAGTAAACCGAGTTCCGGCAGCTGGAAGGCGACGCTCATAAAGGTGGCGTCACTGAAGAAGCGCCCCGGCATCGCCAGGCTGAAACCGATGATCACCACCAGCAATAACAGCGATAATCCCAATGTCGTGCTATCTATTTTCAGGGAAGCGATTTTCAGGCGAGGCCGCGCATCGGGCTTCGCTTTAAGACTCACATTTCTGCTTTTTGCGAACATAGCGGTTTTCCTCAGGCGAAGCCGACTTCGGTTTCTTTGCGTTTCTTGTAATGGGTGACGGTGATGGCCGCGACGATCACCACGCCGATAACGATGTTCATGAAGTAACTGGAAACGCCGATCAGGTTGAGGCCGTTTTTCAGCACGCCAATCAGGAACACGCCCATCAGGGTGCCGACCACGCTGCCTTTGCCGCCGTGGAGACTGGCACCGCCGAGCACTGCCGCCGCCAGTACATCCAGCTCGCCGCCGACCAGTGCATTCGGCACCACTTCACCGACGCGATACACCTGCACCAGCCCGCCAATCGCCGCCATCGCGCCGAGATAACCGTAGGCAAACAGATGCAGCAAACCGACGCGGATACCGATACGGCGTGCGGATTCCTGGTCACCGCCGACCGCAAATAACTGGCGTCCGAGATGGGTTTTGTTAAGCAGGATCCAGCTCAGTCCGGCGACCACTAACATCACCACCACAGGCAACCCAATCTGATAATGCTGCTCGCCGACGCTGAACGGCAGCACACGGATTGGCGTCGTCAGCCAGTCCGGCAGGTCGTACAAACTGGTGCCGTTGGTCAGCCACATCAGCATGCCAAACAGCAGCGACTGCATACTGATGGTGACGATGATCGACACGATGCGCAGGCAGTAGATCAGAATCGCGTTGATCATCCCGAGCACCGTGCCGATGGCGACCGCCAGTAAAATGCTGCCGGTCGGGCTGCTCAGGCCGTAGTGAATCGCCAGCGTGGCGATGAGGTACTGCACGACAGAAGCCACGGCGGCGAACGAAATATCGATTCCGCCGGTGACCAGCACCACGAACAGGCCGAGGGCAAAGATACCGCTGACGGCGTAGCTTTCGGTCAGATCCAGCAGGTTCTGTAAAGTCAGAAACTGGTTGGTGAGTAAGGAAAAGGTGACGATCACCACCAGCAATACCCAGGCTAAATAACCTTCGTTGCTGGACGGGCGTAACCGGCTGAGCTTAAGCATTGACCGCCTCCGCAAGTTGTTGCTGGGTAATCGCGCCCGGCAGATATTCGCCAACCACCGTGCCTTCACTGAAATGCAGCACGCGGTCACAGTTGAAATAGACTTCCGGCACTTCGTCGGAAATCAGCAGGATAGAAATCCCCTCTTCCGCCAGTTGGTGGATCAGCTGATAAATGCTGGCTTTCGCGCCGACATCGACGCCGACCGTTGGCGAATCGAGGATCAGGATTTTCGGCTGCGTCAGTACCCATTTCGCGAGCACGATCTTTTGCTGATTGCCACCGGAAAGGGTGGAAATCGCCTGTTCGGGACTGGCGACTTTGACGCCGAGTTTTTCGATCCACTGCTGGATGATCTTGTTTTTGCGGTATTCGTCGATCAGATGAAAACGGCTGCGCAACTGATCCATGATCGCCAGCACGGTGTTGTCGCCCACCGATTGTTGCTGGATCAGGCCGAGCGTCAGGCGATCTTCCGACACATAACCGACGCCGGATTTGATCGCGTCTTCATGGCTGCGAAAACGCACCGGCTTGCTGTCGAGGTAGATTTTGCCGCTGTCGGGTTTGGTCATGCCGAACAGACTGAGTGCCAGTTCGGTGCGGCCGGAACCGAGCAGACCGCATAAACCGAGCACTTCTCCGGCATGCAGTTTGAAACTGACGTCGTGATACTGGCCTGCGCGGCTGAGTTTGTCGGTTTCCAGCATGATGCGTTCGTCATTCATGTTGGCGGCTTTCAGGCGGTAATCGAGTTTCAGGCCGGTCATCAGTTCGGTCAGGCGTTCGCTGCTGACTTCAGAGGCCGGGAATGTGCCGACCTTTTTGCCGTCACGGATCACCGTGACGCTGTCTGAAATCTCCAGCACTTCATCGAGGCGATGGCTGACGAACACCACGCTGATGCCTTTGCTTTTCAGATAATGCACGGTGCGCAGCAGCTGATTCACTTCGGTGCGGGTCAGCGAGGCCGTCGGCTCATCCATAATCACTAACCGCGCATCGGCGACCAGTGCACGGCAAATCGCCACCTGCTGGCGCTGGGCAATCGGCAGCGCCGAGACTTTGCTGTCGAGATCCAGCGTGTAATTCAGTTCGGTCAGAATGCGCTGCGCGGTTTCCCGCAGGCGCGACGGGCGATACCAGCCCATAAGCCCTTGTAAGTTGTGGTCGAAGGCGATGTTCTCGAACACGCTGAGGTTCGGGAACAGCGACAAGTCCTGATAAATCACCTGCACGCCAAACTGACGTGCCTGATCCGGAGAGAGTTTGCTGAAACTCTGGCTGCCCTGCGACGGCGAGCTGAGCGTGATCTGGCAACCGTTGTCCGGCTGATAAACCCCCGAGATCACTTTGATCAACGTACTTTTCCCGCAGCCGTTGGTGCCCGCCAGGCAGTGAACTTCGCCCTGCATCAGCTGCAGGGAAATGTCGTTGAGTGCACGCTGCCCGCCAAACGTCACCGACAGGTTTTGCACATCAATCAGCGGCGCGTTCTCTGTTTGAATGATCTCGGAGATTGCCATGATTACAGCCCCATTTTGACCAGTTTCGGCAGGTTCGCTTTGTCCAGGCTTTCGGTTTCGTTGCCCAGAATGGTGTGCGTTGCTTCATCGACTTTCACTTTGCCCATGCCTTCAATGGTCATGCCGTCAGTGATTTTTTCGCCTTTCTCCAGCTTCTCGGCGATGCGCACAAAGACTTCACCCGCGACCATCGGGTTCCAGATAAAGCCGCCTTTGATGGCCCCGGCTTTCACCAGACTGGCGCCCTGACCCGGACTGAATGGCCCGAACACACAGATGTCGTCAGTTTTGCCACGGTTAAGCACCGCGCGGCCTGCGCCAATCGGGCCTTGCGAGCCGATCGCCAGAATGCCTTTCAGGTTGGCGTCTTTGGACATCAGGTCGTTGGTGGTACGGATGCTGTCATCAAGGGATTCGCCGACACCAAATTTGTCGCCGACCAGATGCATATCCGGATAATGTTCTTTCTGGTAATTGATGGCGGCATCAGCCCATTTCTGATGGAGCGGCACGGTAAGACTTCCGACATACACCGCATAGTCGCCTTTCTCTTTCATACACTGCGCCAGCGCGATCATGTGATTAATGCCGTGCTGCGTGGCATCGACCATTTCGAAATCCCAGTCGGCATATTTCTGATCCGGCGATTCATGCACGATGACTTTGATCCCGGCGTCGTGAGCGCGTTTCAGTACCGGCTCCAGCACGCGGGCGTCGTTGGGCACCACGCCGATCACATCCACTTTCTGGGCGATCAGATCTTCAATCGCACGCACCTGCAACGCCGGATCCGCACTGGTCGGCCCGACCTGCCACGCGTCGATCCCGCGTTTGGCCGCTTCGCTTTTGATCCCGGCTTCCATCGCGTTGAACCAGGCATTACCGCCGACTTTCACCACCACGCCCATGCGAATTTTGTCGGCGGCGTGCGCAGACAGGGACAACATGGCTGTGGCGAACAGGCAGGCAAGAACGGATTTCTTGATCATGTTTACTCTCCTGGGAGGTCAGTTATGTGCCGCAGCTAACGGGCCGTTGCGGCTGTTTTTAGTTTTTTTCTGTAGGGGTGACGGAGAAACTTCAATCACGTTAACGTTGCTCCAGGCCAGTTCCTGGCGGAATTCTTCATCCTCCAGATGGTCTGTTATCAGTGTGTCGATTTCCCGGTAGTGGCAGATCCGCGCAAAAGAGCGGCGGCCGAATTTGCTGGAGTCAGCCAGCAAAATTTTGTGCTCGGAGGAAAGCAGCATTTGCTGTTTCAGCCGTGCGTGATGCTCGTTACTTTCACGGATACCGCCTTCGTGGCTGATGCCGTGACAGGAGAAAAACAGTTTGTTGATGACGAACTCTTTCAGCATTTGTTCGGCCAGCACACCGACAAAATCTTCGTATTTCGCCGAGTATTCACCGCCCAGTCCGATCACCCGCACGTTAGCTTTCACCGCCAGCGTCTGGATGATGTGCACCGAGTTGGTCAGCACCACCAGCTGAATGTCAGGCAACTGGCGCGCCAGAAACCAGCTGCTGGAACTGCTGTCGAGCAGCAGGCAATCGCCGGGATTGATCAGCTGTAACGCCCGTTTGGCGATACGCGTTTTGCTGTCCGGCGACTGATTGCTGCGGTCACGAAAGGATTCACCCTGTTCAATCTGCGACGGCACATAGGTTTTTTCTGCCGCCGAATGTTCTTTAAACACCGCGCCGCCATGGCTGCGTAACAGCACGCCACGCTTTTCCAGCAGCGCCAGATCCCGCCGCGCGGTTTCCAGCGAGATGCGGCATAACTGCGCCACTTCCTGCACAAGAATGCGTCCGCGCTGGCTGAGAATTTCGGTGATATATCGATGTCGCTCTACTGGCAGCATGTGGTGATTCCTCTTTCCCGATGTCAAATAGGATACGCAGCCGGATGTTTATGGAATGCGCAGTGCCTCAAAGGCGACTGTGCGCATTTTTTGCCACAATCGTCCTGTGATAGTTGTCACGAAAAGGTGAGAAAAGATGAAATGTTAAAGTTTGGATCTGTGGTGGGAGCGGCATTAAATCGTCATTTGCGTTGCAACAGAACAGCAACAGATTTGCAAACGGTCACAATTCCTCGTGCAATTTAATGACCGTTAATGACCGGTTGTGTGGATTTGACCGTTTTGGGGGAGTGAACGGGGAGCGAACCCCGCTATCAATGATTTACGCTGACTATCTGCCGCCAGCCAGATCGAGAAAGCTGCCGGTGGCGTAAGAGGCGGAATCCGACAGCAACCAGGCAATCGCCTGTGCGACTTCTTCCGGCTGACCGCCGCGCTGCATCGGCAGATTGGCTTTCACGCGATCGACCCGCCCCGGCTCACCGCCACTGGCGTGCATTTCGGTGTAGATCAGACCCGGACGCACACAGTTAACGCGGATACCGTACGCCGCCACTTCCAGCGCCAGACCGGTTGTCAGGGTATCCACCGCACCTTTCGATGCCGCGTAATCGGCATATTCACCCGGCGCACCTAAACGGGCAGCCGCCGAGGACACATTCACAATCGCCCCGCCTTTTCCGCCATGCCGGTGTGACATGATTTTCACCGCCTCACGGCAGCACAGGAAATACCCGGTTACGTTAGTAGACAGCACTTTGTTGATACGTGCAGCAGAGAGATTTTCAATGGTGGTCTGCTGGAACAAAATCCCGGCATTATTCACCAGCGCGGTGATCGGGCCGAGTTCGTTGCTCAGCTGTTTGAACATCGCGACAACCTGCGCTTCATCGGAAATATCAGCCTTCAGCGCGATGGCTTTGCCACCGGCCTGATGGATTTCATCGATAACAGATTGGGCTGCGGTTTCGTTATTCACGTAATTCACACCGACGGCGTAACCCTGCTGCGCAAGAAGAAGAGCCGTTGCACGGCCGATACCGCGACTGCCGCCGGTGACGAGAGCGATTTTCATGAGTGTAAGATTCCATTGGGGGGAAATGAGGAAAGTGTAGGAGAAACAGAAAGAAAGGGGAATTTGGCTTAGCTCCTCCCCCTGCGAAGGGGGAGGTTGGGAGGGGGTTTTAAGGGCTAACACCCGGCAAAAGCATACTTCAACTTATTGATTTTACTTTAATACCCCACCCCAACCCTCCCCTTCGCAGGGGAGGGAGCAGCCCGAGTTTTTTACTCCTCACCCTTCTCAGCGAGGAGCAGATCGGCGTCTTACTCGTAATCTGACATCGGTACACACGAACAGAACAAATTCCTGTCCCCGTACACGTCATCCAGACGTTTCACCGTCGGCCAGTACTTGTTGTCGTAACCGGCCGGGAATACCGCCACTTCGCGGGTGTACGGATGGTTCCAGTCGCTGACCAGCTCGTTCTGCACGTGCGGTGCATTCACCAGCGGGTTGTCTGCCAGCGGCCATTCGCCTTGCGCCACGCGGTCGATTTCACTGCGGATTGCCAGCAGCGCATCAATGAAGCGATCCAGTTCCACTTTGCTTTCTGATTCGGTTGGTTCAACCATCAGCGTACCGGCCACCGGGAAGGACATGGTCGGGGCATGGAATCCGTAGTCGATCAGACGCTTGGCGATATCCATTTCACTGATACCGGTCGTCTCTTTCAGCGGACGAATATCCAGAATGCATTCGTGCGCCACACGACCATCACGGCCGGTATACAGCACCGGATACGCGTCTTTCAGACGGGTCGCGATGTAGTTCGCATTCAGAATTGCCACCTGGCTGGCTTGTTTCAGACCTTCCGCGCCCATCATGCGGATATACATCCAGCTGATTGGCAGGATGGAAGCACTGCCGAACGGTGCCGCAGAAACCGCGCCGTTTTGCGTCAGCACGCCGTCAATCTGCACCACGCTGTGACCCGGAACGAACGGCGCCAGATGCGCTTTCACACCAATCGGGCCCATGCCAGGACCGCCGCCGCCGTGCGGGATACAGAAAGTTTTATGCAGGTTAAGGTGCGAGACGTCCGCGCCGATGTAACCCGGCGTGGTAATGCCGACCTGTGCGTTCATGTTCGCGCCGTCGAGGTAAACCTGACCGCCGTACTGATGCACAATCTGGCAAACTTCGCGGATAGTTTCTTCGTAAACGCCGTGCGTTGACGGGTACGTCACCATGATACAAGACAGCTCATCGCCCGCTTTCGCCGCTTTCTCACGCAGGTCGCTCAGGTCGATGTTGCCCTGTTTATCACACGCAACCACTACGACGGTCATGCTCGCCATCTGCGCGGAAGCCGGGTTGGTGCCGTGCGCTGAACTTGGGATCAGGCAGATGTGACGACCGCTTTCGTTACGGCTTTCGTGGTAACGACGGATGGCCAGCAGACCCGCGTATTCGCCCTGCGCGCCGGAGTTTGGCTGCATGCAAACTGCGTCGTAACCGGTAAGCTGAACCAGCCATTGTGACAGCTGACCAATCATCTGCTGATAACCGCCAGCCTGTTCTGTCGGACAGAACGGGTGCAGATCGGCAAATTCCGGCCAGGTAATCGGGATCATTTCTGCCGCAGCGTTCAGTTTCATGGTGCAGGAACCCAGCGGGATCATGGCCTGATTCAGCGCCAGATCTTTTTTCTCCAGACGGTGCATATAACGCATCATCTCGGTTTCGCTGTGGTACTGGTTGAATACCGGATGGGTCAGGATCGGATCCACACGCAGCATAGCAGCAGGAATGGAGTTGCTGTCGGTCGATGCCGCCTTGTCCAGTTTGTCGATATCCAGACCGTTGTCGTCACCCAGCAGGGCAGCGAACAGAACCTGAACGTCTTCGCGGGACGTGGCTTCGTCGAGGGTGATACCGACTGCGCCGTGAATGTCAGTACGCAGGTTCAGACCGAAACTCAGCGCGCGTTCCAGCACGGCGGCTTTGTCTTTGACTTCAACAGTCAGCGTGTCAAACCAGGTGTTATGACGCAGCGTCAGGCCACCCTGTTTCAGGCCAGCGGCCAGAATGTCGGTCAGACGGTGAATACGTGACGCAATGCGTTTCAGGCCTTCAGGGCCGTGGAATACCGCATACAGACTGGCAATATTCGCCAGTAAAACCTGCGAGGTACAAATGTTGGAGTTGGCTTTTTCGCGGCGGATATGTTGCTCGCGGGTCTGCATCGCCATACGCAGTGCAGTTTTGCCTGCGGCATCACGGGAAACCCCGATGATACGGCCCGGCATGGAACGTTTGAATTCGTCTACACAGGCGAAGAATGCCGCGTGCGGACCACCGTAGCCCATCGGCACACCAAAGCGTTGCGCGGAACCGAAGACCACGTCTGCGCCCTGCTTGCCCGGTGCAGCCAGCAGCACCAGCGCCATAATGTCAGCGGCGACGCTGGTAATAATTTTGCGGGATTTCAGTTCGCCCAGCAGCGCGGTGTAATCGTGAACTTCACCGGTGGTGCCAACCTGCTGCAACAGCACGCCGAACACGCCTTCCAGCTCGAGCACTTTTTCGGCTTTATCAACGATGATGTCAAAACCGAAGGTTTCCGCACGGGTACGCACCACATCCAGCGTTTGCGGATGCACGTCGTCTGCCACGAAGAAACGGTTGGCGTCTTTGAGTTTGCTGGCACGTTTTGCCAGCGCCATCGCTTCGGCAGCGGCAGTCGCTTCATCAAGCAAAGAAGCAGAAGCCAGATCCAGCCCCGTTAAGTCTAAAGTCAGTTGCTGGAAGTTCAGCAATGCTTCAAGACGGCCCTGAGACACTTCCGGCTGATACGGCGTATACGCGGTATACCAGCCCGGATTTTCCAGCATATTGCGCAGGATAACCGGCGGCGTCAGCACCGCGCTGTAACCCATACCGATGTAGGATTTATAGCGTTGATTCTGGCTGGCAATGGCTTTCAGCTCAGCCAGCGCCTGATGTTCCGTGACGGCATCACCGACAGCCGGCGGGCCAGGTAACTGGATATCGACCGGAACGATCTGCTGGATCAGCGCATTTAAAGAATCCGCACCGACCGTTTCCAGCATCTGTTGCTGCTGCTGAGAAGACGGACCGATGTGGCGGCCGATAAAGGCTTCGCTGTGTTCGAGTTGGCTGAGAGTCTGAGTCATTTGCTACGCATTCCTGAAATCTGCTGGAGGTGTCTTGGGATACTGACAAAAGCTACGGGTCGGGATCTGCCCCGCAAGCGGGTTGCGGGGCGGGTAATGCAATGTGTAATTACTCGTCGATGGAAGCTGAGTAGGCTTGTGCATCAAGCAGCTTAGCCAGTTCGCTTTCGTCTGACGCTTTAATCTGGAACAGGAAACCGGTGCCGTATGGCTCGCTGTTGACCAGCTCCGGAGAACCTTCCAGTTCGCCGTTAACTGCAACGATTTCGCCGCTAATTGGAGAGTAAATATCTGACGCCGCTTTGACGGATTCAGCCACTGCGCAATCTTCACCGGCGGCAACTTCACGGCCGACTTCTGGCAGATCAACGAAAACCATATCGCCCAGTAACTCCTGTGCGTGTTCGGTGATGCCTACGGTATAAACGCCGTTGCCTTCTGAACGTATCCACTCGTGGGAGGATGCGTATTTCAAATCTGCTGGAACATTGCTCATGTTACTTTCTCCAAAAAAGTGCTTAATTCAGCGTTAACCGGATAATTTTTATCACGAATTCGTTACTGCACCAGCGGTTTGCCGTTACGGACAAAACCGGGTTTGGTGACTTTTACCGGCATTTCACGGTTGCGGATCTGCACAATGGCATTTTCGCCAATGCCTGCCGGAACGCGTGCCAGTGCAATACTGTAGCCCAGCGTCGGAGAGAATGACCCGCTGGTGATCACGCCTTCCAGCGTGTTGCCCGCGCTGTCGGTGAATCGCACCGGCAGTTCGTTACGCAATACGCCTTTCTCGGTCATCACCAGGCCGACCAGCTGTTCGGTGCCCTGCTCGCGCTGTCTTTCCAGTGCGTCACGGCCAATAAAGTGACGGTCTTCAGGCGCCCACGCGATGGTCCAGCCCATGTTGGCCGCCAGCGGTGAAACGCCTTCGTCCATTTCCTGACCGTAGAGATTCATGCCAGCTTCCAGACGCAGCGTGTCGCGCGCGCCCAGACCGGCGGGTTTCACGCCTGCGGCCAGCAATTTCTGCCAGAAATCCGCCACCTGCTCTTGCGGCAGCGCGATTTCATAACCCGCTTCGCCGGTATAACCGGTGGTGGCGATAAACAGATCGCCCGCCTGAACGCCAAAGAACGGCTTCATGCCCGCGACCGCTTGTTTTTGCCCGGCGGTAAACAAGGTTTCCGCTTTTTCTTTCGCCTGCGGCCCCTGTACAGCGACCAGCGCCAGATCATCACGCACCGTCAGTTCAACAGCGTACGGTTCTGCATGCTGCGAAATCCATGCCAGATCTTTCTCGCGGGTAGCGGAGTTAACCACCAGACGGAAATAATTTTCGTTGAGGAAGTAAACAATCAGGTCGTCGATCACGCCACCGGACGCATTGAGCATACCGGTATAGAGCGCTTTGCCGGGAACGGTGAGTTTGACGACATCGTTCGCCAGCAGGTAACGGAGGAATTCCCGGGTACGGGCACCGTGGAGATCGACAATGGTCATGTGCGAGACGTCAAACATACCGGCATCCTGACGCACGATGTGGTGTTCATCCAGTTGGGAGCCGTAATGCAGAGGCATCATCCAGCCGTGGAAATCGACCATACGCGCACCGCACGCAACATGTTGTTCATAAAGCTGAGTCTGCTTAACCATCTTATTCCTCATGACGAAAAGGCTGCCTGAAAGTTGAAAATGACAGGGAGCGCAAACGATACCCTTTACTCGAACTTACCACTGAATCTCCCTGCTAACCATAAGTTAAAATATGCAGAGCAGAATGAATGTCAGTGATCTCACAAGGGCATTGTGCAGAGTTTTTGACTGGTAAACTGGGGTTTGTGGCGCAAAATCTACAAATAAACATCAAAAGTATCGATGTTATATAACGACAAGGCCGGATTTCTCACCATTTGCAGAATGAGAAATCCGGCCCCGGATTAGAAAATGTAATGGAAAAATTGAGCTAAAATTAGATTATTTCAATCGAAGCGAATCGTCCCGTAACCATTCCGGTAAATCATTCAGCCCCATTGCCTGGCGGACCAGTTTCGGCTTCACGCCCGGCAGGGAATCCGCCAGCGTCAGTCCAATATCACGCAACAGTTTTTTGGCAGGATTGTCACCGGCAAACAGTTCGCGGAAGCCCTGCATCCCGGCAAGCATCAGCGCAGCGCTGTGTTTACGACGACGCTCGTAACGACGCAGGTACATGTGCTGGCCGAAATCTTTGCCTTCTTTTTGCAGGCGTTTGATTTCGGAGGCCAGTTCTGCGGCATCCATAAAACCTAAGTTGACACCCTGCCCGGCCAGCGGATGCACGGTGTGTGCCGCATCGCCCACCAGCGCCAGACGTTGTCCGGCAAAACTGCGGGCATAACGGCCGGTCAGCGGAAAGGTCACGCGATCGCTTTCTACGGTACAAATACCCAGACGCAGGTCAAAGGTACTGGCAAGGATTTTGTTGAACTCTTCCGGCTGAAGCGCACTCAGGCGCTGCGCTTCATCCGGTGACACTGACCAGACGATAGAAGACAGATGTGCATCCGCCAGCGGCAGAAATGCCAGAATACCTTCGCCGTGGAATACCTGCCTTGCGACAGACTGGTGCGGTTCTTCAGTGCGTATGGTCGCCACCAGTGCATGATGGCGATAATCCCAGAAGGTCAGCGGAATATCGGCGTGCTTACGCAGCCACGACTGTGCGCCATCCGCGCCGACCACTAAACGCGCGCTGAGCTGACGTTCATCACTCAGGGTAATGAAGGCTTCATTTTCTCCCCACGCCACATTTTTCAGTGTTGCCGGTGTGAGCAATGTGATGTCGGAAGATTTTTCCGCACGTTGCCACAAGGCGCGGTGGATCACCTGATTTTCAATAATATGGCCCAGATGGCTGAAACCGTATTCTTCGCCGCGGAACGCGATTTTGCCGAAGCTGTCGCGATCCCAGACTTCCATCCCCTGATAGGCATTGGCACGCTGCGCAATAATGTTGTCCCAGACGCCGATATATTTCAGCAGACGTTCACTGGCAGCATTGATCGCTGAAACCCGCAAGCCAGGCTGTTCCGGCAAGGGCGTATCAAGATCCGGCTGCTGATTTTCCAGTACGGCAACACGCAGACCGCTGCCCTGTAATCCGCACGCCAGCGCCAGACCAACCATTCCGCCACCGGCGATAACCACATCAAAAGATTGCATAATTTTTCCTGTAGGGATTAACGGTCAACCCAACCTAACGTTCTGCGAGTGAAAGCATCGCGTAATGGCGTAATGCCTTCCATCGCCAGTAAACCGAGATTGCGCCCGACCATTAACGGCAGCCAGCGGTTGGCAAAGAGGTGGATCAAGCCATCGGTCACGCCGACGGTTGCCTGCTGATCGGGCTGACGGCGCTGCTGATATTCACTCAGCACACGGTAACTGCCGACATCGGCACCTTGTGCCGCAGCATTAGCCAGTGTTTCCGCCAGCGTCATGACGTCGCGCAGGCCGAGGTTAAAACCCTGTCCGGCAATCGGATGCAGCGTTTGCGCCGCGTTGCCAACCAGCGCCAGACGGTGGCTGATGTGACTATTGGCTTGCTGTAATTGCAGCGGATAACTGAACCGTTTACCGGCCTGCCGGAAGGTGCCCAGTCGCCAGCCGAAAGCTTTTTGCAACTCACTGAGGAACTGCGCTTCGCTCCAGTGATCAATCTTGCCTTTCGCTTCGCGCGGATGACACCAGACCAGCGAACTGCGGCCATCGGACATCGGCAGCAGTGCCAGCGGACCGTGTTGGGTGAAACGCTCGAAAGCACGATTGTTGTGCGGCTCGCTGGTCGCCACGTTGGCGATGACGGCAATCTGGCCATAATCTTCACGCTGCCAGCCAATATTGCAGGCTTTTGCCAGCGAAGAATGCGAACCGTCAGCGGCCACCAAAAGCTGTGCTGTCAGCGTTTGACCGCTGTCGAGCGTCACGCTGGCGGAATCTTGTGAACGCGCGACATCCATAACTTTCGCCGGACAATGCAGCGTGACGCCGGGTGCATTTTTCAGCATCGCAAACAGGCGCTTACCGACTTCATGCAACTCAACCACCTGCCCCAGCGCCTCAACGCCATAATGCGCGGCATTGAGATTCACAAAGGCCGCGTGACCACGATCGCTGACATGGATATCACGGATTGGCGTGGCGATTGCCGCCAGGGCAGACCAGATCCCCACCCGCGATAATTGCTGGCAGGTTCCCTGTGCCAGCGCAATCGAGCGGGCATCAAAGCCCGGGTGTCCGTGATGTTCCGGCGCAGTGGCTTCCACCAGATGCACCGCCAAACGTCCCTGCGTCAGCGAGGAAATCGCCAACGCCAGCGTGGCACCGGTCATGCCGCCGCCAACAATTACGATGCTCATATTATTTCTTTGCCGCCGCCATTAACGCTTCAATATCATCGGCTTCTTTCACCACATCGCCGGTCAGAATTTCAATACCGGTGGTGGTGATCAGAATGTCGTCTTCAATACGGATACCGATGCCGCGGTACGCTTCCGGTACGTCGGCATCCGGCGCGATATACAGACCCGGTTCAACGGTCAGCACCATGCCCGGCTCCAGCGTACGGCTGCGATCCACTGAGCCATAATGGCCGACATCATGAACGTCCAGCCCCAGCCAGTGGGAAAGACCGTGCATGAAGAACTGGCGGTGTGCCTGCTCCGCGTAAAGGGTTTCAACGTCACCTTTCATCACGCCCAGTTTGACCAGACCTTCAATCATCACGCGAACTGCGGCTTCGGTTGCGGCCTGAATGCTGCTGCCCGGCCCGAACACTTCCAGCGCTTTATATTCTGACGCCAGCACGATGTCGTAGATTTCGCGCTGCGCTTTGCTGAATTTGCCGTTCACCGGGAACGTGCGGGTGATATCACCGGCATAACCCTGATATTCACAACCAGCGTCAATCAGCACTAAATCGCCGTCACGCAGTTCACATTCGTTTTCGGTGTAATGCAGGATGCAGCCGTTTTCGCCGCCGCCCACAATGGTGTTATAGGAAGGATAACGTGCACCGTGACGGGTGAATTCGTGATGAATCTCGCCTTCAAGCTGATATTCGAACATGCCCGGACGGCATTTTTCCATCGCACGGGTATGGGCCAGCGCGGTGATGTGTCCGGCACGGCGCATGACGGCAATCTCTTCAGCCGATTTGAACAGGCGCATGTCATGCACCCACGGACGCCAGTCGGTGACAGTGGCCGGGGCCGAGAGATTCTGACGGAAGCCTTTGCGCAGTTTTTCCATGGCACGGTTAACGATTTCATCCGCATAGGCGTAATCGCCCTGTGCGTGATACAGCACGTCGAGACCGTTAAGCAGCAGATGAAGCTGATCGTTGATATCATCAAAAGGCAGCGCTTTGGTCACGCCAAGCCTGGCGGGCGCGGCTTCCTGACCTAAACGACGACCAAACCAGATTTCAGCGGTGAGATCACGGACGCGGTTAAACAGGACGCTGTGGTTATGATTTTCATCACTTTTCACCAGGATCAATACCGCTTCCGGCTCATTGAAACCGGTGAAATACCAGAAATCACTGCTCTGACGATACGGGTATTCACTGTCGGCACTGCGTGGTGCTTCGGGCGCAGAAAAAATTACCGCAGCACTTCCCGGGGCCATCTTCGCTAACAGCGCCTGACGACGATTCTCGTACTCTTGCTGAGTCATCACCTTCTCCTGAAATCGTTTTAATGAGTGCAATCAGTTTATGTAATGCAATGTACCATCAATGCAAAGTACGGTGATTTTCCGCAGCCGTCGGGCGGCTGTGGCCAAATTCACCAAAGCACAGAATGGCGGCAACACGGACGTACTCCACCACTTCCTCTAAAGATTGCGCCAGTTGTTCCTGATCTTCATCTTCGTCGTAGCCCAGTTGCGCGATGCTGCGCAAATCGTCGATCGCTTCACCGACTTCGCCTTTCACTTTGGCGAGTTTTGGCTGCATCATGCCCAGGCCAAGCAGGAAATGGTTAACCCATCCGGCCAGCGCATCGGCACGCTCAAAGATGTGTTTTTCATCGTCGGGCATCAACATTTTGAATTCGAAGCTGTCATCTTCGAGAGTGTCTGACGTCACTTTGCGCAATTGTTGCAGCAAATCTGCCAGCGTGTGCGGGAAGGCCATACCTTCGTTAGTCAGATCATGCACCATCGTCAGCCAGCTGCCGTCGCGATTGCCACCGCACAGCAAACCACTGATCAAACCGTGCATTTCTGCTGCGGTCAAAGCAACCGATTGTTGTTTCAGGTTTTGATCCAACGAATCGTAAGTAGGGTAAGTATTCTCTATAGACATGCGCATTCGCCATCGTTGGCAGGTTAAGTTCGTGTTATGCTACCACCAAGGTCTGTCGTAGTACCAGATTAGCAGCCCGTGATGGGGTGGTCTTAAACATGAATGGCACGCTCTGAACAATCGGGCAGCAGTCAGCCGGTCATGGGGTTGTAACCTGGTATTGAGATAGTTATAGTGGCGCCCGCTTCCAACATCCTGCGCCAGGTCGTAGTGGTCACGTTGGGGCGGACGAATAAATCAGCAGGAAGGTGGCATGTCTGCACAACCGGTAGATATTCAAATTTTTGGTCGCTCTTTACGGGTGAATTGTCCGCCAGAACAACAGGAAGCACTGAATCTGGCAGCTGAAGATCTTAATCAGCGGTTGCAAGATCTGAAAGTTCGCACTAGAGTCACCAATACGGAGCAACTGGTATTCATCGCGGCATTGAACGTATGTCACGAACTTGCTCAGGAAAGGTTGAAAACGCGCGACTACGCATCCAATATGGAACAACGTATACGGATGTTGCAACAAACCATCGAGCAGGCATTGCTCGAACAAGGCCGGATCTCTGAACGTGAAGGGGCGCCTTTCGAATAACACACGTTGCTGACTGACTGGTCACAGGTCGTCAGAAACGGTAAAAAATTTCTCTGAGATGTTCGCCAGCGGGCCCGTCCCCTGAGCCGATAATTAGTACCAACAGAATGTGATGATCCGTAATCGGTGCGCATGCTCGGTCCGTCCGAGAAGCCTAAAGATTGCGACAGCACGTTCACCTTGAACCATGGGTTCAAGGGTTACAGCCTGCGACGGCATCTCGGAGATTCCCCTTTCTTTTTGGTACATCCCTTTCTGGTGTTTGTATCTATGCCCTACACGCCACTTTTTGCTTCTGCCCGACAAACCATCCGCAGTGAAATACGCCAACGCAGAAATACGCTGACCGCTGAACAGCAAACTCATTTTGCGCTGCAGGCTGCAGAACGCGTTGCAACCCATCCGAAAATTCAGTCCGCCACTTCAGTCTCCCTGTTTCTGTCCTTTGATGGTGAGCTGGATACCGCACCGTTGATCGCCCGTTTGTGGAACGAAGGCAAACAGCTTTGTCTGCCAGTGCTGCACCCTTTCTCGCCGGGTAATCTGCTTTTTCTGCGTTATACGCCCGATACGACGCTGGTGCGCAACCGGCTCAACATTCTTGAGCCACAACTGGATGTCACGCAGGTGATCCCACTGGCGCAGCTGGATATCATCCTGACGCCGCTGGTGGCGTTCGACAGTGCGGGGCAACGTTTAGGTATGGGTGGTGGCTTTTATGACCGCACACTTGAGCGCTGGAAAGAAGGCGGGCCGTATCCGATCGGATTAGCGCACGATTGTCAGCATGTCGATGCTTTACCGGTGGAACACTGGGATGTGCCTTTACCTGAGGTCATCACGCCTGGAAAAGTGTGGAGATGGTGATGCCAGACGATATAAATCCACGGTAAGCAGAGTGCCAGCCAGAAATAGAAAGCATACCTCATAAGTATGTTGTAACTAAGCTTGAAATCCGCACGTCTCCCTCGCTTTTTAAAAACCCAACCAATTGAAATTAATAATACTTTCTCTTTATACATACCGTTACACGCCGAAACCAATCACTCACGGACAGCAAGGTTTGTCACGCCTATTATTCTCACATCGGCCCCGCAGTGGGGTAGACACACAAACCAAGATCCCTGAGGAATTAAAGATGAAAAAAGTATTAGCTCTGGTTGTAGCCGCTGCAATGGGCCTGTCTTCTGTCGCTTTCGCTGCTGAAACTACCGCAACGCCGGCACCTGCTGCTACCACAACCACCGCAGCTCCGGCTCATGCCACTAAGCATAAAGCACACAAGAAACCTGTTCAGAAAGCGCAAGCTGCCAAGAAACACAAAAAAGCCGCTAAAAAAGCACCAGTCGCTCAGAAGGCGCAGGCGGCTAAGAAACACGTGAAACACGCTAAAAAAGCGGCTCCTGTTGCTCAGAAAGCGCAGGCGGCTAAGAAGCACGTGAAACACGCTAAGAAAGCGGCTCCTGTTGCTCAGAAGGCGCAGGCGGCTAAAAAGCACGTGAAACATGCTAAGAAAGCTGCTCCGGCTAAAGCAACTCCGGCAGCATAAGAAGTCACTAGGAAGTCTTTGTGAACGAATCTGTTCACTCTTATCAAGACTGAAAAATTTAACACCCGGTTCGCCGGGTGTTTTTTTCTCCGTTTTCTGCCCTGAGGTACTGACAGATGATGCTGCGCCGCTACCTGTTCGAAATCACTTTTTCATCAATGATCCTCTGCGGTCTGATTACCCTGTCCTTTTACTTCTGACGTTTTGATCCCCCCTTTATTCCCTCTGCAGACATTTTTTAACGCCCTGATGCCATAAAACAAAAAACCGCCTTTCGGCGGTTGGTATTTTGTCTGTTTCAGAAAGACTTATCAGTAAAGCAAACGGGCACGAATGGTTCCCGGAATCGCCTTCATCAGTTGCAGCGCGGTAGTCAGCGTCGCAGTATCCGTTTCCGCATCAATCACCACATAACCGATTTCTGGGCTGGTTTGCAGGTACTGCGCAGCAATGTTGATACCCTGTTCCGCAAAAATCTGGTTGATGCTGGTCAGCACACCCGGACGATTTTCGTGGATATGCAGCAAACGGCTGGCTTTCTCGGTATGCGCTGGCAGAGACGCTTCCGGGAAGTTGACCGCTGACAGTGTAGAACCGTTGTCAGAATATTTCGCCAGTTTGCCTGCCACTTCGAGGCCGATACCTTCCTGCGCTTCCATCGTTGAACCGCCGATATGCGGCGTCAGCAGCACGTTGTCAAATTCACACAGCGGAGAATTGAACGGGTCACTGTTAGTCGCCGGTTCTTCCGGGAAGACGTCGATAGCCGCACCGGAAAGATGTTTGTTACGCAGCGCATTGCACAGAGCAGGAATGTCGATCACGGTACCGCGTGAGGCGTTGATTAACAACGCGCCAGGCTTCATCTGCGCCAGTTGCAACTCGGAGATCATGTCTTTGGTTCCGGCTGTTTCCGGCACATGCAGCGTGACCACGTCGCTGGTATTGAGCAATTCTTCCAGTGTGGCAATCGGCTGCGCGTTGCCCAAAGGCAGTTTGCTTTCGATGTCATAATAGAAGACGCGCATCCCCAGGCTTTCCGCCAGGATCCCCAGCTGCGTACCAATGTGGCCGTAACCGATAATGCCCAGACGCTTGCCGCGCGCTTCGAACGAGCCGACGGCTAATTTGTTCCAGATACCACGGTGCGCCTTGGCGTTAGCTTCAGGAATGCCGCGCATCATCAGCAACATCTCGCCCAGCACCATTTCGGCAACCGAACGGGTGTTGGAGAAGGGTGCGTTAAAGACCGGAATACCGCGACGGGTCGCAGCTTTCAGATCTACCTGATTGGTGCCGATACAGAAACACCCAACAGCCACCAGTTTTTCTGCTGCCTGGAACACTTCTTCAGTCAGCTGAGTACGCGATCGGAGTCCAACAAAGTGCGCATCACGGATCGATTCTTTCAGCGATTGCGTGTCTAAAGCACCTTTGTGAAATTCAATATTGGTGTAACCCGCGGCACGGAGTGTATCAACCGCACTTTGGTGGACGCCTTCCACTAACAAAAATTTAATCTTGTCTTTCTCAAGTGATACTTTTGCCATTTCCCGACCCTATATTTTTCTGGCTGAATTCGAACTGCAAGATGACTGCTCACAGTCAACATAACAAAAAATCCGCCATCATCAATACAAACGATTGCCTGCCCCCCAGCAGAAGGCTCAGCACGCCTGCCGGTTTTTAGCATTTCATGCTGGTTCAATTTTACTGTGCCAGACGTTCAGGAGGAGAAATACAGAAATGTGACATAAGTCACCAAATTAAAGCCTTTGAAGAAAAGATGATTCAGTCAGAAAATTATCATCTTCATAACATTGCGTTATGACAGCGCAATGACGAGGCTTAGGCTGGCTGCCTTGCCCTAAAGCAGCCAGATCTTCTGCTTATATTCTGATTACTTCAGTTTGACGGTTTTGACACCTTCAGAAGTCCCGACCAGCGCCACGTCAGCACCCCGGTTGGCGAACAGGCCGACAGTCACAACACCGGCAATACTGTTGATCTTATTTTCCATCGCGACGGCATCAAGAATGTTCAGGTTATGCACATCAAGGATCACATTGCCATTGTCTGTCAGCACATTCTGGCGGTATTCCGGCAGGCCGCCGAGTTTAACCAGTTCACGCGCAACATAAGAGCGCGCCATTGGGATCACTTCCACCGGCAGCGGGAATTTACCCAGCACATCAACCTGCTTGGAAGCATCCACGATACAGATGAATTTTTTGGCAATCGCGGCAATGATTTTTTCGCGGGTCAGCGCAGCGCCCCCCCCTTTGATCATCTGCATCGAGCCGTTGATTTCATCCGCGCCATCGACATACACATCCAGCGAATCCACTTCATTGCTGTCGAAAACATGAATACCCAGACTCTTCAGTTTTGCGGTAGAAGCATCGGAGCTTGAAACCGCACCTTCAATCTGGCCTTTGATGGAACCCAGTGCATCAATGAAATGTGCGGCGGTGGATCCGGTACCGACACCGACAATGGTGCCCGGCGTGACGTAATCCAGTGCGGCCCAGCCGACTGCTTTTTTCAATTCTTCCTGCGTCATAATGGCTTCTCTGTCTGATAACACGTAAGTGGCGTGAATAGTTCGGTGGAACGAAGAGTGCCGGTGATTATAAAGCATGTCCCGGCAATTTGGATAAACAACACCGCAGCCAGATCACACTTATTAAGTGCAATTGTGCTGCAAACACAAAGATTTTCCTCACCACAAATCCTGACAATCTGTGGCATAGTGTTCGGATAAAATTAAATCTAAGGGACAGAACTCCGATGAAACGCCCGGACTATAGAACGCTGCAGGCACTGGACGCGGTGATCCGTGAGCGCGGTTTTGAGCGCGCAGCGCAGAAGCTTTGCATCACACAATCGGCCGTCTCTCAGCGCATTAAGCAACTGGAAAATTTGTTCGGCCAGCCGCTGCTGGTTCGTACCGTCCCACCCCGGCCGACTGAACAGGGACAGAAATTACTGGCCTTGTTACATCAGGTGGAATTACTGGAAGAAGAGTGGCTTGGCAGTGACAGCAACAATGAAAGCAATGATACACCTCTGCTGCTTTCACTGGCGGTCAACGCCGACAGTCTGGCAACCTGGCTGTTACCGGCGCTGAAATCAGTGCTGGTTGATTCCCCTATCCGCCTGAATTTACAGGTGGAAGACGAAACGCGCACGCAGGAACGTCTGCGTCGTGGTGAAGTGGTGGGCGCGGTAAGTATTCAACCCCAGCCACTGCCGAGCTGTCTGGTGGATCAGCTTGGTGCGCTGGACTATTTGTTTGTGGGTTCGAAACCTTTTGCTGATCGCTATTTCCCGAACGGCGTTACCCGCTCCGCCTTGCTGAAAGCGCCTGCGGTAGCGTTTGACCATCTGGACGATATGCATCAGGCCTTCCTGCAACAGAACTTCGATTTATCGCCGGGCAGCGTGCCGTGCCACATCGTTAACTCGTCGGAAGCCTTTGTGCAACTGGCCCGTCAGGGCACCACCTGCTGCATGATCCCGCATCTGCAAATCGAGAAAGAGTTGGAAAGCGGCGAGCTGATCGACCTGACGCCCGGCCTGTTCCAGCGCCGTATGCTTTACTGGCACCGTTTTGCGCCCGAAAGCCGCATGATGCGTAAAGTCACCGATGCACTGATCGCCCACGGACATCAGGTGTTGCGTCAGGACTGACAGAATTATCCGGCGTGAAAAGCGGCGTTTAACCGCTTTTCTCCCGGACCATCTCGATCAATGCCCGCAGGCTCGCGGGCACATGCCGGTTGCCCGCGAAGTAGAGAAACAAACCGGGGATTGGCGGGCACCAGTCTTCCAGCACTGCAATCAGCCGCCCTTCTTTCAGCGCAACCTGCGCATAATCTTCAGGAACATACGCGATCCCCAGCCCGTCCTGTGCGGCCTCAATCATCAGTTGCGTATTATCCAGCGTCAGATTTCCCGGCACATCCACCGCCACTTCCTGTCCGCGTTTGTGGAACTCCCAGCGATAGCGTTTTCCGCTGGGCAGGCGCTGACGCAGACACTGATGGCGGGCGAGATCATCCGGCGTTTCAGGGGCGGGATGCGCCGCAAGATAATCCGGCGAAGCCACGGTCAGAAAGCGCATGTCGGGGCTGAGCCGCACAGCGATCATGTCCCGTGGAACCGCTTCTCCCAGCCGGATCCCTGCGTCAAACCCTTCCCCGACAATATCCACCAGCTTTCCTTCCGCCACCAGATCCAGCGCCACACCGGGATAACGCGCCATGAATTGCGGCACAATATTGCGCAACAACAAGCGGATAGCGCCCTCGCTGCCGTTGATACGTAATTCACCCGTCAGCCTCCCCGGCTCGCCTGCTACGTCTTCCAGCGCCGCATCAAGCCCGTTCATCAGCGGATTAATCCGTTTCAGCAGGCGTTCACCCGTTTCGGTCAGTGACACACTGCGCGTCGTGCGGTGCAAAAGGCGTGCGCCAAGACGATCTTCAAGCCCGCGCATAATATGGCTGAGCGAGGATCGGGTAATGCCTAAAAGATCGGCGGCACGGCGGAAACTGCGGTGTTCAGCAACAGCCATAAAGGCCCTGAGTTCTGCCAGGGTCGGTTTGCTCAATAATGGTTTGCTCATTGGTGGGGAATATTCACCTGTTCATGCGGGTTATTGGGTATTAACGCAACAATAGTATTGCCCTACCCTGAATGTCTGGCAACTTCTGCAACAGAGGCATTTGATAATGGCAAAGACATGGTTTATTACCGGCACATCGACCGGCCTTGGACGCCTGCTCACTGAACAGCTACTTGAGCGCGGTGACCGGGTGATCGCCACCTTACGCAAGCCGGGTGCGCTTGACGCCTTACAGGCGATCTATGGCGATCAGTTGCATAGCATCACGCTCGACGTCACAGACACTCCGGCAATCAGAGCAGTCGTTGCCGGAGCATTCGCTAAGATGGGACGTATTGATGTCGTGGTCAGCAATGCCGGTTATGGCCTGTTCGGCGCAGGCGAAGAAAGCAGTGACGAACAAATCGACAGGCAGATCGCCACTAACCTGGTGGGTTCGATCCAGCTTATCCGCGCCGTTTTACCCCACCTGCGCGGACAAGGTGGCGGCCGGATTGTGCAGGTTTCATCGGAAGGCGGACAGATCGCTTATCCCAACTTCAGTCTTTATCATGCGACCAAATGGGGGATTGAAGGGTTTGTCGAATCCGTTGCGCAGGAAGTGGCACCGTTTGGCATTGATTTCCTGATCGTGGAACCCGGCCCGACCAGCACAGAATTTGGCGCCGGGCTGGATCATGCCACGCCCTTGCCGTGCTATGAAAAGACACCCGCCGGTGAGGTACGCCGGGCGATGGCATCCGGTGATTTCGCCATTAAAGGTGACGCGGTAAATACTGTCCGGGCGATGATCACCGCTGCCGATGCCGTCAGTCCGCCACTACGTCTGGCGCTGGGCAGTACCGCTTATGCCTCGATCAGCCAGGCGCTGACAGAAAGATTGCGGGTGCTGGAAGCACAGAAACAGGTGACGTTTTCAGCCGATAAAGAAGTCCGACAGGCAACATAAAAGGTCAGAAACAAAAAACCCGCCGGAGCGGGTTTTTTCATTTTTACAGATTCATTCTTACTGAGCCGGAGCCGGGGCTGGTGCAGGTGCCTGAGGCTGCAATTCGAATACCACATCGACCTGATCGTCGAAATGAATACTTTGCTGCTCGTAGGTTTGCGCGACATCGCTCTGCCCTGCGGCTTCGGCGGTTTTATACATACGCGCCACCGGCATCGGCTGGTAGTTAGCAACGTGATAACGAATGCTGTAAACCGGCCCCAGTTTGGTATGGAAACCTTCGGCCAGCGATTTTGCCTGCTGCGTGGCGTTTTCAATCGCTTTCTGACGCGCTTCATCACGGAATTTATCCGGATTGGCGACGCCCAGTTCAACCGCACGCACTTCATTCAGGCCGGAGTTCAGCGCGCCATCCAGCAGTTCATTCAGTTTGTCGAGCTGACGCAAAGTTACCTGAACCTGACGCACGGCGCGGTAGCCCTTGAGCTGTGACGTGCCATCTTTCAGGTAGTTATATTCCGGCTGAGTACGCAGGTTCGCCGCATTGATATCTTTTTTCTCAATGCCGTTTTTCTGCAGGAAAGCAAAGTACTCTGCCACGCGTTCATCAGCCTGCTTCTTGGCGCTGGCTGAATCGTTCGCCGACACGCTGACTTCAATCGCCAGCGTCGCGATATCCGGCGTGGCATCCACGCTTGCGGTGCCTGACGTCACGACGTGCGGCCCGGCAGGTAATTCTGCCGCCTGTAACGCCAGCGGTAATGTCCCTAATCCCAACATCGCTGCTACAGCCAATGCTTTCAGTTTCACAGTGCCTCCATTAATCATCAAAGATCTGGCAATAGATAGGTCAAACAATCTGCGAAACCGTAGCATAATCCGTTACAACAGAAACTAAGATTAGTGACAAAACTCAAAATACCCCGGTCTGACGCGCCAGTTGTATTGCAATCCCCCACATGATCACGCCGACGATAACGTTGATCACCCTCTGCACTTTGCCGGTATTCAGCCAGGGCGCGAGCATGGCGGCGAGAATGGCCAGCCCGAAGAACCACATCACTGACGCACTGACCGCGCCGAGCGCAAACCACGAACGCTCATCATGGCTCAGGCTGCCGCCCAGACTGCCGAGCACCACGAAAGTATCGAGATAAACATGCGGATTCAGCCAGGTCACCGCCAGCATGCTGACGACAATTTTCCAGCGACTTTGCTTCGCCACTTCAGCCTGCGCCAGTTCGGGGTTTTTGCTGAATGCCGTGCGAAATGCGCCCCAGCCATACCACAGTAAAAATGCCACGCCCCCCCAGCTCACCAGCAACAGCAACGTCGGAGATTTGCTCAGCAACGCGCTTCCGCCAAAAATGCCGCCGCAAATCAGCGCGATGTCACTCAGGGCGCACAAACCGGCGATCATCAGATGATACTGACGACGGATGCCCTGATTCATCACAAATGCATTCTGCGGGCCAATGGGTAAAATCATCGCGGCGCTCATCGCCAGTCCTTGCAGGAAAATAGCCAGCATGGGATATCCTTCAGAGAGTGAATAACAGAGATTGCGCGCAGTGTAAGGGCTTAGCCGGTATAAGAGGAAATGGATATTTCTAATCGGTCATTAGACTGGCTTATCAGTGGCAGGATGATATTTCAGGCATGAAAAAGGCGCCCGCAGGCGCCTGTGAAAATCTGAATCCGGGAAGAATATTTTATTCGAAAGTGCGTCGCTCTTCCTGCTGGTTGCCCGCCGCATTCGCCACCTGATACAGGTGAACATCCATCTGCGGATACGCAATATTGATATTGTTTTTATCCAGCGCGCGTTTGAACGATTCCAGCAGATCCCATTTCACGTTCTGTGCATCACCGTTGCTGGTCCAGGCGTACACAATGAAATTCAGGGTTGAAGCTGCCATTTCGTTGAGGCGAACCACGACGTCTTTATCTTTCAAAACACGCTGATCGGCCGTGATGATGTCGGTCAGGATCGTTTTCACCAGATCGATGTCTGAGTCATAACCCACGCCCACCGTCAGCTCGATACGGCTGGTCGGTTCGCGTGAATTATTGATGATGTTACCGGCGATGATTTTACCATTCGGCACCACAATGATTTTGTTGTCCGGCGTACGCAGGGTAGTGGAAAAAATTTGTACCTGAGTGACGGTACCGGCCACGCCGCCGAGATCGACATATTCACCGGCACGGAACGGACGGAAGATCACCAGCAAAACGCCGGCCGCAAAGTTGGACAGCGACCCCTGTAATGCCAGACCGACGGCCAGACCGGCGGCACCGATGACGGCAATCACGGACGTGGTTTGCACGCCAATCCGCCCCAGAACCGCAATCAGCGTGAAGGCGATAATCGCGTAACGCACCATGGCGGAAAGGAAGTCGGAAACGGTGATGTCAATACCACGAACTTTTAAGACCCGGCTGACGGCACCGGAAACGACACGGGCGATAATCATCCCCACAATCAGAATGAAGATCGCTGCCACAATATTCACCGCGTAATGAAGCAGTAACGCCTGGTTTCTCACCAACCAGTTGCCAGCATTATTGATGCTGCCCACAACGTTTAAATCATCCATTTAAAGTACCCCAAAATTACACCCTCACGGGCTGCAAGAAACCAAAGCTGCCCCGTTTAACGAGGCAGCAAGTGTCCTGTAAGGTTAACTAACAATGCGATGAAGTGCCAATTTCGCAGCAAAGAGTTCAGATAAATTAAGAATTTGCGTGGCTGTTTTTTAACGGTTCAGGGGTTTTGAATGCCTGAAGGGGGCCGCGGCCACTCAGCGTAAAGGCAGCAATCACCGTGAAGGTCAGCGCGATGACTCCGAGGATCAGATAGGTGCCGTGGAAACCGATTCGGTCATACATGTTGCCCGCGAAAACGGACATAAAGATGATCGCCACCTGTTTGAAGAAGCAAAAAGTCACCAGATAAATCGTCGCCGAGAAACGCACCTCAAACACAGACGTAATGTACTTGAAGCAACCGACAATCAGGAACGGCACCTCAAACATGTGCAAGGTTTTCAGCACCACCACTTCCAGCGGCGATGACGCGAAAGACGAGCCGATGATGCGCACTGACATGATGGTACCGGCCAGCAGCAAAGCATTCTTGCCACCAATGCGGTTTACTATCAGCGGTGCGAAAAACATGATGCAGGCGTTGAGCAGTTCGCCCATCGTGGTCACATAGCCAAAGACGCGCGTCCCTTCAGAAGATGACGTGAAGAAGGAGGTAAAGAAGTTGGCAAACTGCTGATCGAACACGTCGTACGTACAGGAAACACCGATGACGTACAGCGCCAGGAACCACAGCTTCTTGTCTTTCAGCAGTTCGAGGGCGAGTTTGAGATTGAACGGTTTGCTGTTCGCCCCCAGTTCGTTGGCCACGCGCGCGCTGGACGTGACTTCCGGTTTGGCGATCAGCAACAGGATAGCGAGGATCACCGCACAGCCGGAGCCGAGCCAGAACACAAATTCATTGTTGATGGTAAACATGATGCCGACCACCGATGCGCAAAGCGCCCAGCCGACACAACCGAACATACGTGCACGGCCAAATTCAAAGCTGCTGCGACGGCTGACTTTCTCGATATAGGCTTCAATCGCAGGCGCACCGGCGTTGTAAATCAGGCCAAGGTAAATCCCGCCCACCACCGAACCGAGATAGATATTAATTTTCAGTAACGGCCCAAACACGTAGATAAAGAATGGCGCAAACAGGATCAACATGCCGGTGATGATCCACAGCAAATGCTTTTTCAGCCCCAGTTTATCGGCGAGTAAACCAAACACCGGCTGGAACAACAGTGAGAACAGCGAAATGCTGGCGAAGATAATGCCGGTGTCGCTTTTGCTGATCTGATTAATATCATGCAGCCAGATCGGGAAGAACGGGAAGTAGGCACCCATGATGAAAAAGTAAAAGAAGAAGAACAGCCCGAACATCCAAAAGTTAGTATTTTTCAGGTAATACATAAGCATTTTCCTTACGTCTGAATATCGCGCCGCCGGGGATTAACACGGCGGCACAGGCTGTCAGGCACGTTTCCAGGTGAACGAATAATGGTACTGACCGGCTGTCAGCAGGAAATCAGGGCTGACGCTCGGGCTCCACGAATCATCACCGCCGACGCCCATATGGAAGCCGTCGATGTTCAGCCAGGTGCCCTCTTCTTCACGCAACAGGTGACGATGGCTGGTGTCCATCAACTGTTGCAGGCTGTAGCGGCTCAGGCCAAAGTGGAAATTGCCACGCAGCGTCCATCCGGCGTAATCCAGCTCACGGGTCTCTCCGCGCAGACCGTTTTCGGTCGGGAAAACGTAAGGCGTGTACATCTCGGTCAACGGCAAATTCCAGCGCCCGTGCTGCGCAGCCAGACGGCGATCCGGGTAGTTTTCATGCGGTCCCAGGCCCAGCCAGCTAACGTTTTTTGCGGTTTCAGCCAACTGACAGGTCAGGCCAATGCGCCCCGGTGACGGCACGTTTGATGCCACGCGAACCTCCGCGCTGATATGCAGTTCGCCCTGATTATCAATGCGGAAAATCTTGCGGCTCAGCAGTCGCGTTTCTTCCTCCGCCATAAACGCGTGAGTGGTCGTGATCACTACCCCGTCCTGCAACTGATCGGCGGAGATGTTTAATAAACGCGATTCCAGGTGGTACATACCCGCTGCTTTCCAGCGCTCAACCCAGGCATTCGGGTCAATACGGGTGACTTCGCTGACACCGATATCGTTATCTACCGGCGCACGGACAAACTGGTCGCGCAAGGCGGAAAGCAGGCGCGGCGTTTTACCATCGAACCACTGTTCCAGCAATCCGCTTTGCTGACTGAACTGCCAGCACTGCGCGCCGTGCAGTACGGAAATCACATCACCTTGCTGATCGAGAACCGGCGTGGCGGCAGAGATTTTTTCCGGCACCGGCAATATCAGCGGTTGCGGCAACTGCCATTGATCCCAGGCACTGCGGTGACCGGCATCTGACCAGGCCGTCGCCTGCGGCTGATGCACGGCGACGTTCAGCCACAGATCGCCTTCTGCCTGCGGTATATCCCCCAGATTCAGGGTTTGTTTGCCGTTGGGCGCGATATTCAGTACCGCCTCGCCCTGCGAAATGACTTCGCCGTCACGTTCGATGCGCCAGACTAACTGCTCATTATCACTGTGCCGGAACAGGTATTCGCTTTGTATTTCAATCGTCAAAGGCGAAGTATCTGTGAGCGAGAACTGGAAAAATTGCTGGGCGCGCTGGGCTTCAAACAAGGACGGATGCGGAGTGCGGTCAGCGAATATCAGACCGTTCATGCAGAACTGCCGGTCATTTGGCGTATCACCAAAATCGCCGCCGTAGGCCATATAACGCTCACCGTTTTCGCTGGTGCGCAGCAGACTCTGATCAACCCAGTCCCAGACAAAACCGCCCTGCAGACGCGGGAACTGACGGAACGCTTTCCAGTATTTATCAAAGCCGCCAAAGCTGTTGCCCATCGCATGGGCGTATTCGCAGAGGATCAGCGGACGCGTTTCGTCCGGCATGCTGATCCACTTTTTAATCGACCATTTCGGTACCGCCGGGAACGGCTGATCCTGCTCAACGCGGGAATACATCGGGCAGATAATGTCGGTCGCCGCGCTGTTGGCGCCGCCGCCTTCGTACTGCACCGGACGGGTCGGATCGACAGATTTGATCCAGCGGTACAGCGCATCGTGATTCGCGCCGTGGCCGGATTCGTTGCCCAGTGACCAGATGATGATGCACGGATGATTGCGGTCGCGCTGAACCATACGCGTCACGCGTTCGCTGAAGGCGCTGAACCACACCGGATCATCCGACAGACGGTTCATCGGCTGCATGCCGTGGGTTTCGATATTGGCTTCATCCACGACGTACAGACCGTATTCGTCACAGAGCCGGTACCACAGCGGATGGTTCGGATAATGCGAGCAGCGCACGGCGTTGAAGTTGTGTTGCTTCATCAGCACAATGTCGCGGCGCATGGTGGCCTCATCCATCACCTGACCGTTTTCAGGATGATGTTCGTGGCGGTTGGTGCCCCGGATCAGCACCGGCTGACCGTTCACTTTCAGCAGCCCGTTGCTGATTTCCACCTGACGGAAACCGACGTCACAGGCCTCGGCTTCAATAAGCTGGCCCTGCGGAGAAATCAGGGAAATGACAGCACGGTATAAAGCGGGCTGTTCAGCGCTCCATAATGCGGGCCGGCTGACCGGCAGACGCAGCGTGGTGCGGTCAAATGCCGTCCCGCGTTCATCAATGATTTCACTGCCGAGCGGTTGCTGATGTTCTGCGACAGGTTTATCGCCCTGCCACAACTGGACGCGCACCTGATAATCAGCCGCGGTGTCCGGCGGTACCGCGGCGCTGACTTGCACTTCCAGTTCGGCCTGCGTGAAGCCGTAGAACAGATGCGTGCGCACCTGCATGTCAGTAATTTGCTCTGCCGGTTTATGCAGCAAGGTGACATCGCGGAAAATCCCGCTCATGCGCCACATATCCTGATCTTCCAGATAGCTGCCGTCGCTCCAGCGCAGCACCATCACCGCCAGCCGGTTTTCACCCGCATGCAGCACATGACTGAGATCGAATTCCGCCGGTAAACGGCTGTCCTGCGAATAGCCGACCCACTGACCGTTACACCATAAGTAGAAAGCAGAATTGACGCCGTTAAACACGATGCGCGTCTGCCCGCTGCTCAGCCAGTCATTATCCACAGAAACTGTGAGCGAGTAACAACCTGCAGGGTTTTCTTCCGGTACAAATGGCGGATTGACCGGGATCGGGTACTGCACGTTGGTATAAATCGGCGCATCGTATCCCGCCAGTTGCCAGTTAGATGGCACCTGCACAGCATCGGCATCAGCCAGATCCTGTTGCAGCCATTGCTCCGGCACGGCTTCAGGACGGTTAAAATAGCTGAACGCCCACTCGCCATTCAGGTTACGAATTTTTCCTGAAGCCTTGTTGTTTCTCGCTTTCTCTGCATTTCGCCAGCTGTTGAACGGCGGGTGTGCGGGTAATCGGTTGCACTGCGTCGAGGCCGGTTTTTCCCAGTCACGGCGGGCCAGAACAGTGGCCAGCGATGATAATTTATCTTCCGCTGATGGATTCATAATATCTCCCCGGTAAATTGTTATGCGCTCACAATAATATAAACATGCGTAACCGGAGAGAGTAAGTAAAGTGCGGGGATGCGGGAAAGGGACGCGGATCACAAATTCCGCGTCAGTCAGTTCTTAAAAAAGATTTACAGCGCGCTGAGCTGACGTGCGATGCGGATCAGTTCCTGCGATAAAGTTTCCTGCGACACAGTGTCTGTACCCGGTCTGGCGGTTGTATGGCGTTCAACTAAAGAAGTGGGCAGTAACAATGAGGACTGCAGGTGATCGCCATGCGTATGCAGATGCTCTACCAGCCGGTTAATGCTCTCGTGACCGAGCAGGCGGAAATCCTGTTTGATGGTGGTCAGCGGCGGGAAGAAAAATGCGCTGTCTTCAGTATCGTCATAGCCCATCACCGAGATTTGCTCCGGCACCCGCAGGCCAAACTCATGGACCGCGCGCAGTACGCCCAGCGCCATCTGATCATTGGCGACCAGGATCGCCGTAGGGCGTGCGGGCTGATTGAGCAACAATAATGCCTGCTGGTAACCCGAAGCCGCGCTCCAGTCGCCATGCTGAACCGCGCACGGCGTAATATCGTGCAATGCCAGCGTATTCAGCCAGCCTTCATAACGTAAGCGTGCAGATATGGATTCGAGCGGGCCGGTCAGTACGGCGATCTGCTGATGTCCGAGCGCCAGCAAATGTTCGACGCCCTGCTCTGCCCCGCAGTGAGGATCGAACAGAATTTTAAACACATCGGCCTGCGGATCGACATCCAGAAACAGCGCCGGTAAATTGCCGCAAAGCTGTGCGATCGCGTCTGCGTCCTCATTCGACAGCGGCACGTTAATCAGCACGCCATCGACACGCTGTGACATCAGTTCATTCACCGCCGTACGACACGCGGCAAGGCTCAGGTTATCAATCATCGATATCACGACGTTGAAACCTAGCTGATTTGCGCGGGTTTTCATTGCCGACGCAATTTGCGACGGAGCGTGTAGCGCCAGTTCGGTGGTCGCCAGCCCAAGGGTGTAACTTTGTTTGCCCGCCAGTTGCTGGGCGACACGGTTCGGGACGTAATTCAGCGCAGCCATTGCCTGTTCGACTTTGTTGCGCGTTCTGACCGAGACGTGTGCAGCCTGATTCAGGACGCGCGAAACGGTCTGATAAGACACACCGGCGTGGCGCGCGACATCATCGAGGGTGACAGATTTTGGCTTCATGGCTCTCTCTTCGGGGATTCTGGCGAAACACGGATAACGGGCTATTGTGGCCGGAAAGCAGGCAATAAAAAAGGGGCCGAAGCCCCTTTGACGATTATCCTCACATTCCGGTGGTCAAGCACCGGAAGCGTAAGAATTACAGTACGTCGATTGCGTTCAGTTCTTTGAATGCCAGTTCCAGGCGAGTCACCATGGAAGACTGTGCAGAACGCAGCCATACGCGCGGGTCATAGAATTTCTTGTTAGGTTTGTCCGCGCCTTCCGGGTTACCCAACTGACCTTGCAGGTAAGCTTCGTTTTTCTTGTAGAACTGCAGGATACCGTCCCAGTTAGCCCACTGAGTGTCGGTATCGATGTTCATTTTGATAACACCGTAACCTACAGATTCTTTGATTTCTGCTGCAGTAGAACCGGAACCGCCGTGGAATACGAAGTTCAGGCTGTTGTGTGGCAGGTTATGTTTCTTGCACACGTATTCCTGAGAATCACGCAGGATAGTTGGAGTCAGTTTAACGTTACCTGGTTTGTAAACACCGTGTACGTTACCGAATGACGCAGCGATAGTGAAACGCGGGCTGATGGCGTTCAGTTTTTCGTATGCATAATCAACGTCTTGCGGTTGAGTGTACAGTGCAGACGCGTCCATATGGCTGTTGTCTACGCCATCTTCTTCACCGCCGGTACAACCCAGTTCGATTTCCAGAGTCATGTCGATTTTTGCCATGCGAGCTAAATACTTGCTGCAAATTTCGATGTTTTCTTCCAGAGACTCTTCAGACAGGTCGATCATGTGAGAAGAGAACAGTGGTTTACCGGTTTTCGCGTAGTGAGCTTCACCCGCGTCCAGCAGTCCGTCGATCCATGGCAGCAGTTTTTTCGCGCAGTGGTCGGTGTGCAGGATAACTGGCACGCCGTAATGTTCTGCCATCTGATGCACATGGTGTGCGCCAGAGATTGCACCCAGGATTGCCGCGCCTTGTGGCACGTCAGTTTTCAGGCCTTTACCGGCGATAAACGCAGCGCCACCGTTAGAGAACTGAACGATAACCGGTGAACGGACTTTCGCAGCAGCTTCGAGAACGGCGTTGATAGAGTCGGTGCCTACGCAGTTAACCGCTGGCAGAGCAAATTTGTTTTCTTTAGCAATAGCGAAAACTTTCTGTACATCATCACCAGTGATAACGCCTGGTTTTACGAAATCAAAAATTTTAGACATAGTTCTTTGTCCTGTATTCGTCGGCCGTAGATGGATTGAATCGGTTTGCTATGTCGCGCGGGCTCCACTGTGCAGCCCCCCGCGCGGCAAAGAAGAACGGACAGCATTATGCTCCCCGTTCAGGGTTCATTACTTCTTAGCACGCTCTTCCAGCATCACAACCGCTGGCAGTGCTTTCCCTTCAACGAATTCCAGGAATGCGCCACCGCCAGTGGAGATATAGGAAATTTTGTCAGCGATACCGAACAAATCGATAGCTGCCAGTGTGTCGCCGCCGCCTGCGATAGAGAATGCATCGCTGTCAGCAATAGCCTGCGCCACAATTTCGGTCCCTTTACGGAAGTTAGGGAACTCGAACACGCCTACAGGACCATTCCACAGAATGGTTTTAGCGTTTTTAATGATCTCAGCCAGGCGGTATGCAGACTCATCGCCCATGTCGAGAATTTGTTCGTCATCTTTGATGTCTTTAACAGACTTCACCGTTGCAACGGCTGTTTCAGAGAACTCAGTCGCCACGCGAACATCGGTAGGAACAGGAATGTCGCAGGTTTCCAGCAATTTGCTTGCGGTGCCGACCAGGTCTGCTTCGTACAGGGATTTACCGACGTTGTTGCCTTGAGCAGCCACGAAGGTGTTCGCGATACCACCGCCAACGATCAGCTGGTCAGCGATTTTAGACAGGGAATCCAGAACGGTCAGTTTGGTAGAAACTTTAGAACCGCCAACGATAGCCACCATCGGACGTGCCGGGTTACCCAGCGCTTTACCCAGTGCTTCCAGTTCTGCAGACAGCAGCGGACCGGCACAGGCGATCGGAGCAAATTTGCCCACGCCGTGAGTAGAAGCTTGCGCGCGGTGCGCGGTACCAAATGCGTCCATCACATAGATGTCACACAGGGCAGCATATTTTTTGGACAGGGCTTCGTCGTCTTTCTTTTCGCCTTTGTTAAAGCGAACGTTTTCCAGAACCACCAGCTCACCTTCGGCAACTTCAACACCATCAAGGTAATCTTTCGCCAGACGTACTGGGGATTTCAGATGCTCTTTCAGGTAATTAACAACCGGCAGCAGAGAAAACTCTTCGTTATATTCGCCTTCAGTCGGACGACCCAGATGCGAGGTAACCATCACGCGTGCGCCTTGTTTCAGGGCAATTTCGATGGTTGGTAAAGAAGCGCGGATACGTGCATCTGACGTTACTTTGCCATCTTTAACTGGCACGTTCAGATCGGCACGGATTAGTACGCGTTTACCCGCTAAATCCAGATCGCTCATCTTAATAACAGACATGGTGAATCCTCTCGTTGATTCTCTTTAAAGTTGCTTGAAGGCCGTTTCGGTCGGGAGACCGGAACAGCCGTACTAGAAACCGCTAGCGGACATTGCCAATGTTGTATCCAACATTCGGTTGGCAAAACCCCACTCGTTATCGCACCAGACCAGTGTCTTAATCAGGTGCTGTCCACTTACCCGCGTCTGCGTTCCATCTACGATGGCGCTATGGGGATCATGGTTAAAATCTGTCGAGACTAATGGTAGTTCGGTATAGTCAACAATACCACGAAAAGCACCTGTTGCAGCCTTTTGCAGCAACTGGTTAACCTCGCCTACCGTCACAGAACCCTCGACAAATACACTCAGATCAATGGCTGTGACATTGATTGTCGGCACACGCACCGAGATCGCTTCAAAGCGATCGCAGAATTTGGGCATGATGCGTGTGATCCCTGCGGCCAGCTTGGTATCGACCGGGATAATGGACTGGCTGGCGGCGCGCGTACGGCGTAAATCCGCATGGTACGCATCGATAACCGGTTGGTCATTCATTGAGGAATGGATGGTCGTTACCGTGCCGGACTCAATGCCAAAAGCATCGTCGAGCAGTTTGATCACAGGGATAATACAGTTGGTGGTGCAGGACGCATTGGACACAATGCGGTGCTGACGTTCGAGCAACTGGTGGTTCACACCGTAAACCACCGTGGCGTCAAGATCATGAGCGCCCGGATGCGCGAACAGAATTTTTTTGGCGCCAGCCGCAAGCTGGGCTTCACCGTCTGCACGGCTGCCATAAACGCCAGTGCAATCAAGCACGACGTCAATGCTCAGTTCGCCCCACGGCAACTGGCTGGCATCAGACTTATGAAGTAAACGGATGGAGTCATCGCCGACGTAAAGGTTTTCACCTTCCTGGCGGACATCCCAGGCAAAGCGCCCGTGGCTGGAGTCGTATTTAAGCAGATGTGCCATGCCTTCAGGACTGGCGATTTCATTGATGGCAATGACGGAGATTTCCGCCCGACGCCCGGATTCGTATAACGCGCGCAATACGCTACGGCCAATGCGACCAAAGCCATTAATTGCAATACGTATTGGCATACATCTCCCTGTTACACGGTTGTTACTCAATATCAGTAACACCTATAGTAATGCAGCGTGCGTTTACGGTGAATCACCATCATCATCTGTCCGCACAATGCATGCGGCAGAAAAGTTTCAGTTTCAGGCACGATAACAACCTGGTGACGATGTTAAGCTCAAATAGCCTGACTGAAACGGTTCAGCTGAGAATAAACCAAACGATGAATAAAAGGAATAATTCGTAGAACAACCCCGCATTAATCGCGCCGATCGCTGAAAAAAACACCAGTCAATTCTGTGTATTCACAGTGATTTTACTTTTTCGTCACCTTTTCGACAGTGATTTTTCGCAAAAAATGACCGAATGAAACATTTTCAGAATGCAGGCAGTGTAACCGAGTCCGCATCAGAAGGGTTTGACCTGCGTCATTTCGTACGAAACTGAGAACCGGCGCATGAAAATGCAGGCGAAAAAAAAGCACCCGAAGGTGCTTTTAAGCGGCTCTAAGAATGCGGGATTACTTCAGTAACGCCTGTGCCTGAGCAACAACGTTATCAACAGTGAAACCGAATTCTTTGAACAACAGTTCTGCTGGCGCAGATTCGCCGAAGCTGTGCATTCCGACGATAGCACCATTCAGGCCAACGTATTTGAACCAGTAATCAGCAATACCGGCTTCAACCGCAACGCGCGCAGAAACGGCTTTCGGCAGGACAGATTCACGGTAAGCCGCGTCCTGTTTGTCGAAGGCATCCGTGGACGGCATAGAAACCACGCGCACTTTAGTGCCCGCAGCAGCCAGTTTGTCTGCCGCGTCTACCGTGATACCGACTTCAGAACCGGTCGCGATCAGGATCACTTCCGGCGTACCGTCGCAATCTTTCAGCACGTAACCCCCGCGCGCCACGTTGGCCAGCTGTTCAGCGGTACGTGGTTGCTGGGTCAGATTTTGACGGGAGAAGATCAGGGTAACCGGACCGTCATTACGCTCGATGGCGTATTTCCATGCCACGGCAGATTCAACCTGATCCGCAGGACGCCAGGTGCTCATGTTTGGCGTAACGCGCAGGCTGGCGATTTGCTCAACCGGCTGGTGCGTCGGGCCATCTTCGCCCAGACCGATGGAGTCATGGGTGTACACGAACACGTTGCGGATCTTCATCAGTGCGGCCATACGCACGGCGTTACGCGCATATTCCACGAACATCAGGAAAGTCGCAGAGTACGGCAGGAAACCGCCGTGCAGCGCGATACCGTTGGTGATGGCGGTCATACCGAATTCACGTACGCCATAATGGATGTAGTTACCTGCCTGATCGTCGCCGATAGACTTCGAACCAGACCACATGGTCAGGTTGCTTGGTGCCAGGTCAGCAGAGCCGCCCAGGAATTCAGGCAACACTTTACCGAACGCTTCCAGCGCATTCTGGGAGGCTTTACGGCTGGCGATGTTCGCAGGGTTCGCCTGCAATTGTTCGATGAATTTCTGTGCTTCGGTTTCCCAGTTTGCTGGCAGCTCGCCGTTCACACGACGTTTGAACTCTTTTGCCAGTTCAGGGTGCGCTTTAGCGTAAGCGTCAAACTTGTCGTTCCACGCCGCTTCTTTGGCTTTACCGGCTTCTTTCGCGTCCCACTGCGCATAGATATCTTGCGGGATTTCAAACGCCGCGTATTTCCAGCCCAGTGCTTCGCGGGTAGCGGCCACTTCGGCTGCGCCCAGTGCGGCACCGTGTACATCGTGAGTACCGGCCTTGTTCGGCGAACCGAAACCGATCACAGTTTTACACATCAGCAGGGAAGGTTTGTCGGTAACTTTGTGCGCTTCTTCAATAGCCGCTTTGATAGAGTCAGGATTGTGACCATCAACACCACGTACAACATGCCAGCCGTAAGCTTCGAAACGTGCCGCAGTGTCATCGGTGAACCAGCCTTCTACGTGGCCGTCGATGGAGATGCCGTTATCATCATAAAACGCGGTCAGTTTACCAAGTTTCATGGTACCGGCCAGAGAACACACTTCGTGAGAAATGCCTTCCATCATGCAGCCGTCGCCCAGGAATGCATAAGTCTGGTGATCGACAATGTCATGGCCTGGTTTGTTGAACTGTGCTGCCAGCGTACGTTCTGCGATAGCAAAACCGACGGCGTTCGCGATGCCCTGACCCAGCGGGCCAGTGGTGGTTTCAACGCCAGGCGTATAACCGTATTCCGGGTGGCCCGGGGTTTTCGAGTGCAACTGACGGAAGTTAGCCAGTTCGCTCATCGGCAGATCATAGCCAGTGAGGTGCAGCAGGCTATAAATCAGCATAGAGCCATGACCATTGGACAGCACGAAGCGGTCACGGTCAGCCCAGTGCGGGTTAGTCGGGTTGTGATTCAGGTAATCGCGCCACAGCACTTCGGCAATGTCTGCCATGCCCATAGGGGCGCCAGGGTGGCCGGAATTCGCTTTCTGCACGGCATCCATACTAAGTGCGCGAATAGCGTTCGCAAGCTCTTTACGAGAGGACATGTTCTACTCCAGGTCGGATTAAAAAAGCAGTCAAGAAAGTCATTTTCTCAGACTCGGCATTAAAACGGCAATCTCTAATCACTCTCGTGATTAAGTTCACAAAATCCGCTTTTAAATCAGGGCGTTTTTTCGGACTTACACTATAGATCGTGCACTGCGAAAAACCTACCTTAACGCTATCCTTACAACCAGAGCCTTTTTCAGGCTACATTTTCTGTTTTGTTAACTTTTTCTGGGAACACAAATTGATGAAATTTCACCCTCTTCTGTTAAGCCTTTTTACCGCGTCACTGGTCAGCGGTTGTGCGACCGTCAATACCGACACTTTAATGCAGTCCGGCGCGCAGGCTTATCAGGCGTATACCCTGAGCGATGCCGACGTCAAAACGCTGAGCGTGCAGTCTTGTGAAGAAATGGATAAAAAGGCGCAAATAGCACCCGACAGCAGCGAATACGCACAGCGCCTGAAAAAAATCTCCGCAGCACTGGGCGATAACATTAACGGCACGCCCGCCAACTATAAGGTTTACCTGACCAAAGACGTCAATGCCTGGGCAATGGCCAACGGCTGTATCCGCGTTTACAGCGGCCTGATGGACATAATGAACGACAATGAAGTGGAAGGCGTGCTCGGCCATGAAATGGGCCACGTCGCACTCGGCCATACCCGTAAAGCCATGCAGGTCGCCTACAGCGCCACGGCGGCACGTTCCGCGATTTCGTCACTCGGCGGCGTCAGCGCAACATTGTCACAATCGCAACTGGCGGATCTGGGCGAGAAATACGTCAATGCGCAGTTCTCGCAGAAACAGGAATCCGAAGCGGATGATTACTCGTTTGATTTGCTGAAAAAACGCGGTATCGACCCGACAGGTCTGGCAACCAGTTTTGAGAAACTGGCAAAACTGGATCAGGGCAGCAGCATCGGCTGGTTTGATGATCACCCGTCTTCAGAAGCACGTGCTAAACATATTCGCGAGCGAATTGCTGCCGGGAAATAATAAAGAGATGCATAACAAGTCATCCTGCGGTTCGTCACTAAAAACGTCGGGCCTCTGACTTTTAATTTCCGTGCTAATCATCCAGGCACCTTCGGGTGCCTTAATATTTTTCCTTTCTGCCTCCCCTCCTCTTCAGCATGTCATTACGCCTGTATGTTATGTAAGCAAACAAAACCTGATTACCTTATCCACCTTCAATAGCACAATTTGTTTATCATTTTCACGGATTTTAAAACTAAATCCATCATATATTTTGATATATATTTCTATGCAGTTTTCCATTTCAATTAGAAAAATCGATCATTAAGATCTCTTTATCTGATAATTAATAACTTCCCTAAAAATAAAATTCAATACTTAAAAAATAATTCTGGGGTTCATTACAGATCCCACAATGAAATATTTAGTTACATTCATATTGCAGTGTGTACAACTTGATATAAACAACAACGTAATTATAATTCCTCCTTAGTAAGTCTTTGAAAAAAGCTTATTTAATTCACTACTACTTTTACTTTACTATTTTGTTATTTTCATAATGAAAAGGACATTTCATGAAAAAAATTAAGACGCTCTTCCCTTTATCCGTCTTTTGTCTGGCATTCGGCAGCTTATCTGCCCAGGCAGCGGATTTGGGATTAATTACCTTTGATGGTGCGGTCTCTGACACGACCTGTGAAATCACCACTAACAACGGTATTGCAGCGAATAATGTCACTATCTCAATGCCTGTGGTGACGAAAGCGGCAGTGGATGTCACCACTCGCGCTGCTGGCGGTGTCGGTGCCAAAGAGTTCGAGTTAATGCTGAATGATTGCGCCGAATCAGTGAAAAAAGCCTCCGTCAGCTTCTCTTCACAGCAATTTGCTGAATTGTCCAGCGGTACGCTGAAACCTGATGCTACCGTCTCTGGTAGTGCGCAAAACGTCAGTGTTGCGCTTTACAACAACACAGCAACCAACGTTAGCCAGGTTCTGATCGGCGACCCGACTGATGTGGCACAAAGCGTGGCTCTGGTCGAAGGTCGTGGTGTGTTTGCCTATAAGGCAGCCTATGTACCTAGTGCTGACTGGTCTGCAACAAATAGTGTTCAGTCGGGTAAAGTGAATACTAACGTCACCTTTACTATGAACTACGAATAATATTCAACGTTAATTAATGATTAAGCGTACCCAATGAACAAACAGGTGCGCTTTTATTATAAAATTTAATAGAGGGAAATATGAATTTTATACCGACACCAAAAATTGTTTCATTCTGCCTTGCCGTTCTGGGATTTATTGCTTGTGATGCCTGCGCAGATGTTGTCATTTCTGGTACCCGGATTATTTATCCGGCTCAGGCGAAAGAGATTACGGTGAAACTGGATAACCGCGGTGAAAAAGCCTTGCTGGTTCAATCCTGGCTGGACGATGGCCGCGAGGATGTGAATCCGCAGGAGATGAAAATTCCTTTCCTTGTGACCCCCCCTATTTCACGAATGAACGCCAAACAAGGCCAGACAGTGAAAATTGCCAGCCTTGGGGGCGAATTACCCAAAGATAAAGAAACTGTATTTTGGTTTAACGTTCTTGAAATTCCGCCTAAAGCCAAAAATAGTACCGATGAAAATTTGCTTCAGTTGGCTTTTCGTACCCGCATAAAGTTGTTTTATCGTCCTGAGGGGCTGAAGGGTTCAGCTTCTGAAGCAGCGACGGCATTGACATGGAAAATAGTGAAAAATGGTCAACAGGTTTTTGCAGAAGCGAAAAATGCCACCCCTTACTTTGTCACGGTGAATGAAGCTTTTCTGAATACGAATGGCCGCAAGTACGAACTGGAAACAAAAATGATCGCCCCCGATTCCACTCAGTTGATGAAAGTCGACGGGCTGACGACGACGGTAAACACAGGGAAGATAAATTATACCGCAATTAATGATTATGGCGGAAATATAAAATACGAAGCATCCCTTTAAATAAACCCTGACGCCATCTGATTCATAAAAAAAGCAATATTATGAAAAAAAATAAAATCACAACGGGATTATTACTGCTTCCATTGACTATAGGCGTCAGCGCTGTGTGGTCACCCAGGTCCGTGGCGGAAACTGCGGTTACCAATGATAAATCCGATGAGCAAGTTGGAGATGATGATGAAAATGTAGAGTTTGATAGTCAGTTTCTTTACAGCACAGCAAACAGTGAAAAAATAGACACCCGCCGTTTTAGCAAGGGCAATCCTGTTGTGCCAGGCGTTTACAGCGTCGGTATTTTTATTAACGGTTCATTAAAACTAAACTCTAAAGTCAATTTCGTTGATAACGGGACGAATATTGCCAGCCCGTGTCTCACGCAAAAATTGCTTGAGCAGTTAGATATCCTCATCGATATCGATATCGATAAAGAAGATACTGCAGATATTTCGCCGGAAGGCGGGGAAACAACGTGCATTAATCTGACCGAAAAACTCAGTCATTCAAAGGTCAAATTCAATTCATCGGAACAACGCCTGGATATTACTATTCCGCAGATTTATCTCGCAAAACGTCCTTCTGGTTATGTCAATCCGGCTCTGTGGGAAGAAGGCATTCCAGCGTTCATGCTGTCTTACGACATGAATGCCTACCGTTCAAGCGCTGACGGAGATTCTCGCGACAGCGCCTATGCAGGGCTGAATTATGGCGCGAACTTATCTGGCTGGCGTTTTCGTGCCAGAGGTTCAACCAACTGGGATCAGGAAAATGGCCTGTCCTATACCAGTCAGGATGCTTATGTTCAGCACGATATCACCGGATTAAAAGCCCAGTTCGTTTTGGGTGATACTTACACTCAGGGCGATGCCTTTGATTCCATCAATCTGAGAGGATTCAGGGTGTTCAGTGACAGCCGCATGCAACCGGGTTCATCTAACAACTATGCGCCAGTGATCCGCGGCACCGCAAACAGTAATGCGAAAGTGACTGTCCGCCAGAGCGGTACGGTGATTTATGAAACCACCGTACCGCCGGGACCTTTTGCTCTTGATGACATTAACCCAACGGGTTATGGCAACAGTATAGACGTGACAGTAGAAGAATCAGATGGCACCCGGCGTTCTTTCTCAGTGCCCTTCTCCTCGGTCACACAGATGTTACGCCCCGGTAATAGCCGCTGGGATGTAGGCTTCGGCAAACTCAATGAGAGTTCATCCAGCAACTCCCCCGAGGTGGCGGTGCTGACTGGCTATTATGGGATCAATAATACCTTCACCGGCTATGCCGGTGCTGAAGCGATGTCATCGGACTACCTTGCCCTGCTGACAGGGGTTGCGATGAATACCCCGGCGGGTGCATTTGCCTTCGACATTACCCACTCCCGTGCCGATATCGACGACGACCGGTCACTCGACGGTCAGAGCTATCGAATCTCTTACAATAAGCTGTTGACTGAAACCAATACGTCGCTGAATGTTGCGGCTTACCGATTTTCGACACAGGACTATCTGAGCTTACGCGATGCCGCTTCACTTCAGGATGAACTCAGCCGGGATCCAATGAATGAAGAGGAAACTTTTAAAAATTACGACAGAATGAAAAACCAGATACAAATTAATGTTAACCAGCCTCTGGAATATCGTGAACAAAGTTATGGTTCTCTTTATATGACGGGCAGTTGGGAAACTTACTGGAATCAAAATAAGAAAACGTCTCAGTTTTCTCTCGGATATAACAATAGCTATCGTTGGGCAAACTATAGTATTTCCCTTCAGCGTGAGTATAACGAGAATGGCGACCAGGATAATCGACTGTATGTTAATCTGAGTATTCCTCTGGAAAACATTTTCACGCAGGGTAAACGTCCCGGTGGATTTACCAACCTAAATGCCGGCATAAGCACTGACTTTAAAGGCTCCTCGCAAATGGACATGAGTGCTGGCGGTTATAGCGAGGATAATCGCTACAACTACAGCGTTAATACGTCATCTTCACTCGCCGACTCAGAGAATTTAAATCAAATTGGCGGATACGGAAGCTATAACAGCGCTTACGGCCCCGTGAGTCTTTCCGCCTCTTTAACCGATGACGGAGGACGGCAGGCTTCCTTCGGCTCCAGCGGAGGTATGGTTATTCATGCTGACGGGATTACATTTGCTCCCGGAAACATCAATGACTCCGATACGCTGGCACTGGTCAGCGCCAAAGGGGCGAAGGGCACAAAAATGAGTACGGGTGAAGGTCGGATTGACAGTAACGGATATGCAATCACACCTTATCTTTCACCCTATCAGGAAAATACGGTGGGTCTGGACATCAGCACACTGGAGGCAGACGTTAATATTGTTAATACCAGCACGATTACCTACCCGCGCAGTGGTTCAGTGGTATTAGTTAATTTCGAAACCGATGAAGGCCGCTCAGTTATTATGGAGTTGCAACGTTCCGATAACGGATTCATTCCTTTAGGTGCTGATGTTTTTAATGATAAAAACATCCTCGTGGGAAATATGGGCCAGGGCGGAATGGCTTTCATTCGCGGTATCGATGATAAAGGGATACTGCATGTTGTCTGGGGAAGTCAGTCTGACCAATCCTGTCAGATTAATTATTCCATCCCGGAAACCCCAGAAAAAGTGAACATGACAATCATGTTAAAAAATATCCTTTGCACAATCACCCATTGATTTCCGGGTAAATAGAATAAACAGGAGAAAAAGAATGAGAAAGGGATACAGAATATCATTCTCGATATTTTCAGCTTTATTTATCAATATGAACATGACACCGACTTTCGCACAAAATGTTAACGTTACTTTTAGCGCTAATATTATTGAAACGACGTGTGAAATGAGACTGGAAGGCGGTTCAGGAAATGGCATTAACAATACCATTCCTGTTGGTTCGGGCGGAAAGGTGGGGTTAGATAAAATTATTGCCGGTGATAATGCTGCTACGGCAACCTTCAAAATAAAAATTGTGGAATGCCCGGCGGGAGTCACATCGATTAAAACCACCATAAGGGGTACGCAGTCAAATTATGTTAACACACTGATTAGTAATGGAGTTTCAGGTGAAGGGGCATCCTCCTTTTTGGGCGTTTCTATTGCACGTGCCTCGGCGTCAAACCAGCCTTTTGTGATTAATTCCACCAATGACAGTCAGCGGCTCAACTGGAGCAGCGCAGAAATCAATGCAAAAGAGGTCACCCTGATTTCACGCCTGCAAGAAACGCAAGCAAATAAAGGAACAACGGGGAATTTCAGCGCCGTTGCCACCTTTAACTTTAACTATGAATAAAATAGAAAAAACAGGTTATGAAAGATCTGCATGGAGAAAAATAACGTGAAACCCAAACAAATTTTACTGCTTTCAGCAGCATTCATCATGACGTGTTCAGCACATGCCGTTGAGCTCACGCCGACTGAAAATTTAACCGCTACTTTTACTTCTACTATTGAAGCAGGGACTTGTGCTGCCCAGATTCAAAACTCATCAGGGACACCGACATCCGCCATTAACTTTAATGATGTCTATAAATCAGAACTGAAACAGAAAAGTAAAATTCAGCCTTTTAAACTGGTTTTCAGCGATTGCTCCGGCGTTAAATCCGCCGAGATCACCGCCAACCCAACAGCAGGAGCCTGCTCCGGTACCGGAGCCAGTGGTGATTCATTTGCCAACAATGGCGGCACTGCAGCGGCGACTGCGGTTGAACTCTGGCGGAATGCACCTGACAGCGGCACTCAGTTCAGTTGTGTCGACAGAGCCACACCGCAAACGGTCACACTCACCACTGCGGGCACAACCCTGAATATGAATGCCCGAATGGTGATTGCAGCAGGCAGTACACTATCAAATGTTACCTCAGGGAACTTTATTGCACCGATCACGTTTGTGATTATCTATCAATAAATCGCCGAGCAAAGACTAATGGAAGGAATATGATAAATCACCCGGTGAATATGAATAACACATTATTACGCTTGTTAACGGTATTAGCCGTGGGGTTTCCTTTCGTCACCAGTGCGGAAAGTGATCTCAACCTGAATATACAAGCTAATATTCTCGAGACGACCTGCCAGTTAACCGTACAAAATGGCGGCGCCATTCATTTACCTACCGTTAGCGTCAATTATTTTGATGATCGCGGTTCCCCGCCTGCGCCAATATTACCCACCGATCAGCTGGGCGGTTATCCGTTCACTGTTAGCCTGAGCGAATGCACGGATGTGATAGAGAATGTTCATTTCAGTTTTGCCCCGCAATCAGGAAATTTCGCACCTGGCTCTAAACAGGTATTTATCAGCGAAACAGACGGTGCAGCAGATGGCGCCGATAACGTGGGCCTGGTGATATTTTCCCAGAAATACAACACCAATGTGCTGGAGGCAGACGGTTCTTCCGATGTGAATTTCCCGATAAACGCCGCAACACCCGTTGCTGAAATAACGGACTATCACTTCTATACACGTTATCAGAATACAGGCGCTGTCTCAGCAGGCCGGGTTACATCAAAAGTATTAGTGAGTGTTAGCTATGAATAATCATTTACCTTTTAATACAGTGTATATACGGTCGTCTCGTTTCATCCGTACATTCATTTTTACCGCTTTATTAGTACTAACGGGGGATTTAACCGTTAAACCGGCTGAGGCGGCAGTAGAATGTTATTTCAGGGATGCCCCCTACACCGCAACATTAAGCTTTTCCGGCTCTGTGGTTTCCCTGTTACCGCACGTGGCCAGGACGCAAATGATTACGGACTTAAATCAAAAAGCAACCACAACTAAGAATGCGCGTACCGATTGTAGCCCGGGTGATTCTGGTGAGATTTTATATGGGATCGCCGGCGCCATTCCTCAGGTTGACGATTACGCGGGTGTTTCCCCCAGTGCGGGGTTATATGCCACCAATATCCCGGGGATCCTCTATTCAGTTCAAATCAGAGGCACCGGGGCCAGTTACAGAGTTCAAGCTTTTATGCCTTATTTTTTCTCTGACAATGAAACCACGGCACAGAATACCACCAATTTGGAAAACTCAATGGATGGGGGTCAGTGGTATGATTACTATATTGTGCTTTTTCAGACCCCCCAGTTCACCGGTATACCCGCAGGTGTAACCTCCATTCGACCGGCTTCGGCGGGTTATATTGGTGGATTCAGGGTGGGTAAGGAGGACATTAACAACCATCGTATTAGTCTGAATATGAGTACTTTCTCCTTCCCCGTGCAAACGCCAACCTGTACTGCGCTGGTCAGCAGTGCGGGCGGCGGTACTATCCCGCTGGGGGATTACAGTGCAGCAAAAGTCAATTCAGGGGCTACCAGCGTGACGAAATTCAGCCTGAATGCTTCCGGCTGTACGAATGTGAACATGTTTAAAACCCGGATGACGACGAATATTGTCGCGCCGGGGAACAATATGTTGTTGGGTAATTCAGTGACATCAAATGCGGCAACGGGTGTGGGTGTGAAAATTACCACAGGTTCTGGCAGCCAGTTGAAACCTAACGACACCAATTCCGTTTACTCAGTGACTGATTTGAATATGCCCTCATCTAAACAATTACAGTTCAACGCGCAACTGGTCGGCGATTCCAGGAGTATTTCGGTAGGACGCTTCTCTGCCACCGGTACTTTTGTTGTCAATTATGAATAGTAAAAAATGGCGAAGGAGGACCCCTTCGCCATATTATTGTGACGGTAATACGACGTATTATTTCAACGAATTACTCATCTTCTTCCAGATACGTATAACCGTATAATCCGGATTCAAACTCTTCAACAAACTGCGCCTGCAATTCCGCATCCAGATCAGTTTCTTTTACCTGATCGCGGAAACGGGCCAGCAACACATTCGGATCCAGTTGCACGTATTCCAGCATATCCGCCACGGTATCGCCTTCGTCGGACTGCTGCACTTCAATGCTGCCGTCAGGGAAGACAAAGACATCTACTGCTGCAGTATCGCCGAACAGGTTATGCATGTTGCCGAGAATTTCCTGATACGCACCGACCATAAAGAAGCCCAGCACCGGCGGATTCTCAGGGTCGTACGGCGGCATCGGCATGGTTGTGGCTACGCCGTCACCGTCGATGTAGTGATCAATAGTGCCGTCGGAATCACAGGTGATGTCCAGCAGCACAGCACGACCTACCGGTGGCTTATCCAGACCTTCCAGCGGCAGCACCGGGAACAACTGATCAATACCCCACGCATCCGGCATAGACTGGAACAGCGAGAAGTTGACGTACAGTTTGTCCGCCATACGTTCCTGCAATTCGTCAATGATCGGACGGTGTGCACGGTTGCTCGGATCCAGCTGATCCTGAATTTTGTTGCAGATATTCAGGTAGATATCTTCCGCCCAGGCGCGCTGCGTCAGATCCAGAATACCGTGTGCGTATTGCGAATGGACATCATGCAAATCCATCTGGCTGTCGTGCAGCCATTCACGCAATGAGCGGCGGTTTTCCGGATCGTGCATTTCGTTCCAGGTATCCCACATGCTGCCCAGCGCGCGCGGTGCATCATCTTCAGGCGCAACCGGCTCTTTGAACTCGTTACGTTCAACACCAATCACATTGGAGACCAGCACGGTATGGTGCGCGGTCACGGCGCGGCCAGACTCGGTGATCACCGTCGGGTGTGGCAGGCCATGTTCGTTACAGGCATCGCCGATACCCCAGATGACGTTGTTAGCGTATTCATTCAGGCCATAGTTCACCGAGCAATCAGACTGCGAACGGGTGCCTTCGTAATCCACGCCCAACCCCCCACCCACGTCGAAGCACTGAATGTTGACGCCCAGCTTGTGCAGTTCAACGTAGAAACGCGCAGACTCACGCACGCCGGTCGAGATATCACGGATATTCGCCAGCTGTGAACCCAGATGGAAATGCAGCAGTTGCAGGCTTTCCAGACGCCCTGCTTCACGCAGCATTTCAACCAGTTGCAGAACCTGAGAGGCCGCCAGACCGAATTTGGATTTCTCGCCGCCGCTGGACTGCCATTTACCGGAGCCCTGCGAGGAAAGACGTGCACGCACACCCAGACGTGGGATCACGTTCAGACGTTCGGCTTCTTCCAGCACCAGTTTAATCTCAGTCATCTTCTCGATAACCAGATATACCTTGTGACCGAGCTTCTCACCGATCAGCGCCAGACGAATATATTCGCGGTCTTTATAGCCGTTACATACGATCACGGAACGGGTCATCCCGGCGTGCGCCAGAACGGCCATCAGTTCAGCTTTCGAGCCGGCTTCCAGACCCAGCGGTTCACCGGATTCCACCAGCGATTCGATCACGCGGCGATGCTGGTTAACCTTAATCGGATAAACCAGGAAGTAGTCACCCTCATAACCGAACGATTCACGCGCACGTTTGAACGCAGCGTTAATCGAACGCAGACGGTGCTGCAAAATTTGTGGGAAACAGAACAGTGCCGGCAGACGCTGACCGTCCTGCTCACGCATGTCTTTCACCAGTTGTGCCAGATCAACACGGGCAGAAGGCTCGTCAGGATCCGGGCAGACACTGATGTGGCCCAGTTCGTTGACGTCAAAATAGTTGTTACCCCAATAGGCAACGTTGTAAGTGCGCAGCATCTTGCTGGCATCACGATCGTTCACGGCAACCTCCTGCATGGAGCGCAAAGAAACAGTATCGCCCGCGTGTGACGGACGGTGGGACTGGATGTCATCAGACATAGGTAAATCCTCTTTCTATACTGACAACATGGCCAGCCACTATCGCAGTAACAACAGGTGAGAACAACCCGCAAGGCTGGCTTTCAGACAGGATAAAACCCTGCGAGCCACAGCCACGGGACTGTTTTCTACTCATATCATTGTAAAACACGTTTTTAGACTCCGTGTAACGAGTCGGGAGAAATCAGGGGTGGATGCCCCGGGAGATTGCAGGCTACATCAGTTATATGTCGGGAATGCGATGTTCACGCAGACCTGAGCTTACTGAGTAGCGTACCGATGTCGGTGACTGACCTGTCTGTAATCAGGCTGTCTGAAACATCGCAGAGATGACAGACGCTTTTCTGAATGAGGGTCTGAAAGAAGTGCTGCAGAACGCAATAAAGGCTGCAGGGGATGCTGTTGAAATGTTACAAACGGTAAAAAGTGGGTCATTAAACTAACCACCTCCACACGTGCCACGCATCACCCGCGGGCATTCGAGCTGAGAAAACAGTAATTACTGGAATACGCTGCTTCTGCAGGGCCTGCAGAAATGTGCATAGCGCGCGCCGTTTATACCGATAACACGCTGTAAATGCAAAATGAAAATGCAGTACAAATAGTTTCAGACCGTGAAAATCACTGCAAACCCGCACAATAACACCCACTCCGTCACAAAAATGACTGGCATTCAGAACGCCTGCTATCCTAAAATAGCCATCCAGATGTTAATCCGTCCACACGCTTGGGTGGTTTAACGCGCAAACTGCTTCAAGGCTTTGCCTAATGGGGACATGCAGGACGCATTGCGACAATGGCGAGCTCTGCTCCTCATCTGCCAGTCTCCCCAGTGCTATGCAGTGATATCTAACCCGTCGTATGTAAGGTAAAGAACATAATGGCTAAACATCTCTTCACGTCCGAATCCGTTTCGGAAGGACATCCAGATAAAATCGCTGACCAGATTTCCGACGCGGTACTGGACGCAATTTTAGAGCAAGACCCAAAAGCACGTGTTGCATGTGAAACTTATGTCAAAACCGGCATGGTCCTGGTTGGCGGTGAAATCACCACCAGCGCATGGGTCGACGTTGAAGAAATCACACGTCAGACTGTTCGTGAAATTGGTTATATCCATTCCGACATGGGTTTCGATGCCAATTCCTGCGCAGTGCTGAGCGCTATTGGTAAGCAATCTCCGGATATCAATCAGGGCGTTGACCGTACTGATCCGCTGGAACAAGGTGCGGGCGACCAGGGTCTGATGTTTGGTTATGCGACCAACGAAACCAGCGTACTGATGCCAGCGCCTATTACTTATGCTCACCGTCTGGTGCAGCGTCAGGCTGAAGTGCGCAAATCAGGCACCCTGTCATGGCTGCGTCCGGATGCGAAAAGCCAGGTCACTTTCCAGTATGACGAAGGCAAAATCGTCGGTATCGATGCCGTGGTATTGTCTACTCAGCACTCTGAAGACATCTCGCTGAAAGATTTGCAGGAAGCGGTGATGGAAGAAATCATCAAACCTGTCCTGCCAGCAGAATGGCTGAACGCCGGTACCAAATACCACATTAACCCGACTGGCCGTTTCGTTATCGGTGGCCCGATGGGTGACTGCGGTCTGACCGGTCGTAAAATCATCGTGGATACCTACGGCGGCATGGCCCGTCACGGTGGCGGTGCGTTCTCTGGTAAAGATCCGTCGAAAGTTGACCGCTCAGCGGCCTACGCGGCACGTTATGTGGCGAAAAACATCGTGGCTGCCGGTCTGGCAGATCGTTGCGAAATCCAGGTGTCTTACGCTATCGGCGTGGCAGAACCGACTTCAATCATGGTGGAAACCTTCGGTACCGGTAAAGTCTCCAACGAACAGCTGACCCTGCTGGTGCGCGAGTTCTTCGACCTGCGTCCGTACGGTTTGATCCAGATGATGGATCTGTTGCACCCTATCTATAAAGAAACCGCCGCATACGGTCACTTTGGTCGTGAACATTTCCCTTGGGAAAAAACCGACAAAGCCGCTCAGTTGCGTGAAGCCGCAGGTTTATAAGAAACCCACGCGTCATAAAATCTCTCAAACCCCGCCCCAGGCGGGGTTTTTTATTGCCCCTTATTCCCCTTTCGTTTCTTATTCCTTTCTTTTTCGCCATTTAAATACCCAAACAGCTTACAACAACCGTTAACCGAAGATGTTATATCTAAATGATTTTAATGGATAATTTCAAAATCACGTTTATATTCATTTAACTTAATACATCATGTAGATGTGCGCCAGTTTGAAATTAGCCGTCTTCATTTAGTTAACATTCACGATTATAAAAACAAAATAACGAATAAAATCCCTTCATAATCATGAAAGTGAAAATCATGCCAAATGTTATATTTATGTTGAATATCATTTATAGCCAAATAAATAACACAAATAGCTAATTTGCATGCCATTGACCTGAACATTCATTGAATCTATTATTCACCCCATCGAAAGCAACCAAACAAATATCAAGTAAAAGGAATTAACGAAATATTCTTCAGGATAGCGACTTATTAAACATTGAGAAAATGACAATGCCATTAACAAAATTGAAATCATGGGTAATGATTTTAGCGGCTTCCCCATTACTTTTATCAGCATCATCATTTGCAGGAATAAGCGTCTACCCTATTTCGGTTCCTATGCAGAAAAGCGGTGGCGCACAAATTAGCGTAACAACAAACTCCGCCACCACGGAATATGTAAAAACGACGGTAAAGAAAATAAATAACCCGGCAACGCCGCAGGAAAATGAAACAACAATAACTCAGTCATCTGGTAACGGTATTGTTGTGACACCGGAGAAATTCGGACTGGCACCCGGCACCACCCGAATTATACGTCTGATTAATATTCAGCAACCGCAAACAGAAGAAGCCTATCGCGTTTACTTTGAAGGTGTTCCGGGGCTGAATAATAACGGTGGGAAAAGTGACCAGAAGAATCAGACCAAACTCGGCATCAGCATGATCTGGGGCGTACTGGTTACCGTCCCGCCTGCCGCACCGCGACTAGACTTCACGCTGGATCCGGCGACTCGCGTGGTGAGCAACACCGGCAATATTCATCTTAAAATTAACAGTATCGGCTTATGTCCTCAGCAACTCACTGATGACGGATGTAAATGGAGTAAACCGGTAAAAAATAGCATTTACCCTAATCAGCGCGCAACGTTATCTCCGGAATTATTTAAAGGAAATAATTACCGTGTGGTGAAAGTGAAATACTTCAACTGGACAGATAAAACCGTTGGCGTAAAAGAATTCAGCGCAAAATAGATCTCATTATTTTACGTAAAGAATAACTCTTGTTATAAACCCCGCATAGCAATATGCATCTTCTTAATTAGGAATTAAAAATGAAATCAATTATCAAACCACTGCTGGTCACTGCAATCATGGGCTTCGCTATTAACGCTTCTGCTGTACAGAAAGATATTACTGTGACTGCAAACGTTGACGCCACTCTGGATATGACCACTGACACTGGCGAAGTATTACCTTCTACGATGGAAATGACTTATATGCCTGGCGTAGGTCTGGAACCTGTTACACAGATGACCAAGATCTATTCTAACGATGCTGAAAAAGATGTGAACATCAACCTGGCAGGTACCCCGCAATTAATGGATACCGTGGGTACCAACCCAAATATCCCACTGACTGTTAAATACGGCGAACTGACCCTGACTCAGGCTCAGCAGACCATGGCTGCAACTACCCTGTTCCCGAACGGCGATACCACTAACGGTTCCATCATTCAGCCTCTGAAAGTCAGCCAGACCACTCAGGCACCTGTTGCTTCCGGTAACTACAGCGGCGTTGTCAGCGTGGTACTGACTCAGGCAACTGAAACGCCATAAGCGTTCATTCCACCTGAATCACTCCTCATCGGCCTGTTAATCAGGCCGATTCTTTTCACCTCTCAGATTTTTGAATAAAGGAAAAATAATGAAACCTAACTTGAAAGTGTCACTTTGCTTTCTGGCAATTCATTTTGCTTTATTCAGCAATCTTGCTTTAGCTGGCTCTGACGTTCCTCCGGGTTTCGAAGAGCTGGTCTCAGGTCAGAACGTCTGGCTGAACGTCAATCTGCTCGGCCAGTCTGCCGGCTTATTTGAAGCCAACGTCACACTGGAAACCATACAGTTTAAAGACCCGCAGGCGGTACTTACCGCACTGAATCTGCCGCTGAAAACTGGCACGCCGGATTACCAGAAAATGCTGGCGACCTTGTCTGCACCGCTTCCCCGCCATGGCAACCTGGCCTGCAGCAGCAATGCCGACGCCAGGGGCTGTGGTTATCTGGAAACCGACTCGCTGGCGCTGATTTACGATGAAAACAACAGCGCCGCCGACGTCTTTGTCAGCAAAGCACTGGTGCCTGATGCTGATAAAAAAGCCCTTTATTACACCCCGACCGCGCAGACTGAAAATGCCTTAATTCATCAGCAAACCCTGAACGTGGCAGCGCAGGATCAATACCAGAGTCTGTCACTACAAGGCGCCGGCGCACTGGGCGTGCTGACCAGCGGCTATGTGGGTTTTGACTGGTCGCTTGATTCTTACAAAAGTGACGACAGTGAAAGCCAGACAGTATCTGTCGATGATCTCTATTTCCGCCAGAGCTTAGGTAAGCGTCACTACGTGCAGGCCGGACGCATGGACTCACGCGACCTTTCCAGCAACCTGGGCGGTAATATCAGTTTCTCGCTGTTACCGCTGAATGCGATCGATGGCGTCCGTGCCGGGAGTTCCCTGAGCTACCTGAATCTTGATGAAGCCAGCAAAGGTTCACCGCTGGTGGTACTGCTTTCCAGCAAATCCCGCGTCGATGCTTATCGCGGCAATCAGTTGCTCGGCACGTTTTATCTCAATAACGGTTCAAATACGCTGGATACCGGCAACTTCCCGAGCGGCAGTTATGCCGTCACCCTGCGAATTTATGAGAATAACCAGCTCGTGCGCACCGAAACCCAGCCGTTTACCAAAACGGGCGGGATCAGTGACGGGCATATGCAATGGTTTGTACAGGCCGGTGAAACGGCAGATAACAAAGTCGTCAGCTCAACAGATGACGAAGAAAATGACAGCACATCACGCAAACCGGTGATGCAAGCCGGTGCGCGTCTGCCGGTGTTTGCCGAGCTGACGGCGACGGCAGGTATTGCCAATACCGATAATGAAAATTATGGCGAAGCGGGCCTGCAATGGACACACGGTTTTAACGGAAAAGTGATCGACGGCGTGCTGGATATGCAGACCAGCGTGTTTAGCGGCACAGACGGTTCCAAAGGTAACGTTGAGCAAATCAGCTACAACGACGGTTTTTCCATGAGCGTCTATCGCAATGCCGCATACGGTAAAAGCTGCACCAGTGCCGATGTCGGGGAAAATGATTATGCGGATATTGGCTGCTACGAATCAATTAACGCCACACTTTCCGTGCCGGTTAAGGGCTGGTCTGCCTCTCTGGGCTACACTTACAATAAAAATACCAGTCTCTCACCGGACTCTGCGACGTACGATCCTTCAAAACCTTTTGAAGACAACATGATCAACAATACCGAATCGCAGAGTACATCCAAAACCTTGCAACTGAGCCTGAATAAAAGCTTCAACTGGAAACAGATGACGATCACCACGCGTTTTGGTGGCTACCGTCGTCAGAGCAGCAGTGACAGCGATAGTGACAAAGGTGTCTACGTCGGCTTCTCCCTGTCACGTAATACGCCAAAAGATGCGCAGCTTCGCAGCAGCAACACTTCATTCAGCACCGATTATCAGGGCAGCCAGAACGGCGATGCGCAGATGACGTATAACGCCAGTCAGAACTGGGACTGGGGCAGCAATAACGACCGCGAACTGGGTATTGACGTGGGCGGCACAGATACCGATAACGCTAACGCCTCGGTTCATGGCCGTCTCAATGGCCAGTATGGCGAAGGCGAACTGACCGTTTCCGACAGCTATGACAATGAGCAAAAAACCCATCAGGGCGCAGTGACCGGCAGCTACAGTTCTTCCGTTGCGGTATCTAAATCCGGCTTCTTCTGGGGGCCAGGCGGTACAGGCTCACCGGGTGCTGCGGTAGCTGTGAAGGTGAAAGGCAGTAATGAAGAAGAGGCGGATGCCGCAGATGACGCACTGATCGACGTTTCAGTTCAGGGCGGCGGCGCGGCCCACATGAAACAGAACAGCAAAGCGTTATTCCCGGTGACCGGTTTTGAAGAAGGCAAGGTGTCCGTTGATGAAAGCCGTGATGTCAGTTCAGGTAGCCAGGCCAGCATTACACAGGGCGCAGGCAGCCAGAAATTGTTCCTCCTGCCGGGGAAAATGAAAGTACGCGAAGTGACGATGGAATCGCATTATACCTATGTTGGACAACTGGTTACCGCCACGGGCGAACCGTTAACCCAGGGCACCCTGCTCAATGCCAATGCCTTCAGCAGCTCAGAAGATGGCGGCTTTACCGCAGAAATGACCTCGTTAGCGAAAAACCTGTATCTGCGCAGTGGCAGTCAGAATTACCAGTGCGCAGTCACCGTGCAATCAAGCCGCGATGTCGTGCGTTATGTCGGTAAAACATTATGTAAACCGGTTCAGCCTGCTGATTTACCTGCTGCGATTCGAGAAAGAAAATGAAACATAAACAACTTCTGACTGCTTTATTTATTTCACTGAGCACCCTGTTAGCCACGTTGTCCGATGCGCAGGCTGACACGGTTGCTCCGTTGGATCACAGCATCAATACAGAACTGAACATCGCGAAGGGTACCGCATCAACGGTAAATATCTGGACACAAGAAAGCGGCGGATACGACTCGACTAATTCCGGTCGCTGGGGCCTTAACTACTGGGCCTGCACGTCAAGCACCAGCGATGAAAATGGTAAATGCCCAACGGGTAAAGGCGGATATGCCGCCTATCTGCCGGTTTATCTTAAATTTACGGAAAAGCGCAGTGGCGCAACGCAGACTCTCGAATTGCAGGGAATACGCGAAGCCTACTGGTATAACGGAAATTGCGCGATGTATGGCGATCCTAAGCCCATGAATCAAAGCGCACAAAACTCCTGCAGCGGTGATTCAACAGATGGTGTTAACTTAACCCTGAAAATCCCTGCCACCGAACTCAATAAGTTACCGGTTGGCGGCATCTGGACTGCTCAGCTAAAAATTCTTCTCCATAACAGCAACGAAACCGAGGTTTATCACTGGGATTCCAACATCACAGTCAATCTCACCGATACCAACAACCAGCAAATCTATTTACCCGAATTTGGCGAAGCCGCACCGCGTGTTGACCTTAACCTGCGTCCATTGCCCGGCACTAAAGGTAATCAAACGCAAATGAACGGCTCGGCGACTATAGATATGTGTTTGTACGATGGGTATGGCTCGAACAGTACCAGTTTCACCCTGAAATTTGACGATCAGCAGCAGGGGACAACCGAGCGCAATAACGGATACTTCTCTATTTATTCTGATCACGGCGACACTAATTTGGATTCAGGACGCATTGATTATTATGTGCGAATGCAGGCACCCGACGGCAAATACGTCAGCGTAATACGCGGTGATGATCTGGTGATTTCTGATATTCAGACCGCTCATATCCGGCCTGTACATCTGCCCGGGATCCCACAGGCAGTATTGTGTGTTCCTGCGCCACTGGAACTCAGCACCAAGACAATGGATATCAACAGTAAACAAGCCGGGAATTATACCGGACATCTGATTGTGAATTTTACACCGCAGCTTTAAGGAAAGTGAATATGTCCGTTAAAAGAGCATGTTTTTTTGCACTGTTTGCCACTCTGGCACCTGTGCTGACAATACTGCCAGCACTTGCAGAAAGCGTGCCTCCTGCCGGACGAGATACGCCCGTAAGCGCAACTTTTGACAGAGGAACACCGCCCAGTACACTCGGCATCTGGACGCATGAAAGTGGAGGTTATGACACCGAAGACCCGAGGTTATGGGGGAGAAATAACTGGCGGTGTTTATCAAATACGTCTCCGGAGACCGGGCAATGTAAAAGTGGCGAAGCCAAAAATGCGAATGGAGACTGGGGAGCAACAGGGGATACGCTTATTCCTACTCTCTTTACTGAGAAGAAGAGCGGCCTGCAAGCCGTTATTAATCTCAAAGGCTACCATTCGAGTTCGGCAGATGGCACGCATTTTTTAGTCACTGCGGGGGCTGACAACGGTGCCAAAGAAACCTTTCTCTATATGTTTATCAACGGGGATGAATTGAAAAAACTTCCGGTTGGCGGAGTCTGGGAAGGTACACTGGCGCTGGATCTGTGGCAGTGGTCCCCGGGTAAAAATCTGGCCAGATGGACAGCGCACATCACCCTCAACGTCACTGACAATAACAACCAGCAAATCTATTTACCCGAATTTGGCGAAGCCGCACCGCGCGTTGACCTTAACCTGCGCCCGCTGCCCGGCACTAAAGGTAATCAAACGCAAATGAACGGCTCGGCTACTATAGATATGTGTTTGTACGATGGGTATGGCTCGAACAGTACCAGTTTCACCCTGAAATTTGACGATCAGCAGCAGGGGACAACCCAGCGCAATAACGGATACTTCTCTATTTATTCTGATCACGGCGACACTAATTTGGATTCAGGACGCATTGATTATTATGTGCGAATGCAGGCACCCGACGGTAAATACGTCAGCGTAATACGCGGTGATGATCTGGTAATTTCTGATATTCAGACCGCTCATACCCGGCCAGTGCATCTGCCCGGGATCCCACAGGCAGTATTGTGTGTTCCTGCAC